>JBKJVH010000025.1:0-10696 GCA_046590985.1 Mycobacteriales bacterium
TGATTATTCGCGCGGCCGCCGAACGGGCCGGGCTCACCGTGCCAGTGTCGCCGCACACCCTGCGACACTCCTTTGCGACGCACCTGCTCGCCGGCGGCGCCGACGTGCGCGTGGTGCAGGAGCTGCTCGGGCACGCGTCGGTGACGACGACGCAGATCTACACGCTGGTCACCGTCGACCAACTGCGTGAGGTGTACGCGGGGGCGCATCCGCGGGCGCTCGGCTGACGGGTCGGCGCGGTGGTCCCGGCGGCTGGCGGTGGTCGGGGTGGTCGGTGTGTCGGCCGCCACGGGGTGTCCTTCCCCCAGAACGATCCTCCTGGGAATTGTCGCGGGGCTGCCGGCCCGGCCGGCTCCGTCAGCTGCGCTGGGGTCGCTGGGGCATCCACAGCCTGTGGACCATTGTCCACAGGCGTCGGCGTGTCGCCCACAGTTCTGGCCCCGGTGTTGTAGAGGCATCGTCACGCCCCGTAGAGTCCGCTCGTCGCCAAGGGCACTCGGCGAGAAGTCGCAACAGCGCTCAGTTTCCAGAGAGGTACGTGGACTTGTGAGTATGTCGACAAAGCCGGCCCCGTTGGTCGGTGAGACCGGTCCGACCGGTCGTCCGCTGCCCTACGTTCCGGAGCCGCCGGCGCTGGACCGGCACGGTCCGGCCCGGATCCTTGCCATGTGCAACCAGAAGGGCGGCGTCGGCAAGACCACGTCGACGATCAACCTGGGAGCGGCGCTGGCCGAGCAGGGCCGGCGGGTGCTGCTTGTCGACCTCGACCCGCAGGGCGCGCTGTCGGTGGGCCTCGGGGTGAACCCGCTTCAGCTCGACCGGACGGTCTACAACCTGCTGATGGAGAAGGACGTCACCGTCGATGACGTCATGCTCAAGACCAACGTGCCGGGCATGGACCTGCTGCCCAGCAACATCGACCTGTCGGCCGCCGAGGTGCAGCTCGTCAACGAGGTCGCCCGCGAGCAGACGCTGCTGCGGGTGCTGGGCCCGGTACGGGACGACTACGACATCATCTTGATGGACTGTCAGCCGTCGCTGGGGCTGCTGACGGTGAACGCCCTGACCGCGTCGCACGGTGTGATCATTCCGCTGGAGTGCGAGTTCTTTGCCCTTCGGGGGGTGGCTCTCCTCATTCAGACTATTGAGAAGATCAAGGAAAGGCTTAACCCTCAACTCGAACTTGAGGGAATTCTGGCCACGATGTACGATGCAAGGACGCTGCACGGCCGCGAAGTTCTTGCGCGGGTCGTCGAGGCGTTCGGGGATCGGGTTTTCCACACTGTCATCAACCGCACCATCCGGTTCCCCGAGACGACCGTCGCGGGGGAGCCCATCACGTCGTACGCGCCGACCTCGGCGGGCGCCCAGGCCTATCGCGACCTCGCCAGGGAGGTGCTGGCGCGATGAGCCGCCGGATCGCGCTGCCGGGCGCTGACGAGTTGTTCCGGAACACGGGGGACGCGCCTCGTGAAACTCGGCCTGAATCCCGTCAGGAGGCACGTCCCGAGGCGCGCTCGGACGCTGCGGCGCGGCTGGAGAGAATCTCCTCCGAGAGTCGCGCGCTGGCGGTGGCCCCTGCGCCGGTCACGGACGAGCCGTCCGGGCTGTCCCAGGGCGTCGACCTGGCGCCGGTGTCCCTCGAGGACACCGAAGGCCTGGAGGAAGCGGCCAACGCGGTGCGTTCCACCTCCCGCCGGCGCCCCCGCGCGATTGCCGAGCGCCGTCCGAGCGGGCGTGAGCGTCACGACGAGAAGATCACCGTCTACGTGTCGGCCGATGAGCTGATGGACCTCGAGCACGCCCGCTTGATGCTCCGCGGCGACCACGGGCTGCCCGTGGACCGCGGCCGGGTCGTCCGCGAGGCGCTGGCCGTCGTGCTGGCCGACTTCGAGGCGAAGGGCGAGGCCAGCATCCTGGTGCGCCGCCTACGCGGCCGCTGAGGTGCTTTACGCGCTCGCCCACCCGATCTCCCTGGTCGTCCTGCTCGCTTCGTACCTCCTCGGGTTGACCTTGCACGGTTGGGTGCAGTCAGTGGTCGCGGACCGGCTGGGGGACCGCCGACCCCGGACGGAACACCGGCTGCAGGTTGACCCTCGACATCACGTTGACCCATATGGGGCAGTAGCAGCCCTTATCTCAGGGCTCGGGTGGGTCAAACCCGTGGAGCTCCTCGACCGCCGGCGTCGCCATGCGGTGCTGGCAGTCGCGCTGAGCGGACCCGCGGTCAATATCGTGCTGGGAGTAGGGCTGCTGCTCGCGTGGCGTTTTGCCTACGGGCCGAGCGCAAGCGGCGCCACCGGCGGTGCGGCCTACCTCCTGCAGCACGGCTTCCCGAACGGCGTGCCGCTGGCTCAGGCCAGCCTGCTCGCGGTGGGCGCCTCGCAGCTCTACCTCGGCGTCCTGAGCCTGGTACCGCTCCCGCCGCTGGACGGCGGCCGGCTGCTGTTCGCGCTCGGACCGCGTTCCCAGGGCTGGCAGAAGGCGCATCACCAGCTGGTGGAGCGCAACATCGGCATCGCGGTGCTGCTCGCCCTGCTGCTCATCCCGCTCGGCGGGCCACTGCCGCTGCTGCCACAGCTCCTTGACACCCTGCTCACTCCGCTGCTCGACGCGATCCTCGGCGGGTGACGCCGGTGACCGACCAGCCCCTGACGGCGCCAACCGGCCCGGCCGAAGGTTTCCTGGTGAGCCTGGACGTCTTCGAGGGGCCGTTCGACCTGCTGCTCGGGCTCATCAGCAAGCACCAGCTCGACGTCACCGAGGTGGCGCTGTCGAAAGTCACCGATGACTTCATCGCGCACCTCCGGGCGCTCGGGAGCACCTGGGACCTGGGCCAGGCCACCGAATTCCTGGTCGTCGCCGCGACACTGCTGGACCTCAAGGCTGCCCGGCTGCTGCCTGGCGCGGAGGTCGAGGATGAAGAGGACCTGGCGCTCTTGGAGGCGCGGGACCTGCTGTTCGCCCGGTTGCTGCAGTACCGCGCGTACAAGCTGGCGGCGGCGCACCTGGCCGGGCTGTTGGCGGAGGAGTCCCATCGGTACCCGCGTCAGGTCGCGCTGGAGCCGCGCTACGCGGGGCTGCTCCCGGAGGTGCTGCTGGGACTCGGGCCGGAGGAGTTCGCCCGGCTGGCGGCCAAGGCGCTCACGCCGCGGCCGGAGGAGCTTGTCGCGGTCGATCACGTGCACGGCGGCACCGTCAGCGTGCGCGAGCAGACCGCCTTGCTGCACGAACGGCTCCGGCGTACGGGCGGAGCGAGCTTCCGGGCGCTGACCGCCGACTGCACCGGCACGCTCGAGGTGGTCGCGCGGTTCCTGGGGCTGCTCGAGCTGTACCGGGAAGGGTTGGTGTCGTTCGAGCAGGCCGAGGCTCTCGCGGAGCTCCGGATCCGCTGGACGGGTCCGACCCGGAACGACCACCCGGAGGACGGTGCCGCGGCCGCCGCGGCCGGCGCGGAGTGGGACGAGCCGGCCATCGTCGACACTGGTGAGGACGCGATCGTGACGCCGACCGGTAGCGACGTGCAGGACGAGGGGACTTCGTGAGCGAGGACGACGACCGGGTGGCGGTCGAGGCTGAGGCTGAGCGTCCGGCTGCCGACGTCGCGGGGGAGGACCCCACGGAGGCCGCGGCACCCGCCGCCTTGGCCCCCCTCCCGGAGGACCTGCCTCCGTTGGCTGCGGCGTTGGAGGCCGTCCTGCTGGTGACCGACGAGCCGGTACCCGCCGTCACGCTTGCCCAGGTCGTGGAACGCCCCACGGCTGAGGTCGAGGCAGTTCTGGCCGAGCTGGCCAACGACTACCTCGAGGCCGGCCGTGGGTTCGAGCTGCGCCAGGTCGCCGGCGGCTGGCGGCTGTACACCCGCGCCGACTGCGCCCCCTATGTCGAGCGCTTCGTGCTCGACGGCCAGCAGGCGCGGCTGACGCAGGCGGCGCTGGAGACCCTCGCCGTTATCGCCTACCGCCAGCCGGTCACCCGCCAGCGGGTCAGCGCGGTCCGTGGCGTGAACGTCGACGGCGTCGTCCGGACGCTGGTGGCGCGCGGGCTGGTGGTCGAAGCCGGGCCCGACGAGGACACGGGAGCCACCCGCTACCGCACCACCAACTACCTTCTTGAGCGGCTCGGCTTGCAGTCTCTGGACGAACTGCCGTCGTTGGCTCCACTCCTCCCTGAGATCGACGACCTCACGTCGGACTCATCCTCAACCTGAGATGACGACATGACCGACAGCACATTGGGCGACGGCATCCGTCTCCAGAAGGTTCTTGCCGCCGCGGGCGTGGGCTCGCGCCGCGCCTGCGAGGAACTCATCACCGAGGGCCGGGTCTCGGTCGACGGGGTGTTGGTGACCGAGCAGGGCCGCCGCGTCGATCCCGAGGTGGCCATCATCCGGGTGGACGGGCTACGCGTCTCGACCTCGACCAAGCAGGTCTACCTCGCTCTGAACAAGCCCAAAGGCATGGTGTCGGCGATGACCGACCCGGAAGGCCGACCCACCGTGGGCGACCTCGTCATCGACCGGAAGGAGCGGCTCTTCCACGTCGGTCGACTCGACGCCGAGACCGAGGGGCTTCTGCTGCTCACCAACGACGGCGAGCTGGCGCACCGGCTTTCGCACCCGTCGTTCGAGGTACCCAAGACCTACCTCGCCGAGATCATCGGCCCGGTCCAGCGTGACGTCGGCAAGCGCCTGCGCGCCGGGATCCTGCTCGAGGACGGACCTGTGAAGGTCGACAGCTTCCGGCTCATCGACAGCGCCGGCAACAAGGTGCTGGTCGAGATCGTGCTCCACGAGGGCCGCAAGCACGTCGTGCGAAGGTTGCTGTCCGAGGTCGGCCACCCGGTCCAGTCCCTCGTGCGCACCGCTATCGGACCGGTGTTCCTGGGGTCCCAGCGGCCGGGTCGGTTGCGCGCCCTGACCCCGCAGGAAGTCGCTTCGCTGTACGCCCTTGTGGGCCTGTAGCGGCGCTCCGCTCCGCTTGAGCAGCCCCCGGCCACGGCGGTCGTGGTCGGCGAGGGAGCGGGCCGACGAGACGGTCTGGAGGCGCCACCATCTGGGCGCGCCTAGGTGGTCCGCGTAGGTCCTGTCGGACCCGGAGCCTCGGCGGGGGACGGCTCTCTCGCAAGGGTGAGCCCGGTCGCTCCTGCGTTCCTTGCCCGCGCTTGCCGTCGTCGACGGGCGTCCTGGGCGAGGGCCACCCGCGGCTGCGGCGGGCGTGTCCTCTGGGCTGATGTCGCTCGAGTTTCTTGATCGGGGGGGTCGGTCGCGGACGTCGCGGGGACGTGCTTGCAGATCGCTTGGTCCGACGAAAGGCGCCGGCGGCTCCAGCTGGCGAACGTCCGCCCCTGCTCGCCGGCCAGGGGCCAAGGCCCGGGCGCCACCGAGCTCGGTGGGCTGGGGTCGGGCGTCCTCGGGTGACCTGACAGGGCCCCTTCCGAAGCCGGCGGTGAGGTCGGGGCACTGCGCCCTCTCGTCGTCTGACGGGAGGAACCGTTGCTGGAGCGCGCGTGCGAAGGAGCCGATGTGGTCATGGCTCGCCCTATGGCTTGCTCGGTTTGTTGAAGTGTCCTAAGAGCGGCGAGTCGACATAGCGAGAAAATGGCTTGGCTCGTGACCACGGAACTTGGCAGCCCATGTCGACCCTGCCGGGACCACTGCCTGCTGCGGTAAATCGACAAAACCATAAACATGCGCGTGGTAGCCATGGGACAGGAGTGCCGTAAACCGTGAAGTTGTTATGTCGATATCCCGATACGTAGTAAGAGCATGTTCTCGGCATGGCGCGGAAAGCACACAGAGACACACCGGCTTTGCGCTTCGCCTCCTTGCCGCCACATGGATAGGGTGATGACTCGACGACCGGGAGGTGAGTGTGGCGGTGCGAGCAGTGCGGGGCGCGATCCAGGTCGACGCAGACGACCGCGACCAGATCCTGACCGGCTCGACCGAGCTGCTCACCGCGGTCCTGGACCGCAACCAGTTGACCTCGGACGACCTCATCAGCGTGCTGTTCACGGCCACCCCTGACTTGCGCGCGGAGTTCCCGGCGTACGCGGCGCGGCAGATGGGCCTGGCCGACGTCCCGCTGCTCTGCGCCACGGAGATCGATGTGCCCGGGGCCATGCCCAGGGTGCTGCGGCTGCTGGCGCACGTGGAGACCGCCCTCAGCAGGAGCGAGGTCCGCCACGTCTACCTACGGGGAGCGGCCGGCCTACGCACCGACCTGCCGCAGTAGTGCCGTGGCTGACGTCCTGGTGCTCGGCTGCGGGCTCATCGGCACCAGCGTGGGGTTGTCCCTGCGGGGGGAGCTCGACGTCGTCCTGCACGACTCCTCGCCGGCGGTGGCTGCGGCTGCGGTCGCGCGTGGCGGGGGGCGCTCCTGGGACAGCCATGAGGCCGCACGCGTGGTGCTGGTCGCCGTCCCACCCCGCGCGACGAGTGGTGTGCTCAAGCAGGCTCAGGATCGTAACCTCGGCGTGACCTATACGCATGTGACCTCTGTTCAGTCTCAGGTTCAGCGTGAGATCGAAGCTTTGAGCTGCGATTTGTCGTCGGTCGTTGGCGGGCACCCCTTGGCAGGTCGCGAGTCCTCCGGGCCGGCAGGGGCGCTCGGTGACCTCTTCGTCGGGCGTCCGTGGGCGCTCTGCCCGAGCGCGGACAGTCACCCGGACGCTGTGGCCGACGTCCGCAGGGTGGCGGAGGCGTGCGGGGCAGTACCTGTGCTGCTGGACGCCGATGCGCACGACTCCGCCGTGGCGCTCTTGAGTCACCTGCCCCAAGTGGTGGCCAGTGCCTTGGCCGGGCTACTCGCTCCGGAGCTCCCGGGTTCTCCCCATGCGGCCGGCACGGGGGGACCGGCGGGCGCGGTCGGGTCCGGCGGCGAGCTCATACCTGGTGCACCTGGCGGGGTCCCGACCGTGCTGTCCGGACCGGGCCTGGTCGACACCACCCGGTTGGCAGCCAGTGACCCCGGTCTGTGGTCGGAGATCCTGCTTCTCAATGCTGACCATGTCGCGCCGGCCGTCCGGCTGCTGGCGGAGCGGCTGATCCAGTTGGCGTCCGCCCTGGAAGTCGACGGTCTCGGAGGTGGCGCACCCGACGCTGCGGTCCGGGCGTTTCTCGAGCGCGGCAACCGGGGTCGTGCCCTGGTTCCGGTCAAGCGGGGTGAGGTCTCCGAGGCGTTCCGGCCCGTCCGGGTCAGCGTCGACGACCAACCAGGTCGTTTGGCCGCCCTCCTCACCACGGCTGGAGCGGCAGGGGTCAACGTTGAGGACGTGCATGTCGAGCACATCCCCGGCCGGCCGAGGGGCGTCATCGAGCTCCTGGTGGAGGCCGAGTCAGTTCTGCTCCTGGGCGACGTGCTCGAGCGACAGGGCTGGCACGTGCTTGGATCCTGACGTAAGTAGATGCATGGCTTTGTCGACATGACCGAGCCCCGCGCTCTTCTTGCCGACTCCTCGATGGCTTTGTCGATAAAGCAAGCCTTTGGAGCGCCGAAGCGAGTACTTCACGATGGGTCGGTGGGGCGGCGCAGACCGCGGAGGTCCTGAGGCGCGCAACCGCCGTAGCTGCACGGCAGCGGTCGGTCCGTTCCGGTCTGCCCGACGCTAGGCTCTCCCGCAGGATCAGAGGCCGGTTCCAGCGTCACCGGAAGTCGACCGAAGGTGCACCGGATGCGTCCGTAAGCAGTGCGGAGCGGTCCGCCAAGAACACGAACGGGGGAGCGGTGACGGGCCAGGCCGAAGGCATCCCCGAAAATCAGACGGGTGTCACGACCGCCGCGGACTCGCGCGCCGCGCCGGCTCCGGATGCACTCACCCGGGTCGTGGCCCTGGACGGTCCCGCGGGGACCGGCAAGAGCAGCGTCGCCCGCGGCGTGGCGCGACGGTTGGGCTGGAAGTTCGTCGACACCGGTGCCACCTATCGCGCCGCGACGCTCGCAGTACTGACCGAGGGCGTTGACCCACACGATCCGGAAGCGGTCCTCGCGGTGGTGGGCCCGGCGCGCATCGCGCTCGTCACTGACCCCGGAGCACCCGCGGTGCTGCTCAACGGCTTGGACGTCTCGGCCGACATCCGCAGCGCCGAGGTCACGGCTGCGGTCAGTGCCGTCAGCGCTGTCCCGGCCGTACGGCAGCTGATGATCGCCGTGCAGAGGTCTGCGACCGGACTCGACGGCGCCGTTGTCGAGGGGCGGGACATCGCCACCGTCGTGGCGCCGAAGGCGATGCTCAAGGTCTACCTCGACGCGCGCCCTGAGGTGCGGGCCCGCCGCCGCGCCGGTGAGCTCAACGTCGCCAACCCGGAACATGTCGAGCGGGACTTGCAGCGCCGAGATGGGCTCGACAACCAGACTAACAAGCTCGAAGTGTCCGAAGGTGCAGTCCACCTCGATACTTCGGACCTCATGCTTGACCAGGTTATTGAAGCGATTGTTGAGCTAGTACGAGACCTGAGCGGCCCCGCGTGACAGCACCGACGTCGCTGCGAACCCAGCCCAGCGACCGCCGGTGGTCCACCGGCGGCCGCAAGCCCTGGCTGGTCACGGCCAGCCGGCCCTTCGGCGTCACCCTCTTCCGGACCCTGTTCCGCGTGGAGGTCCAGGGCGGCGAACACGTTCCCCGGACTGGCCCGGTGCTCCTCGCCGGCAACCACACCGGCTTCCTCGACGGGCCGCTCGTCTACGCCCTGAGCCCGCGGTCCGCCACCTTCCTCGCCAAGTCGGAGCTGTTCGTCGGGCCACTGGCCCGAGCACTCGGCTGGCTCGGTCAGATCCCCGTGCACCGGGGTCACCCTGATCGGGCGGCGCTCCGGGCAGGCCTCGCCGTGCTCCAGGCCGGCGGGGCGCTCGGGGTCTTCCCGGAGGGCACCCGCGGGTCCGGCACGCTCGAGCAGGTGTCGGACGGGCTGGGCTACCTGGCGCTCCGGAGCGGCGCGCCGATCGTGCCGGTCGCGGTCTTGGGGACGGCGGCAGCGATGCCCAAGGGCAGCCGGTTGCCCCGGTGGCGGGCACCGGTCCGGCTGGTCTTCGGACCGCCGTTCGCGCTCGCGGTCGAGGGGGACCCGCGCACACGACGTACCGTAGGGGCAGCAGCGGAGCAGATCCGCCTGGTCATGGTCGCGCACCTTCGGGACGCCGACGCCCGCGCGACCCCCGACCAGAACCCCGACACGATGACAGGTCTCCCTGAGACCGACGAGGCCGCCGACCGCGATGTCGCACCCGGCCGCCTCGAGAGGAACGCATGAGCGAGAACGAAGACCCGCAGCCAGTACTGGCCGTGGTGGGCCGTCCCAATGTCGGTAAGTCGACCTTGGTCAACCGGATCATCGGCCGCCGCGAGGCCGTCGTCGAAGACGTACCGGGGGTGACACGGGATCGGGTGATGTACGACGCGACCTGGCGCGGCCGGCGGTTCACCGTGGTCGACACCGGCGGCTGGGACCCGGACGCGGTCGGCCTTGCGGTCGCCGTCAGCGCGCAGGCCGAGGTGGCGATCGCCGCGGCCGACGCGGTGCTGTTTGTCGTGGACAACGTCATTGGCGCGACGGACGCGGACGAGGCCGTGATCAAGGTGCTGCGGCGTACCAAGAAGCCCGTGATCCTGGCGGCGAACAAGGTCGACGACGAGCGTGGCGAGTCCGACGCAGCAGCGCTGTGGTCCCTCGGGCTCGGGCAGCCGTATGTCGTGAGTGCCCTGCACGGCCGGGGGAGCGGCGACCTGCTCGACGCGATCCTCGACGCGCTGCCGGAGACGCCGGCGGAGCTCTTCGAGCGCGAGGAGGGACCGCGCCGCGTGGCTCTGCTGGGTCGGCCGAACGTCGGCAAGAGCTCGCTGCTGAATCGGCTGTCGGGGGAGACCCGGGTGCTCGTCGACAGCGTCGCCGGCACCACCCGGGACCCGGTTGACAGCCTGGTGGAAGTCGGCGGGGAGACATGGAAATTTATCGACACTGCCGGGCTTCGCAGGCGCGTCAGTCATGCGAGCGGCGCGGAGTACTACTCGAGCCTGCGTACTCAGAGCGCGCTCGACGCCGCTGAAGTCGCGATCGTGCTGCTCGATGCCAGCGAGCCGATCAGCGAGCAGGACCAGCGCGTCATCGGGATGGTCGTGGACGCCGGCCGCGCGCTGGTGATCGCCTTCAACAAGTGGGACCTCGTCGATGAGGACCGCCGTTTCGCGATCGCGAAGGAGATCGACCGCGAACTCGCCCGGGTCGCCTGGGCGCCGCAGCTCAACGTGTCCGCGCTGACGGGCCGGTCCGTCGACAAGATCGCCAAGCACCTCAACGAAGCCCTCACCGGTTGGGAGACGCGCATCCCGACCGCGCGGCTCAACCAGTGGATCTCCGAGCTCATCGCCGAGACCCCGCCGCCGGTGCGTGGTGGCAAGCAGCCGAAGGTGCTGTTCGCGACCCAGGCTGGCACCCGGCCGCCGCGGTTCGTGCTGTTCACCAGCGGGTTCCTGGAGGCCGGCTACCGCCGCTTCATCGAGCGCCGGCTGCGCGAGGACTTCGGTTTCGCCGGTACGCCGGTCGAGGTCAGCGTCCGGGTTCGCGAGAAGAACAAGAAGTAGCGAGCCTGCTAGTGTTCGGACGCTTCCCAGGGCGACCTGGAGCGGGCTGTAGCGCAGCTTGGTAGCGCACTTGACTGGGGGTCAAGGGGTCGCAGGTTCAAATCCTGTCAGCCCGACG
>JBKJVH010000217.1:0-7765 GCA_046590985.1 Mycobacteriales bacterium
CTCAGGTCCGTCTTGTTTGAGAGACAGCAAGAAGGTATTCGGCGGTGAGGCGGAAAGTCCTGCCTTGAGCGTCCGACTGGTCGCCAGGCGACCACCCCCGACACCCGGGCGGCTGGCCTTGCTGCTAGCTCCCGCCCGACGTCGCCACTGGCGCGGTGTTGGTCGAGGTGGTCCCGCTCGCAGTTCCGCTCGTGGTCGCGGCCTTGGCGGTGGTCGACGTGACCGACGTCGCCGTCCCCGCCACCGCGCTCCCACCCGGCGCCAGCGCCACCACCAACCCACCAGCCCCCGCCACCGCGAGCAACCCCGCCCCGGTGCTGAGCGCCAGCACCCGCCGCCGGACCCGGTCACGCTGGTCGCGGGAGCTGTGGAAGAGATCGTTGCTGTTCATGGCTCCAAGGTGGCGACCCAAGCGGAGAACGAACTGGACAGCACCTCTGCGTTTCCTGTGAACACCTTGCCCTCCCGTCCCACGCGCACCACACTCACCACGCGCCAGGGAGAGAGGGCTCGCTCATGCCAACCACGGTCAACGCCGCCGCCCAGCAGGAGATCCGGGTCGCCGCGGTCCTCAACGGGGGCGTGAGCCTGGCGATCTGGATGAGCGGCGTGACGCTCGAGCTCGAGCACCTCGCGCTGGCGTCGCAGGGGATCGGCAGCTGGGACCCGTACAAGCAGCTGCTGGACCTGTTGGGGGCGACCGCGCGGGTCGACGTGATCGCCGGGACCAGTGCCGGCGGCGTGAACGGGGCGTTCCTGGCGCTGGGGCTCGCGCACAACCGGGATCTCACGTTGCTGCGGGACGTCTGGACCCGCGCGGGCTCGCTGGAGGCGCTGCTGCGCAAGGGCGACGACAAGGCGCCGGTGAGCCTGCTGAAGGGCGACGACTACTTCCTGCCCGAGATCACCAAGGCCCTGCACGACGTGGTGGACGACCAGGGCAACCCGCAGCTCGGGCCGACCGGCCACGACCCGATCGACCTGATCCTGACCGGCACGCTGTGGAGTGGCCGGGAGACGCCGTTCACCGATGACATGGGCGTCGGGATCAACGAGCGCGACTACGACGCGCTGTTCAGCTTCACCCGGGCGACGCTCGACGATCGGCTCGCCGTCATCCCCCAGCTGGCCTCGGCGGCCCGCTGCACCTCCAGCTTCCCGGCCGCGTTCGAGCCGCACTGGGTGGAGGTGACGGCCCCGGAGCAGAGCGGTCCGTGGCCGTCCACCGCCGGCCTCGCGAACTTCCGCGAGAGCCAGTACGTCCTGGACGGCGGCGTCCTGCTCAACAAGCCGATCCGGCCGGCGCTGGAGGCGATCTACCGTCAGACCGGTGAGAAGCAGGTACGCCGGGTCCTCACCTACGTCGTCCCCGACCCGAGCGAGAAGGCCACCACCGTCGCGACCGGTACGCCGGCCGCGGGCGACGTGCTGCTCAGCGTCCTGACCCGCCTGAAGTCCACGGACTCCGTGTCGGCGGAGCTGAGCGAGATCCGCGACCGCAACATCTCCGTACGCTCCCGACGTCGTGCGCGCGGCTTGCTGTCCCAGGCCCTGCTGGAGTGCGCGAACCTCCCCGAGGCGCTGTGGGAGGGCTACCGCGAGGAGCGGCTCAACAACGCGGCGACCGTGATGGCCGGCCTGATGTACGCCGGCCAGCCGGCCGGGTCGAACCGCTGGAGCGAACGGGAGCTGGCCGCCGGCCTGGTCCGGTACGCCCGCAGCCAGCCGACCGGGTTCCCCTTCGTGCCGTCCGGGCTGCTGCCCGCGGCGCTGGCCTTCACCCCCACGGAGTGGACCTGGGGGCAGACCACGGTCGCCCGGATCGGGGACCTGACGGTCGACTTCCTCAAGCGGGTGCTGTGGTTCGCGAAGCTCGGCGACGCGCTGCGTACCGAGGTGGTGGCCTGCCGCAGCGACGTCGCCGACGTGCTCGCCGGCATCGCCGCCGACCGCCGCAGCCTGGACCACTTCTGGGCCGATGCCGCCCGCGGTACCGCCGCCGGCGTGCCCGCGCTGCCGGATCGCAAGGGTGGCTCCAACCTGGCCACCACCAACGCCGTGGACCTCGACACCTGGCTGGACGCGGTGGTGCCCGCGTGGGACGCCGCTGTCCCTTCCCCGACTGCGGGTCAGACCCCAGCCCAGGCCAGGCACGTCGCGCTGTACGGACAGGCGCTTCAGCTCGCGGCGGTCCTCAGCGCGCACCGGACCACGGTGCTGTCGATCCTCGGCGATCCCAACCTCGCGGTGGTCGACGACGGCGCGGAGCTCAGCGAGCTGCAGGCGTTCGGGGCCTGGCTGCTGCTGCCTCCTACCCCCGAGGGGGTGCTGCGCCAGATGCTCCAGCTCGACGTCGTGCAGTTCGCGACCGCGGGAGCGACCTCGCAGGCCGAGCAGGAGGTCGAGCTGGTGCAGGTCTCCTGCTCCAATCCCTCAGCCATCACCGGCATGCAGCTGCACCACTTCGGCGCGTTCTACCGCGCGCCCTGGCGGGTCAACGACTGGATCGAGGGGCGGCTCGACGGCGCCAAGCAGGTGATGCGGTTCCTGCTGGCGCCGGAGAGGCTGCGGCAGCTCGGCTTCTCGCCGACCCAGTTGCTCGCCTCCTTGCGCGGGATCGCTGTGCCAGCAGGGCATCCGGACGAGCAGTGGCTCGCTGCGCGCTGGCAAGGCGGCCTCACCGGCTTCGGCACCGAGGTCGCCGGCATCCTCAGCGGCGGCACCGGTTCGGTCGACGGCCTGGCCGACGCGCTCGCCATGCCGCTGCGGTTGCAGATCCTCACCGATGACCTCAAGGCCCTCGCGACGGCCATCCGCGAGGAGCTCACCGACGCCGACCCGCGGAGCTCCGCCTGGCTGGTGGACTTCGACGCGCTACCGAACCCCACCGCCGCCGACCTGTGGTCCATGCGCGAGGGCATGAGCAAGATCGGCCAGCAGCAGATCGGCGAGGACGTCGGCAGCGACACCTTCGCGCGGACCGTGTCGCACGCCGCGACCGTCGCCGCCGGGACGTTCGCCGTGCCGTCCAAGGCGACCAGCCTCAAGGCGGTCCAGTACTCGTTGGCCGGGCTCCGCGGGTACACCGCCCTCGTCTGGACCATGGTCAGCTACCTCACCCGCGGCAGCGCCTTCGGGACGCGGCTGTTCGAGCTGGTCGTCGCGGTCGGCGGGGCACTCGTCGCGCTGACCCTCCTGGTGCCGGGGGTCCCGTTGGGCGTCACCTTCGCCGGCGTCCTCATCCTCGCCGCCGGCGTCACGGCTGCGGGTCTGAGAACTCCGGACGGCTCCTGGTTCGGGGTACGCCTGGGCATCGCGGCCTTCTTCGCCGCGCTTGTCGAGGGCGGCCTGGTCTGGCGCGACATCGACAGCAAGGGCTGGAGCGGCAGCAGCACCTTGTCGACCCTCATCAAGGCCGGGGTCGTGGTCGCCCTGGTCCTGCTCGGCGGCTACATCGCCCGCGCCCGGCCGTCCAAGCGCGAGCTGTGGTGGACCGTGGTGATCCTCGCGTTGACCGTGGCGGGGGTCGTCGTCCTCAGCTGGCAGCACGCCTGAGGTCAGTCCTGCGACAGCTTCAGCGCCAGCGTCGGGCAGGCGGCTGCAGCCCGCTTGGCGTTCTTGACCAGCTGCGCCGGCAGCGGCTGTCCGTCGACCGCTGGGTAGCCCCACTCATCCAGCGCGATCCACTCCGGCAGCAGCTCGGCGCACAGCCCGTGCGCGAGGCAGTCGATCGGGTTCACCCGGACCCTCACGCCGCCACCCCCAACGGCAGCAGGGGCGGTACGGAGATGCCCCGGCACGGCCGGCCGCTCCGGTGGGCGGCGACGTCGTCGGCGAACACCGCCAACCCGGACAGCACGAACCGGACGGCGCCGTCCGGGTGACGGCAGGCGCCCCGGCCGGGCACGACGCCGAGCCAGCGGTCCAGCGAGACCATCGTGTGGTCGTCCCACGGACCGAGGGTGAGGGACGTCATCGCGCGCGCGATCGCCGGCAGCCCGTTGAGGCACGGCCCGCACTGACCGGCGTTCTGGGTCGCCAGGTAGGCCGCGATGCGGGCCGTCTCCAGGACCCCACAGGAGCCGGTCGGCAACGACAGCACGATGCCTGCGCCGAGGGCACCGCCGGCCGCGCGCAGGTCCCGGTGGGTCAGCGACAGCTCGGCTGCCAGCGACACCGGCACCCAGGCCCCGAAGTAGCCGCCGACGAGCACCGCCTGGACCCCCTCGAGTGTCCCCAGCAGGGCCGGCAGGGTCGTGCCGGTCGGCACCTCGACGACCGTGCCGTTGACCGTGATCAGTTGCGTACCAGGCTCTTCCGGGTCGCCGACCGACCGGAACCAGTCGGCGCCGTGCCGCGCGATCAGGGCCAGGTGGGCGAGCGACTCGACGTTGTTGATGAGGGTCGGCCGCTTGCCGATGCCCTGCTCGAACGGCCGCGGCGGCGTGAACGTCGGCAGCGCCGTCCCGGTGTTGATGAGGTTGACCAGGGCCGACTCCTCGCTGGCGACATAGCGGGCCGGCACCTCGTGGAGGGTGACCTTCTCGCGCCGTTCGGTGAGAGCCTTGGCGATGACCGGGAACGCCGGGCTGCCGCGGTGCATGGCCAGGTGCGTCTCGGTGGCGCCGACGGCGTGCGCGGCGACCTGCAGCCCGTCGAGCACCAAGTGCGGGTGCGACCGGAGCAGCAGGAGGTCCTTGGCCGAGCCAGGTTCGCCCTCGCAGCCGTTGCCGAGCACCACCGGACGCTTCCCCGCCGCAACGGTGCGCATCTTCCGGCCGACCGGGAACCCGGCGCCGCCGCGGCCGAGCAGCCCGCTGTGGTCGGCAGCCTCGAGGAGCTGCTGCGGCGACCCGAGCCGGAGCTCTCCGTGCTCGGCAACGTGCTCGGCGAGCGACGGACCGGTGCCGGTGAGCAGCCTCATCGGACGATGCTGCGGATGGGCTGCGGCTGGTTGTTGCCCAGCACCATCCGGGTCCCGACGGCGACGCCCACCACCCCGGCGCACCCGATCGCGACCCACACGCCGAAGCGGCCGTGCGCGCTGTCCGTACCGGTGTTGAGGAAGTGCAGGAACGACAGCGGCCACAGCGCGTAGGCCGTCAGGTGCAGCTGCCGCCACAGCCGCGCGCTCAGCCGCAGCCGGACGAGCGAGCTGATCGTGATGACCAGCAGCAGGTCGAACGCCAGCGTCCCGAGCGCCACCCATAGCGGCTTGTACTGGGAGACGAACGGGACGACCACCGCCCACCAGCTGATCGTGACGAAGCCGTCGATGATCGTGGTGATGATGTGCACGACCAGGAACGCCAGCCCCAGCAGCGAGATGTTCCGGTGCAGGTTCTGGGTCGCGAACCTCGGCCAGCCCGGCGAGGCCAGCGCCCGTTGCGTCGCCGCGATCCCGAACACCAGCGACAGCGTCATGAGGACGAACGACACGATCCCCGTGCTGCGCGTGAGATACCAGTACGGTGCGGCACTCAGGGAGGGCGCGGTCGCGGCCAGGATCACGAGATGTCCTCCGGCCAGCTGCCGACCCGGACGACGGTCCCGTCGGTACGGACCAGGCGAGCGCTGAAGCCGTGATCGGCCAGCCACCGCTCGGCGTCCTCGCCGGCCACGATGGCCGCGGTCGAGGCGACGTTCGCGAGCACGCAGGTCTCGGCCAGCACCGAGGCGGTCTGCCAGGGACCCGTCGTGGGTAGTGCCGTCCGCGGGTCGAGCAGGTGGTGCATGACCTGGCCGCCGCGGGTCCAGCGCCGGGCCCGCGTCCCGCTGGTGGCAAGGCCCCCACGGAACAGCGTGATGACCTGACCGGACTGGTCGGTGGACTCCGGGTCGGCGGTGTCGGTCACGAGCACCGGCCAGGCCTGCGACCCGGCGACGGCCAGGTCACCGCCGAGGCTGACCAGCACCGATCCGCTCACCTCGGAGGCTCGCTCCGCTGCGAGATCAGCGGCGAGTCCCTTGGCGGTGGCGCCGAGGTCCAGCCCGACCGGCGCGCGCACCAGCGTCCCGTCGACCGCGATGCGCTGCCAGCCGCCGGGGCGACCGACGACGGTGACGGCGGGCCCGTCGCGGCTGATGAGCCGGTAGGTCCTGTCATACCCGAGGTCCCGCATGGCTTGCCCGACCGTCGGGTCCACCAGCCCGTCGGTCAGCTCGGCCGCATCCCGCGCCACCGTCAACGCGCGAGCGAACAGCGGCGAAGCAGGTGTCCAGGTGTCGGGCTGCAGCCGGCTGAGCTCGGAGTCGTCCCGGAACCGGCTGGCGGCCAGGTCGATCTCGGCGAGCACCTGCTCGACGATCGCGCGGGCCTGCTCGAGGTGGTCGGTGACGACGAGCTGGACGCTGGTGCCCAGCGCCCGCCAGGTCGCCGACTGCAGCCCGGCCTCGGTGGCGGCCTCGGCCTGGGCCTGCCCGCGGGTCAGCATCGTCCCGCCACCCCCTGCTCCGGTTGCATGTCGTCCATCATGCCGCTCAGGACGCCGGCTGGGTCAGGTCGTACACCGTGGCGCTGCCCACGGTCGTCGCGGTGTAGTGCGCCGCGACCCAGGTCGCGATGCTGCTGCCAGCACCAGCCTGTCCTCCGCCCGGTCCGCCGCCGTTCCCTGAGACGTAGTAGCTGACGTCGTGGTTCGCCACGTACGCCTGGAACTGCGCCAGCGTCGGCGCGTTGTCCCCGCCGTTGAAGCCACCGATCGCGATCACCGGGCGGCCGCTCGCCAGCTGCAGCGGAGCCGCGCTCATCGAGCCGGTCGTGGCCGCGGCCCATCGGGTGCTCGTCGCTTTCAGCAGGTCCGTCAGCGCGGTGTTCATCGTGGCGCCGGCGCCGCCGAGGGACGACACCGAGGGCCCGGAGGCCGGGATGCTGCCGGTGTGCGGGTGGCTCGCCGTGCTGACCGCATAGGCCGCCGACCCGCCGAGGACGGCCAGGGTCGCCGCGACCAGACTGATCGCGACGGCCCGCCGGAACCACTCACCGAACAGCAGCCCGACCACGGCGACCACGGACGCCAGCAGGATGAACACCCGGACGGTCGGCTGCCAGCTGCCCAGTAGGTGCAGGTCCCACACCACCGTCGTCTCCAGCAGCACCACGGCCAGGACCCGAGCCTGGATCTGGTCCCGCCGGTCCCACAGCAACCGGCTGGTGATGGCGACGACCGCGCCGATCAGCGGAGCCAGCGCGATCGTGTAGTACGGGTGGATGACGCCCTTCATGAAGCTGAAGGTCAGCGTGGTCGTCACGAGGGAGCCTCCGAACAAGATCAGGCCGGCCCGGTGCCGGTCCGTTCGGGGCGCCCGCGCTGTCAGGTACAGGCCCATCACCAGCGCGAGCAGTGCCGTCGGCAGCAGCCAGGAGATCTCGGTCGCCATGTCGGAGCGGAACAGCCGCCCCCACCCCGTCGCGCCCCCGAAGCCGCCGTTCCCGCCGGCGCCACCCCCTGGTCCGCCACCCCCTGGTCCGCCTCCGCCGTCGCCCGCGGTGTTGCCGAAGAGCCGCCCGAGCCCGTTGTATCCCAAGGCCAGCTCCAGGATCGAGTTGTTCGTCGATCCCCCGATGTACGGCCGACTCCCCGCGGGCCACAGCTCGACGAGCGCGAACCACCACCCCGCACCGAGGAGCACCGCAACCCCGCTGGCGAGCAGCTGCCGGATCCGTCGGCCCAGCCCCGTCGGCGCCGCGATCAGGTAGGTCAGCCCCATTGCCGGTACGACCAGCAGCGCCTGTCCCATCTTGGTGATGAACCCGAGCCCGACC
>JBKJVH010000052.1:0-8013 GCA_046590985.1 Mycobacteriales bacterium
GGGATCGGTCCGAAGCGCCGGGTTCGCCTCTGCTCCCCCCCGGGCCTGCAACTGGCGACCAACTCGCCCGGGGGATCAACGCTCGCTCCTGCCGCAAGGAGGTCCTTGCGACGTGACTCAACGTAGTCGACGCAGAACCTTCCCCGCTCGTCCAAACGGCCCCCATTTCAGGTGAGCGTCCTCACTCGTTTGGCGTGAGAATATGAACTAAGCGTGACATTGCCGAAGGTGCGCCTGTTTCACCTTCGGTCTGTCATCGTTCACGTTGGGTGAGTTCGCGCAGGGCTTCGAGCAAGCGCAGCGCGTCCGCCCGGTGACGTACAGCGACCCGCCAGTGCTCCCCGGTCAGCCCCGGGAAGGTGTCACCGCGCCGCACCGCGATGCCTTCAGCGCGCAGGGCCTCCCGCAGGTCGGGCCGGCCAGGGACACGGCAGAGCAGGAAGGGCGCCTGGCTCCCGGCACTGACCTCAACGCCGAGCGCGGTGAGCTCGGACTCCAGGACGACGCGCTCCTCCGCGAGGACGCCGGCCTCCCGCTCCGCGTGCTTCACCGGCCCTCGCGCCGAGCACGCGTCCAGCGCCGCCAGCGCCGGGGTGCTCACGCTCCAGAGCGGCTGGACCTCCCGCAGGGCCGCCACCATCTCCGGCTCGGCCAGCAGGTAGCCGACCCGGAGACCGGCGAGCGCCCAGGTCTTGGTCAGGCTCCGGACCACCACCAGCCCGGGGAGCCTGGAGCTCGCGAGGGAGTGCGGCTCCCCCGGCACCGCATCCATGAACGCCTCGTCCACCACGGTCACCCGACCCGGTCGGCACAGCTCGGCGAGCCGCTGGTGCAGTACCCCAGTCGGGTTGGTGGGGTTGCCGACCACCACCAGGTCGGCGCTTTCCGGCACCTGTTCCGGCGCCAGCGTGTAGGGCGGCGCCAGCACCAGGCGGTCCACCTCGTGGCCGGCCGCGCGCAGCGCCGCCTCCGGCTCGGTGAAGCTGGGGTGCACACACACCGCGTGCCGGGGCTTCAGCGCACGGGCGAGCAGCACGAACGCCTCCGCCGCTCCCGCGGTGACGAGCACTTCCGCGGGCTCGCGCTGATGCCGCTTCGCCGCCGCCTTCGTGGCCTGGAGCGGGTTCGGGTACGTCGCCAGCAGCTTCAGCGACCGCTCCAGGCGGCTCAGCAACCAGGGCGGCGGCGCGTCCCCACGAACGTTGACCGCGAGATCGAGCAACCCGGGGGCCAGCTCCTGATCACCGTGATGGCGCAGGTCATCGGAGGGCTCTACGGGAACCACGCCAGCCGCTCCCGAAGGGTGACGACCTCGCCGACGACGGTCGCCACGGGCGCCTGCAGCCCCGCCTCGGCGACATCCCGCGCGAGGTGCTCCAGGGTGCTGACCACGACGCGCTGCTCGGGAGTGGTGCCGCGCTCGATGCACGCGGCCGGGGTGGTGCCGGCCCGACCGTGCCGGATCAGCCCGCTGGTGAGCAGCTGCAGCCGGTCGTGTCCCATGAGGATCACCAGGGTGCCCGGACCGGTCGCCAAGGCCTGCCAGCGCACCCGGCTCGCCGGGTCGTCCGGGTCGAGGTGCCCCGTCACCACGCACACGTCCTGCGTGTAGCCACGCGCCGTCACCGGGATCCCCGCATAAGCCGGCGCCGCGATCGCGCTGCTGATCCCCGGGACGACCACGAACGCGATACCCGCATCGACCAGCGCCTCGGCCTCTTCACTGCCTCGACCGAAGACGAACGGGTCACCGCCCTTGAGCCGGACGACCCGCTTGCCGGCCCGGGCGTGCGACACCAGCAGCTGGTTGATCTCCTCCTGCCTCGGGGCGGTCCCCGTCCAGCTGGCCTTTCCGACGTCGATCACCTCGGCGTCCGGGCGCGCGTGGCGCAGCACAGCCGGGTCCACCAGCCGATCCAGCAGGATCACGTCAGCCTCGCCAAGCAACGCAGCGGCCTTCAACGTCAGCAGGTCAGGGTCACCAGGCCCGGCACCGACGAGGGCAACGGTGCCGGGGTGCAACGCCGCTGCAGAACCGTCGTGGCGAAGGCTCACGCGTTCCTGCCCGGCGCGCACCCGTGGTTGCTCATGGCCCCATGCTCTCAGGCGCCCGCCAGGGGAACCGACCGAGGTATCAACCACCGCCCCGGGGCGCTCTCGCTGACCAAGGAGTTTCCGCCTCGACCGTTTTCTGGGGGTCTGCCATGGCCGAGCCGGAGTTCGCCGGCGACGATCGTCGGGAGCAGGCACCCGACCGTCGCCGCTACACCCGCCGCTCCGCTCCCGCAGGGACACCGCCGTACTTCGAGGCCTTCGAGCGCATCGCGGTGGCGCTGGAGACGATGGTCTCGCTCCTCGAGGAGCGCTCGGTGACGCTGCCCGACGCCCAGCCGCGCCGCCCGGTGCGCCCCCGCACCTCCACGGATGCCTGACCCCGTCACATCACCAGCCACGCGGTTCGCCACGGCGGGACGGAAGGCTCACCCCTGCGCCTGATGCTCAGCGTCGAGGGGCCGCGCGCCGAGGACGCCAGGAAGAGCGGGGGGCGCCCCCCCACTACCAAGTGCAGGCAAGGCTGGGGAGTGAGCACCTCGACGTCGATCTCGTACTCGGGCGTGATCACCACGGTCAGCCGGGTGAGCAACCCCCCGTAGGTGACGCCGACCCGGACCTGGGGGTCGTCCCCGAAGACCAGCGTGCGCCCGTGCGGACCGTCCTGGTCCTGCCCTTCCCTGACGCCGTCGAGCAGAGAGTCGTAGACCAGGTCCAGCACCCGATCCCCGCGCTGCGCGATCGACAGCACGGCCAACGCGGCGTCGCGGGCGGCAGACACATCGCACCCATCCTGGACGGGTTGCCGCTCAGAGTGTCAGCAACCGACACCTTCGTAGATCGCGTCAGCAGGTCCCGCGATACCTTGCTCGACCAAGATTCGTTCGAGATGACGCAGACAACGGCCCCGGGTGGGTCCGATGCTGCCGATCGGCATGTCCATCGCCGCCGAGATCTCCTCATATGTCGGAGGTGGGTCCAGCATCAGCAAGCGCATGAGCAGCCGCGAGCGCTCCGGGAGCTGAGCAAGGGCCAGCTGCACATGCTCCTCGCGCTCATGGGCGAGCAGCTCGGCATCCAGGTCGGGGGGAGTCGCGGCCCACGCGTCCGGGAGCGCGGCCGTCTCCGGCACCAGCACCTGGCGCCCGGACCTACCGATCAGCCGCAGGCACTCCCGTCGCGCGGTCATCGCCAGCCAGGCGCCGATGCGAGACGGGTCGTTGATCTTGTCGATGTTCTCGAACAGCCGCAGCCACGTGGTCTGGGACACATCTGCGGCATCCCCCGAAGAGAGCCGGTGGTTGCGGCCGATGGCGAGAATCAGCCCGAGGTAGCAGTCGACGAGCTCGCGCCAGGCCTCCTCGCTCCCTCGAGCCGCGGCCCGCACGAGCTCGCTGTGGTCGGCGCCGCGCGTCGCTACCTGGCGACCGGACTGCGACGGCTTCGTCATTGCACCACCCCCCAAGACTCACGATTCTGTGACCCCTTCGGATCCCTCGCAAGCCGAACGATTTCAGCCGCGCGAGGTGCGCGACCCCATCCGTTCGGACAGTCATTGTGTCTCAAGGACGGCGTCTTGGACATCGCCATCGGGGTCACGTTCAACTGACCAGGGCACAAACCAGCTCAACCCGCGTAGACAGGGCGCCCGTCAGGGACGTGGCTGGGCTGCGCCCGACAGAGCACGAGGTGCTGCGCGGACCCTTCTCGGAGCCGGCCTCCGTCCTGGTTCGTCCACCGCTGCAGCGCCCGGTCGACCCGACGACCCGCGCGATCCGTCAGGAGCGGCCGACCGAGCAGGGTGAACGGCCCGAAGCCGAAGCTGAACGACGTGAGCACCTCAAAGCCGGCCTCCTCGGCAAGGCGGCGCAGGTCGGGGAAGGCGTGCAGGTGGGCGTCGGTGTGCTCCTCGCGCGGGTCCGCCAGCCGATGCGCGACCAGCCGCTGGCGCGTGCTGCGGCGGGCGTTCCGCAGGGCTGGACTCAGCAACGGGTCCAGCCGCCAGTGCAGCCTCAGCAGGTTGTCCGCACTCAGCACGAGATGACCACCCGGGCGCAGCACGCGGTGCATCTCTTCCAGGGCTCGCTCGGGACACGCGAGCCACGGGAGCACCCCCAAGGCCAGGACGGCGTCCTGGCTTGCCGTGGCCAGCGGCAGCTCCTCGACGTCCGCCCGCGCAACGACCACCCTGTCCTGGACGCCGGCGGTGCGGACCGCCGCCGCGAGCTGCGCGACCATCGCGGACGAGGAGTCGAGCGCGATCACGCTTCCGGAGCGCCTCGCCAGCTCGATCGCGGCATAGCCTGCCCCTGCTCCGACCTCGAGCAGGTTCGCGCCCTCGACCCCCTGCTCGTCCAGCCACGCGAGGGCCTGGTGCTGACGTCGCGCGTAGATCGCCGCGGCGACGTCCTGGCCCTCGTACACCTGTCGCCAGTAGCCGGAGGTGGTGTCGAAGAACTGCCTCGTCGTGCCGGCCGAGGTGACCTGCTCCGGCTCTCGGTCCGCGGCCCGGCGACGCAGGGCCAGCCGAGCTCCCGTCGCGAGCATGGCAACGACCGGAGCCGGGTCGCGCACGGAGAACCAGGCGACCTCCTGCACCCCCCGGTAGGAGCCGATCCAACGAGCCACCGGCAGCCGACCCTCCCGGCGATAGCTCAGGCAGGCGGCCAGGTCCTGGGGCTCGGTGACCCAACGGCGACCTTCCGGGGCTCTGGTTCTCGGGATGGGTTGTCCCGTCAGGTCCCGGTAGAGGGCATGCGCCACGTCCGAGCCGTCAGCACCGACGAACAACCGGAACGTCGCGCCCAGGCGCGGGTTCACATCGAGCAGGTGGTAGCTGTCGTCTCGTGGGTCGTGCCGGAATCCGAGGTCCACGATGCCCCGGTAGCCGATCGACTCGAGCAGGGCGATCGCCGTCGCCTCCACGTGCGGGTTCTCCCGGCACACGCCGAGGGAGGTGTAGCCGGTATCGGGGAGCCACTGGCGCAGCTTGGTGCCCGTGAAGGACAGCCGGCACGTCGAGGTGGCGTCGAAGTAGCCGTTGAACATCCACACGGAGTCGGCGCCGCCCGGGAGGTAGGACTGCAGCAGCACCTCGTCTCCGGCTGCTCCCAGCGCCGCCACCGCCTCCGCCAGCGTGCCGACGATCCGGACGCTGCGCGACTGGTGCGCTGCACCGCCGAGCGGGGCGGCCGCGGTGGTCGCCTTCAGGACGAGGGGGAACCCCACCTCTGCGGCAAACGCCTCGACGTCTGCCGCGGTGCGGGCCAGCGCCCGCCGGGGGGTGGGGATGCCGTGGGTGACACACAGGTCGTGCAGCTGCCGTTTGTCCGCGAGGGCACACGCCACCGGAAACGGCGGCACGTTGAGGCGGCTCGCGGTCCGGAGCTCCTCAGCGTGCTCGGCCACGACGAGCGCCGCGACGTCATCGAGCGCGATCAGCACCGGGTGCCTGCCGATACGGCGGGCGAGGGAGGAGAGCTGGCTCACGTACCGCTGCGGCGAAGCGGGGTCGAGTCGCAGCGCTGTCGTGGACGCGACGTAACGCGACCACGAGGCTGCCGTGCGCCCGTTCGGGTGCACCAGGTGCACCGGTGCGCCCAGTCTCCCGAGGGACCGGGCCAAGGTGATCTGGCTGTGCATCAAGGGACCATCGTGCGCCGTGACAGCGAGGACAGGGACGCCTTGGCCCTTCTTCACGCAACCCCCTCCGCTGCCCACTCGCCTGCACCCGAGAGAGGCGCCCGAGGCCCGCCGAGATACGTGCCCGGTATCTCCGAAGCCTCCGGGCGCCTCGTAGAAGGCGTCAGGAGCACGTCAAGCGCCGGGAGGGGGTGGTCATGCCGTCCGTCGAGCTGCTCGAGGCGCACTCCCCCGCCTGGCCGCAGGCTCTGCGTGAGCTGCGGCACGACGTCTACCACCTGCCCGGCTACGCGAGCCTGCATGCCTCGCTCACCGGCGGGCGGGCCTGCGCGTTCAGCTACGTGGAGGGCTCCCGGCGGTTCCTGCTGCCCCTCGTGCTGCAGGACCTCGGGGGCGGCAGCTGGGACGCGGCGTCGCCCTACGGCTACCCCGGCCCGCTGAGCAACGTCCAGGACCCGGAGTTCTGGGCCGCGGCCCTGGACGCCCTGGTGAGCCTCCTGGAGCGCCGGGGGGTGGCGGCGCTGTTCGTACGGCTGCACCCGATGATCAGCTCCGAGTGCTCGGCGCTCAAGCAGATCGGCACGCTGGTCCACCACGGGGACACGGTGTCCATGGACCTGCGGGCCGAACCGGCGGAGATCGAACGCGGGATCCGCGCCAACCACCGACGGCAGATCGAGCGAACCCGTCGCGCCGGCGCCGTGACCGTGGTGGACCAGTGGGACCTGCTCGACCCCTTCATCGACGCCTACTACGAGACCATGACGCGGGTCGGTGCAAGCCGCGAGTACTTCTTTCCCCCCAGCTATTTCTGGCGGCTGGTCAACGACCTGGCCGGTTCGGTGCACCTCATCGGCGCCGTGCGTGAGGACACCCTGCTCGCAGGCGGGCTGTTCCTGTCGTGCGACGGCCTCGTGCAGTACCACCTGGGCGCGACCTGGACCCGGGCGCTGCAGGAGCAACCCATGAAGCTCGTCTTCGACGCGACCTGGCGGTGGGCGCGCGAGCGCGGCGACACCGACCTGCACCTCGGCGGCGGGGTGGGCGGACTCCGTGACTCGCTCTATCACTTCAAGGCGGGCTTCTCCCCGATCCGGCATGCCTTCGAGACCCTCCGCGTCATCGTCGACCCGGTGGCGTACGAGCGACTGTGCGCCGGCGCCGGTCAGGCGATCGCGAGCGATCCGTCGGAGTACTTCCCGTCCTTCCGCCGGCCGGTTCACGACGAGGCGGTCGGACTGCTCTCCTGACGGTCACGAGCCGCCGTCTCGTGGAACAACGACGCGGACACGAAGCCATCGCTGCTGATGCCGTCCCGTCGGACCACCCGACCGACGGTGCGTACCAGCAACGTCAGGTCCCGCCAGAACGACTGCTCGTCGACGTACTGCTCGTCCAGGGCCAGCCGGTCCTCCCAGGACAGCGCGTTGCGGCCGCTGACCTGGGCGAGCCCGGTGATCCCTGGCCGCACCTCGTGACGCCTGGCCTGCGCCGGTGTGTAGTGACCCAGGTACTCCGTGAGCAAGGGCCGCGGTCCCACCAGGCTCATGTCACCCTTCAGCACGTTCCACAGCTCGGGGAGCTCGTCGAGGCTGGCCGACCTCAGGAACCCGCCGACCCGCGTGAGCCGGCTCTCGTCGTCCCGGAGCTCCCGGCCTGGCAGCGGTGGCCTCATCGTCCGGAACTTCACGATCTCGAAGGGCTGCTCGCGCCAGCCGGGCCGGGACTGCCGGAACAGGACCGGCCGGCCCATCGTCACGACCACCACCAGCGCGACGATTGCCATCACCGGCGACAGCACGAGTAGTGCCACCGCCGACACTGCGACGTCGAAGGCGCGCTTGCCCATCGATCCTCCCCGCCTCGCTCCCCCTGGCCGAGCCGGGAACGGGGCGGGGAAATACCTCAGGACCATGTACTTCTGGCCGAGCCTGCGGTTCTTCTAGAACAGATGCGAGGGACGGGGAACCCATGAGCCATGCACGAAACCGGACCGGGGCGCGAGCGGTTGCCACCCTCGCAACACTGGGTGTGCTGGTCGGCGGCGCGGCGGTGACGGCAACGCCGGCGCAGAGCGCACCGGTGACCCCCTTGCATGCCGGCACCCACACGCGCACCTTTGCGGCCGGTTCGGTGCTGGTGGCGTTCCGCCCCGGCGTGCCGGCCCGGCAGCAGCGCTCGGTTCTCGCGTCGGTCGGTGCCCGTGCCACCAGGCACCTCGGCGTCGGAGCGCAGCTCCTCCGGGTGCCGGTCGGCACCGAGGAGCAGGTCGTGGCGCGGCTGCGTACCGACCCGGCAGTGCGCTACGCCGAGCCTGAC
>JBKJVH010000007.1:0-2918 GCA_046590985.1 Mycobacteriales bacterium
CTCGTGGCTGAGCGCGACACCGGACCGGTGCGGGATGTCGTAGAGCATCACCGGCAGGTCGCAGCTGTCGGCGATCGCCGTGGTGTGGGCGATTATCCCGGCCTGCGGCGGCTTGGAGTAGTAGGGCGTGACGCTGAGCAGCCCCGTGGCGCCGGCCTTCGACGCGTCGCGAGCCATCGACACGGCGTGCTCGGTGTCGTTGCTGCCCACCCCGGCGAGCACGTGGGCGCGGCCGCCGACCGCGTCGACCACGGCACGGAGCAGGTCGGACTTCTCGTTGCGGTGGGTCGTGGGGGCTTCGCCGGTCGTGCCGGAGATGACGAGCCCGTCGTTGCCTTGGCTGACGAGCCGGTCAGCGAGCTCGCCGGCACGGGCGAGGTCGACCGACCCGTCGGCGGTCAACGGCGTGACCATGGCGGTCAGCACCCGTCCGAAGGGAGGCGTGGTCATGCCCCGAGGCTACCGGTCAGACCCTGACCGGCGGCCGTTCAGGCCTGCAGCAGCTCGCGTGCCGCGGTCAACGAGATGATGGCGTCGCGCTCGCTGCCGGTCGGGGCGGCCTGGTAGCTGGCGAGCAGCACGTCGATGAGGTCCCCCAGGCCCAGGCTCAGGGTCAGCCCGGCCACCTCGACGAGCGCGCGGTCGCCTTCGGAGCGGACGCTGACGTCACCCTCGACCGACGCGGCGGTGAGCCCGGCGGTCACCAGTGCCCGGTCGAGGGGCAGGTCGGCGAACTCGTCGTCGTCGAGCACCACCACGGCGCGCAGGCAGGAGGCCTCGGCCGGGTCGTGTCGGAGCAGGACGGTCACCGGCAGGTCGGGCTGGTCGGCCAGGCGCAGGATGCCGCCGACACCTCGGGTGGTGATGCTCATGGTTGCTCCTTCGACAGCGCCCCGGGGGTCCAGTGGGCTGGTGCCTGTCCTGTCGGCAGTTCCTTACGGGCCATGAGGAAGATGACGCAAGATGACTATCAGGTTATTGGTGGTCACGCAGTGTGAGACGGCAGCGGCAGCTGACCCACCAGCCCGGCCGCGATCTCGGGGCCGAGGAAGCGCCGACCCAGCCGCCCGAACTCGGCAGGGTCGCCGGTCGCTGTGAACACGTGGCGGGGCGGTCCGCTGGCATCCGCGCGGGCGATCCCGTGTTGGACGAGCTGCCGGTAGACGTCCTTCGCGGTCTCCTCGGCGCTGCTGATGAGGGTGATGCGGTTGCCCGCGACATAGCTCAACGGCCCGGCCAGTAGCGGGTAGTGGGTGCAGCCGAGCACGAGGGTGTCCACGTCCGCCGCCAGCACCGGCTCCAGGTACTCCGCCACGACCTCGAGGAGCTTGGGCCCGTGCGTCTCCCCCGCCTCGACGAACTCCACCAGCCGCGGGCAGGCCTGCAGGGTCAACGTGATGTCCGGCGCCGCCGCGAAGGCGTCCTCGTACGCGCCGGAGGTGACCGTCGCGGTGGTGCCGATGACGCCGACCCGGCCGTTGCGCGTGGCCGACACCGCCCGCCGCACCGCCGGGTGGATCACCTCGACGACCGGCACGTCGTACCGCTCCCGCGCGTCGCGGAGGCACGCGGCGCTGGCGGAGTTGCAGGCGATGACCAGCATCTTCACGCCGCTGTCGACGAGGTGGTCCATGATCTCCAGCGACAGCGCCCGCACCGTCGCGATGGGCTGCGGGCCGTACGGCCCCCGGCCGGTGTCCCCGACGTACATGATCGCCTCGTGCGGCATCTGGTCGAGGATCGCGCGGGCGACCGTCAGGCCCCCGACGCCGGAGTCGAACACCCCGACCGGCGCGTCACTCATGCCCGGACCAGCTGGGTGAAGGCGAAGGGAAGCCCGTCGGCGGAGATGGTCCAGCCGGTCTCGGGGGTGCGTACGTCCACCACCCAGTCGTCGGACAGGACGGGACCCCAGGTGTCACCGACGAAGTCGGCGTCGATGTCGGTCCGGAACAGCCGCGTGGCATGCGGCAGGAAGGCCTGGTAGACGCTGGACCCACCGATGACCCACAGGTCGGGGTAGCGGTCGAGGGCCTGCTGCACCGACGCCACCGTCTCGGCGCCTTCACACGGTGTGGAGGTGAGCACCACGTTGGTGCGGCCGGGCAGCGGCCGGAACCGGTCCGGCAGGGAGTCCCAGGTGCGCCGACCCATGAGCACGACGCCGCCCATCGTGAGGGCGCGGAAG
Source organism: Mycobacteriales bacterium (assembly GCA_046590985.1). GTDB lineage: Bacteria > Actinomycetota > Actinomycetes > Mycobacteriales > SCTD01 > RYN-111. The sequence goes on from JBKJVH010000007.1 coordinate 2,189, forward strand.
GACCGCAGGTCCTCGGGCAGGTTCCACGGCAGGCCACCGCTCGCGCCGATGACGCCGCTGCGGGACTGGCCCCAGATGAGCTGCACGCTCACACCGCCACGGCACCCTTGATGGCCGGGTGGTGCTGGTAGTCCAGGAGCTGGACGTCCTCGAAGGCGTAGTCGAACAGGCTGTCGGCCTTCGTGAGCGCGAGCGTCGGGAACGCGTACGGCTCCCGCGTGAGCTGCTCAGCCACCTGCGCGCGGTGGTTGTCATAGACGTGGCAGTCGCCGCCGACCCAGATGAAGTCGCCGACCTCGAGGCCGACCTGCTGGGCGACCATGTGCGTCAGCAGCGCGTAGCTCGCGATGTTGAACGGGACGCCGAGGAACAGGTCCGCGCTGCGCTGGTAGAGCTGGCACGAGAGCCGACCGTCGGCGACGTAGAACTGGAAAAGCGCGTGGCACGGCATGAGAGCCATGTCCGGCAGGTCCGCGACGTTCCAGGCGCTGACCACCATGCGGCGCGAGTCGGGGTTGCTCTTCAGCGTGGTGAGCAGGTCGGAGATCTGGTCGATGTGCCGGCCGTCCGGGGTCGGCCAGGAACGCCACTGCACGCCGTAGACCGGGCCCAGGTCCCCGTCGGGCTTGGCCCAGGCGTCCCAGATCGTGACGCCCTTGTCCTGCAGCCAGCTCGCGTTGCCCTCGCCGCGCAGGAACCACAGCAGCTCGTACACGACCGACTTCAGGTG
>JBKJVH010000153.1:0-9417 GCA_046590985.1 Mycobacteriales bacterium
TCCTCCCGGGGCACGACGCCGTCGCGGGCCCACCAGATCTGGCCACCGGGCGCCTGCAGGTCGATGACCAGGTCGAGCGCCCGCCGGACGTGCGGCCACATCTGCTCGGGCAGCGAACGGTCGCCGGTCACCTGCCACCACTGCCACATGCCGACCGCCACGTAGGCGCACTGGTTGAGGTCGACCATCGGGTCGTCGATCTCGAGCTCGCGGTACGACGTCGCCCAGGAGCCGTCGACGGCCTGGGTCTTGCGCAGCCACGCGTACGCGCGTTGCGCCTCGTCCAGCTTGCCGCCGAGGACCAGCACCATGGCGCACTCGACATGGTCCCAGGCGTCGGTGTGGCCGTCCGGCCACGGCAGCGAGCCGCAGGGCTGCTGGGCGGCCGCGATGGCCTCGACCGTCTGACGTACCTGCTCCAGCGACATCACGCCGGGCAGGCCGCGCAGCTCAGGCCGCCGCACGAGCAGTCTCCCACGGCTTGCGGAGGTAGATCACGAAGGACTTGCCGACGAGCGGCTGCAGCACCTTCTCCGCGAGCCTGGTCGCGAGCGGCTGCTTGACCATGTCCCACACCAGCAGCTGGTGGTAGGCCCTGACCAGCGGGTTGCTGTCGTTCTTCACGCCGACGGCGCACTTGAGCCACCAGTACGGCGTGTGCAGCCCATGTGCATGATGGTCAGCCTGGTAGACGAGGCCCTGCTTCTCGAGCTTGGCCCGCAGCTCGGATCCCTTGTAGATCCGGATGTGACCGCCGGGGTTGTTGTGGTATTCCTCCGACAGCGCCCAGTTCACCTTCTCGGGGCCATAGCGCGGCACCGTCACGGCGATCAGGCCGCCGGGCTTGAGGACCCGGTAGAGCTCGGACATGGCGAGCTCGTCCTCGGGCAGGTGCTCCATGATCTCCGCCGCGATGATGCGGTCGAACGAGGCATCCTCAAACGGCAGGCTGTACGCGGTCCCACGCACCGCACTCGCGGTCGCGCCCTCGGGGGCCTGGCCCTCGAGGTGGATCGCGGCGAACATCGTGGTGACCTCGACGAGGTCGGCGAAGCTCATGTCGAAGGCGACCACGTCCGCGCCGCGCTTGTAGAGCGAGAAAGCGTGTCGGCCACCGCCGCAGCCCATGTCGAGGACGCGGTCCCCCGGGCCGACGGGGAACTGCTCGAAGTCGACGGTCAGCACTAGCTCTCCTCGTTCCGGTAGCCGTTCAGGCCGTGCACCTTCATGCCGCCCCGTACCTGGACCTTGGTCGGGTTCGGCACGACCTCACCCAGGTAGTCGCGGTACCACTGGGCGGTCTGCGCGGCGACGGACTGCCAGGTGTAGATCTCCATGACGCGCGCCCGACCGGCCGCGCCGAGCCGAGCCGCGAGCTCGTCGTCGTCCATCACGGCCTTGATGGCCTTGGCCAGTGCCTCGGTGTCACCGGGCGGCACGCTGTACGCGGCGTCGCCGACGACCTCGGGCAGCGCCCCGGCCGTGGTGGCGACCAACGGGGTGGCGCAGCTCATCAGCTCGATCGCGGGCAGGCTGAAGCCCTCGTACAGGGAGGGGACCACGCCGACGTGCGCGGAGCCGAAGATCGTGACGAGCTCAGCCTCGGTGACGCCCGTGACGAACCGGACGGTGTCCTCCAGGCCGAGGCGCTCGATCGTCTTGGCCGCCGCACCGCCCTCGCTGGCCTTGCCGACGATGATGAGCTCGATGTCCCGCTCGGTGCGGAGCTTGGCGACCGCCTCGAGCAGCGGCACGATGCCCTTGAGCGGGTGGTCGGCGCTTGCGGTCGCGACGATGCGGCCCGGCACCCGCGGGAGCGTCGGCGGGACGAAGACGTCGTGCTCGACGCCGACCGGGATGACGCGCATCCGGCGGGGGTCGACCTCGAAGTCGCGCACGATGTCGTCGTAGGAGTTCTCACTGACCGTGACCAGCGTCGGCATCTTCTGGATGACGCGCTTCTGCATGCGCAGGAAGCTGTACCAGCGGATCTTGGAGTACTTCTTGCGCAGCGGGGACGCCGCCAGGTCGAGCACCCGGTCCACCGTGATCGGGTGGTGGACGTTCGCGATGATCGGCATGCCGTCGCGCAGCATGAGCAGCATCCCGTAGCCGAGCGTCTGGTTGTCGTGGATGACGTCCGGCAGCGGGTAGCCGTCGGCGACCCGCTGCTTGAGCAGCCGGTGTGCGCGCAGGCTGAAGGTGAGCGGCTCGGGGAAGGCCGCTGTGCTCATGAGCGCGAACTCGAGCACGTCGATGGAGGTCTTGAACTCCTTGGGCCACGGCACCCGGAACGGGTCGGGGTCGCGGTAGAGGTCCAGCGACGGCACCGGCATCAGCTCGACGCCGGGGTCCAGCTCAGGGTACGGCGGGCCGCTGAGCACCTCGACCTGGTGCCCGAGGTTCACCAGCTCGCGGCTCAGGTGCCGGATGTAGACGCCCTGGCCGCCGCAGTGCGGCTTGCTCCGATAGGACAGCAGCACGACCCGGAGCGGGCGGCCGCCATCGGCAGCGACCTGGGGTTCCGACACCGGCACTCCTCAACAAACTGAAACGTGTTCTCGCACGTTCTCTGGAGCGACCAGCGTACAGACCGCGTGTTACCAACGGTAACACCTCGCTACACGACGCCCAGGCTCCGGGCGGCGCTGGCGGACGCTACGTGGTCGGCGTCGGCCGCCTTGTACAACCGGAACACGAAAGTTCCCCGCACCGTCGGGGTGTAGGCGAACCGGACCGCTGACGTACTGCTCAGCACGGCGGAGGCCACGTTGCGCCAGCCGGTGCCGACCTTCTGCTGGAGGTAGACGCGCTGGCCGCGGTGGTTGGGACCCACCGAGCCGGTGACGGTCACAGCGTGTCTGACCAGCACCCGGGTCGCCGACAACGCGAGCACGACCTTCGGCGCGACGCCGACGACCCGGACCGAGCCACCGCTGGCCATCTCGGACCCGCTGCCGGCGTACGTCCAGAGGTAGTCGGTGTTGACCGTCGGGACCCGCCGGGACGACGCCACCCCGTTAGTCGCGGTCGTCACCGCGCCGACCCGCCCCCACACGGTGGTCCCGTGCCGCCGCTGGTAGAGCACCAGGCTGCGCGCGCCGAGCCCCGTCGCGGTGCCGGCGCGCCTCAGCGTGCCGCTGACCACGGTCGCGCCGCCATAGGCCACCGTGCTGGGCGCTGCGGCTGTGGACAGCGTCGTCCCGAGCAAGGTGCGGGAGACCGGCGGCGAGGAACCCCCGGCAAAGTCGTACACGACCACCGACACGGTGTACGTGGTCGCGGCAGCCAGCCCCGCGATGACGGTGGACGAGGCCGTCGGGTCGAGGTACGCCGCAGGCGCGCCGTACACATCGGGGGCGGCGGTACCTGTCCCCACGAACACCTGCACCGTACCGACGTCGGGTGACGTGGACGGTGTGAAGGTCACCGTCAGCCGGCGGTCCCCACCTGTCGCCACCAGGCCGGTGACGGGGTGTGGCGCCAGGTCCACGTACACCGGCCCGTACGGGTAGGAGGTCCCGCCTGGGCCGACGGCCTGCACCTGAACCAGCGCTGACTCTCCCGTCAGGCCCGACAGCGTGTACGAGGTGACATCCGCCGGGACGTCGACCTGATCGAGCACCGTCGCGTAGTCGTCTGCCACCCGCTGCACCCGGTACGCGGTGAGCGGCAGGCCGCCGGTGAAGTCCGGCGGGGTCCAGGACAGCGCTACCTCGGTGACGCCGGCCGTCGCGACGAGTCCAGCGATCGGGTCAGGTCTGCTCACGAAGGAGAAGCCGACCGGCACCGACGTGCGGGCGAGCCCGTCGTTGTCGTACACCTTGACCCGCAAGGTGTGCGCCCCGGCGGTGAGGTAGCACTCGGCAAGGACGGCGTCCCAGCCTGGGGTGCCGCTGTCGCCGTAAGCCACTGCGTAGCCGTCCAGCTGGTACTCCACGTAGGAGATCGGCGTCCCGGTGTCCGGGTTGGCCAGGACGGTGGCCTGCAGCGGCTCGCCGGCAGCGGAGTCCGTGTCGCAGCTGGGCGGTGCGGTCCGCACGACGCCGTCGGTCGGGGTCGTGAGGGTGGCCGAGGGCCCCGGGTTGGTCAGGACGACGCCGACGCCTGGGCTGATGCCGGTGTAGCCGTCCCCGTCGGTCACCGTCGCGGTGATCACGTGGCTCCCCTGGTCACCGGCGCGGGTGTCCCAGTCGTAGGTCCAGTCGCCCGCACCGTCAGTCCCCGCGCCGAGGTAGCTGCCGTCGAGCAGGAACGTCAGGGACGCGATAACGCTGCCATCCGGGATGCCGGTCGCGTGCAGGGTGACCGTCCCGAGCGGGGTGGCCCCTTCGGTGGGTGCGGTGACATTCGCGCCCGGGGTCGGGTTCCGCACGACGATCGGCAACGCCGGCGTGGTCGTGGAGTAGAAGCTCTCGTTGGTGGCCTTGGCCGTGAGCGTGTGCGGCCCGTTGCCCAGGGTGCGCCAGTCGACGAGGAGCGTCCACGGGTCGGACTCCGTGCCGGGGCTGCCGGCGTAGAGCGTGCCGAGGTTGGTGACATCGTCGGCGACGAGCTGGACCGACTGGACAGCGCCACCTCCGCTGGCGTTGGGCGCGACGTGCACCGAGACGTTCCCGGATCCAAGGACGGTCCCCCCGTCGAGGGGCGAGGTGATCTGCACGAGCGGAGCGGGGAAGGTCACGGTGACCGTGACGGGGGTGCTGTGGGTCACCCGCTGCAGGTCGTCGATGGCATGGGCCGTCAGCACATGGGTGCCCTCGCTCAGGCCGCTGAGGTCCCAGGTGAAGCTCCAGGTGGTTGCCGGCGGCGCGTCTGGCTCGGCCGTTCCCGCGTAGGAGCCGTCCTCGAGCGTGGCGTAGACGGAGTTCAGGGGGTGGCTGAGGCTCCCCGGGGCCGCGTTCAGGGTGACCGGCAGGGCAGCCGACAGCACCGCGGTCCCGTCCACCGGCGACGCGATGCTGACGGTGGGCAGCGGCGGCGCATAGCTGAACGCCACCGGTGCCGTCTTCCCGATCCGGCCGTTGGCGTCGTAGGCGATGGCGGTCAGCGTGTGCGGTCCGGTCGTCTCGTACAGCAGGCTCAGCACGGCCGAGAAGGGCGCGGTCGACGAGTAGGCCACTCCGTTGCCGTCGAGGCGGTACTCGACCGACGTGACGGGGGCCTTGGAGATCGTGCTCGCAGCCACCGACACCGTCAGCGGCACGGTGTCGCCGGTGACGACGGCGGCGGGCTTGGGCGAGGTGAGAGAGATCGTCGGGACGGCAGCGACGGGCGTCACCGCCGCCGACGGGGCGGACGCTGGCGAGCTGCCCACGGCGTTCTTGGCCACGACGGAGAACGTGTAGGCCGTGCCGTTCAGCAACCCACCGACCGTGGTGGCCGTCGTCGTACCGCCGACGCTGCTGACCGTCGCGGTCTTCCCGCCGGGTGAGGAGGTGACCACGTAGGAGGTGATGATGGAGCCGTTGTCCGCGGGTTTGGTCCACTTGACCGTCGCGGACGCGTCACCGGCGTTCGCGAGGAGGGCGGTCGGCGCGGCCGGGGCCCGGGCCGTGGCTCCCCCGGCAACGTGCACCTCGGCCGTCGTCCCGGTCACCGAGGTGACGGAGATCCGGACCCCGTCGGGGCTCACCCACGAGCTGCCCGCGGGCAAGCTGACGCTCTCGAAGTCGTCGTAGCCGCCGTCACCCGGTCGCTGGTCCAGCAGCAGGGGCCCACCGTCGCCGATCCGGGAGTCGACCAGCCGCACCTGCACCCCGGTCGCGCCGGGCGGCAGGCTCTTGTCCTTGCCCGTGGCGACGCGGTACTCCACCCAGTAGGAGCGCCCGCTCGTCGGGATCTGGACAGCCTTGAGACCGCTCGGGGTCTCCAGCGGCGTCAGGATGAACCCGCCGCTGGTGACGTCCTGCTTGCGGCCGCTGCCGAGCCAGTGCAGCAGGTCCTTGTGCCGGCCGCTGAAGTGACCGACGTAGGAGCCCCCGCCCATCGCGTCGAAGGGGTCGCCGTACTCCGAGGCGGAGCAGCTGCCCACCAGCGTCGTCGGCCGGCCACCCGAGGTGCAGCCGTAGCTGTGAGCGTGGCCGAGGCCGTAGTTGTGGCCCTGCTCGTGGATGGTCACCCGGAGGTCCATGCTCCCGTTGATCCAGACCGACCCGGCTCCCACAAAGGCCCAACCGGGAGAACCGCCGCAGGCTGGGAAGTAGACGATCACCCGCTGGTAGGAGCCCGGGTTGTAGGCACTCGCTGCCGTCCTGGCATGGGACATGATGCTGTCGCCGTCGGAGTAGCAGTCATAGGTGGGAGCCGAGATGTGCACCCACGGGGTCACCTTGCCGGTGATCGCCAGCTGCCCGTAGGACGCCTCCTTCCACCAGGGGTTGCCCTGGGTGAAGATCACGTTCGCGGCGCTCGTGGGCGTGACCGCGTCGGGCTGCGTCCAGTAGGCCAGGATCACCAGCACCGACGTGGTGCCGGTGGTCGATTGGGTGGAGGACGTCAGCGCCTGCCGCTGCACGGTCCCGGCGGAGTACTCCGCCATCGTGAGCGGCTGTTGCGCCTCGACGTCGAGCTGGGTGTCGCTGCCGACCCCGCGCAGCTCCACCGGCGCGTTGTACGACGGCGTGGTCCCCTTGGGCAGGTGCAGGTCGATCCACTTCCCGTTCGGGAGCTCGAGCACCGGCCGCTGCTCGTCGTGGGTGACCCCGCCGGGTCCGGGCACGTCGCGGGTCAGGATCCGGAAGATCCCCCGTTCGACCCGGTGAACCCGCTCCGTGACGGGCTTCGCGGTGCGCTTCGTCGTGGGCATCGTCGCGTGGGCCTGCGCCGGCATCGCGGTCAGCAGCAAGGCAAGCGGGAGGAGCAGTGCGGTCGCGCGCCGTCCCACCTTCACGGCGTCCCCCTGTCGATGACCGGAGGCTATTCCTGCGGTGTCCCTGGCGACTCACCCGTTCGGTCAAGAGTTCGGCGCGCGGTAAGGATCGTGCTCGGCCATCAGCTTCTCGCGGCGGGCCTCGTCGATGCGGCTCACGAACGCCTTCGTCTCCTGCGCATCCCGCACGACCTTCGCCAGGGTGAAGCAGGACGACACGATGAACAGCATCCCGAGGACCAGGAAGCCTCGTTGCCACGGGTCGACCGGTAGGTAGAGGATGCCGACGCCCTCGAAGGCGAAGGACAGCGTGAAGGCGATGCCGGCCTGCGCCTGGAAGGCGACGGTCGTCCGCGGCTGCGGGGCTGGCACGACCTGCGGCATGGCCGGGAGGTAGGAGGCGGACGGGGCGGGGTTGCTTGCGGTCTGAGTCATGACTCCAGGTTGTCCTGAGCGCTGACCACACGCCTGAGTGGAACTACCTGATCTCGTCCACCAGCCACCGGCGAGTCCGAGCCTGGCGAGTAGGCAGGCGTGGGAAGGAGTGCCGTGAGGCTGCCCGCTGCGCAGATCGCCTCGGCAGGCGGGAGCCGAGGGTCGGGCTCCCAGCGGCTCCGCCTACCTCTCGGCGGCTCTGGCCCGCTGCGAGCTGCCCGGGCTAGCGGACACCCGCGGCATCCATGCCGCGGAGCTCCTTCTTCAGCTCGTTGACCTCATCGCGGAGCCGGGCCGCGAGCTCGAACGACAGCCCCCGGGCGGCCTCGTGCATCTGGTCCTGGAGCTGCTGGATGAGCATCGCGAGCTCGGCACGCGGCATCCCCTTGAGGTTCTCGACGTGCGTCTTGCCCTTCGCGGCACCGCCGGGAACCGGCGCCTTGCCGCGCGAGGCGTTACGGCCGCTACCGCCGACCAGGTCAGGGTCCTCCCGCACGATCGAGTCGAGGATGTCGGCGATCTTCTTCCGAAGTGGCTGCGGGTCCAGCCCGCGCTCCTCGTTGTACGCCACCTGCTTGGCGCGACGGCGCGCGGTCTCGTCGATCGCCTTCGCCATCGACGGCGTGATCCTGTCGGCGTACATGTGGACCTGGCCGCTGACGTTGCGGGCGGCCCGGCCGATGGTCTGGATCAAGGACGTTCCCGACCGGAGGAAGCCCTCCTTGTCGGCATCCAGGATCGCCACGAGCGACACCTCGGGCAGGTCGAGGCCCTCACGCAGCAGGTTGATGCCGACCAGCACGTCAAACACGCCCTGGCGCAGCTCCTTGAGCAGCTCGATGCGCCGGATCGTGTCGACCTCGGAGTGCAGGTAGCGCACCCGGATGCCGAGGTCGAGCAGGTAGTCGGTGAGGTCCTCGGACATCTTCTTGGTCAGCGTCGTGACCAGCACCCGCTCGTCCTTCTCCGCCCGGAGTCGGATCTCGTGCACGAGGTCGTCGATCTGTCCCTTGGTGGGCTTCACGACGATCTCGGGGTCGACCAGGCCGGTCGGCCGGATGACCTGCTCCACGACGTCGTTCTGCACGCGCGACAGCTCATACGTGCCGGGAGTGGCCGACAGGTACACCGTCTGACCGGTGCGCTCCAGGAACTCCTCCCACTTGAGCGGCCGGTTGTCCATGGCGCTCGGGAGCCGGAAGCCGTGGTCCACGAGGGTGCGCTTGCGGGACATGTCGCCCTCGTACATCGCGCCGATCTGCGGGACGGTGACGTGCGACTCGTCCAGGACCAGCAGGAAGTCCTCGGGGAAGTAGTCCAGCAACGTGTGCGGAGCGGTGCCGGCGCCCCGGCCGTCGATGTGCCGACTGTAGTTCTCGATGCCGTTGCAGAAGCCGACCTGGCGCATCATCTCCAGGTCGTAGGTCGTGCGCATCCGAAGGCGCTGGGCCTCCAGCAGCTTGCCCTGGCCCTCGAGCTCCTTGAGCCTGGTGTCCAGCTCGGCCTCGATGCCGGCCGTGGCCCGTTCCATTCGCTCCGGCCCCGCGACGTAGTGGGTGGCCGGGAAGACGAAGACCTCCTGGTGCTCCGCGATGACCTCACCCGTCAGCGGGTGCAGCGTCATGACCCGCTCGATCTCGTCGCCGAACATCTCGACCCGGATCGCGAGCTCCTCGTACACCGGGAAGATCTCGACCGTGTCGCCGCGCACCCGGAAGGTGCCGCGGGTGAACGCGAGGTCGTTCCGGGTGTACTGGACGTCGACGAACCGGCGCAGCAGCTTGTCGCGTTCGATGGTCTCGCCGACGGTGAGTCGGACCATCCTGTCGACGTACTCCTGGGGCGTGCCGAGGCCGTAGATGCAGCTCACGGAGGCGACCACGATCACGTCCCGCCGGGTCATCAGGGCCATCGTCGCGGAGTGCCGGAGCCGCTCCACCTCCTCGTTGACGCTCGAGTCCTTCTCGATGTAGGTGTCGGTCTGCGGGACGTACGCCTCGGGCTGGTAGTAGTCGTAGTAGGAGACGAAGTACTCCACGGCGTTGTGCGGGAGCAGCTCGCGGAACTCGTTCGCCAGCTGGGCGGCGAGGGTCTTGTTCGGTGCCATCACC
>JBKJVH010000146.1:0-13269 GCA_046590985.1 Mycobacteriales bacterium
CGTGGCGTCCCAGCGCCCGCCGAGGCCCACCTCGATGACGCCGAGGTCGACGGGGGCGTCGGCGAAGGCCGCGAACGCCATGCCGGTCAGCAGCTCGAAGAACGTCATCGGGACCTCGGATCGCCCGTCGACCAGCTCGACGTACGGCATCAGCTCGTTGAACACCTCGACGAAGCGGGAGTCCGGCAGCGGGTCGCCGTCGACGCAGATCCGTTCGGTGACGGTGTCCAGATGCGGCGAGGTGTAGCGGCCGGGGCGCAGCCCGAACGCGCGGACCAACGAGTCGATCATGCGCGCCGTCGAGGTCTTGCCGTTGGTGCCGGTGAGGTGGATCGACGGGTACGCGAGCTGCGGGGACCCGAGCAGGTCCATCAGGATGGTCATCCGGACAAGGTCCGGAACCATCTTGTCCTCGCTCGGGTAGCGGCTCCCGAGCGTCGCCATCACGTCCTGGAGCGTCACGGCTTCTTGACCGGGGGCTCGCCGAGCATGATCTCGATCGCCGGTTCGCCGACCGACAGCGTGAGCTCCTGCACGACGCCGGCGTTGATGAGGTCCTCCTGGGCGAACGCCACCAGCGCGATCCGGTCGGGGTCGTCCGTCAGCACGAGCGAGGTCACCGGTGTCTTCATCGTGACCTTCGCGTTGCTCTTGGCCTTGCGGATCTGGCCGAGCACCTCACCGGCGACGACGAGCACCGCCGGGTCGCGGCCGGTCGGAGCGGCCACCGGCCAGGGCGCCCGGTGCACCGAGCCCGCACCGAACCAGGACCACACCTCTTCCGTCGCGAAGGGAAGGAACGGCGCAAAGAGTCTCAACATCGTGTCGAGGGTGAGCCTCAGCGACCGGTTCGCCGAGTCCGCCGCCGGCCCAGAACCGTAGGCCCGCGTCTTGACCAGCTCGATGTAGTCGTCGCAGAACGTCCAGAAGAACGCCTCGACCCGCTCGAGCGCGCGTGCGTAGTCGTAGCCCGCGAACGACTCCGTGCAGGCCGTGACCAGCTCGGACAGCTGCTGCAGCAGTGCCAGGTCGACCGCTTCGGTGACCTCACCGGGAGGAGCCGACGGGAACCCGAGCACGAAGCGAGAGGCGTTCAGCAGCTTGGTGGCGAGCTTGCGCCCCACCTTCATCTGGCCGTAGTCGACCGCGGTGTCGGTGCCCGGCCGACCGGAGCAGGCCCAGTACCGGATCGCGTCGGAGCCGTACTCCTCCAGCAGCGGCAGCGGCGTGATCACGTTGCCGAGGCTCTTGGACATCTTCTTGCGGTCCGGGTCCAGGATCCAGCCGTTGATCGTGCTGTCCCGCCACGGCAGCGCGCCGTGCTCCAGGTGCGACCGGACGACGGTGGAGAACAACCAGGTACGGATGATCTCCGGGCCCTGCGGGCGCAGGTCCATCGGGAAGACCCGGTCGAACAGGTCCGGATCGTCCACCCAGCGGCCGGCGATCTGGGGCGTGAGCGAGGAGGTGGCCCAGGTGTCCATCACGTCGGCGTCGCCCGTAAAACCAAGCGGCACCCCGCGCTGCTCCTCGGTGAAGCCGGCCGGCACGTCCGAGGACGGGTCGACCGGGAGCGCATCCTCCGCAGGCACCAGCGGCGCGTCGTAGACCGGCTCCCCCGCAGCGTCCAGCCGGTACCAGAGCGGGATGGGCACGCCGAAGAACCGCTGCCGGCTGATGAGCCAGTCGCCGTTGAGGCCGGACACCCAGTTCTCGTAGCGCGCCTGCATGTGTGGCGGGTGCCAGGCGAGCTCCTCGCCGCGCGTGAGCAGATCGTCGCGAGTCGCCGCGTCCCGGCCGCCGTTCCGGATGTACCACTGCCGCGAGGTCACGACCTCAAGGGGACGGTCACCCTTCTCGTAGAACTTCACCGGGTGCTCGATGGGCCGCGGCTCCCCCACCAGGTCGCCGGACTCGGTGAGCAGCTCGACGATCCGCTTCTGCGCCTGCTTGACGTTCTTCCCGACGAGCTCCTGATAGGGCCCGTCCGCCACTCCGTCCGGCGCCGTCGGCAGGATCCGGCCGTCCCGGCCGATGATCGACCTCACCGGCAGGTTGAGCTCGCGCCACCACGTCACGTCGGTGGTGTCACCGAACGTGCAGATCATCGCGATGCCGGAGCCCTTCTCCGGGTCGGCCAGCTCGTGCGCGTGCACCGGCACCGACACCCCGAACAGCGGCGTGGTCACGGTGGTCCCGAACAGCGCCTGGTAGCGCTCATCCGAGGGGTGCGCGACCAGGGCCACGCACGCCGGCAGCAGCTCCGGTCGGGTCGTCTCGATGAAGACCGACTCCCCATCAGGGAGCGTGAAGCCGATCCGGTGGTACGCCCCCGGCATCGGCCGGTCTTCCAGCTCGGCTTGCGCCACGGCGGTCCGGAAGTCCACGTCCCAGAGCGTCGGCGCCTCCTGCGCGTACGCCTCGCCGCGCGCCAGGTTCCGCAGGAACGCACGCTGGGAAGCCCGCTGACTGATGGGCCCGATCGTCGTGTAGGTCTGCGCCCAGTCGACCGAGAGCCCGAGCCGGCGCCAGAGGTCCTCGAAGACCTTCTCGTCCTCGGTGGTCAGCTGCAGGCAGAGCTTCACGAAGTTCGGCCGGCTGATGTGCACCGGCTGCTTCGGAGGCTCCGCCGGCGGAACGAACGAGGGGTCGTAGTGGAGCGAGGGGTCGCACCGTACGCCGTAGTAGTTCTGCACCCGGCGCTCGGTCGGCAGCCCGTTGTCGTCCCAGCCCATCGGGTAGAACAGCACCTTGCCGGTCATCCGCTGGTAGCGCGCGATGCTGTCGGTCTGGGCGTAACCGAACACCGAGCCCATGTGCAGCGAGCCGCTGACCGTCGGCGGCGGCGTGTCGATGGAGAAGACGTCCGCGCGCGCCGCCGTGCGGTCGAACGCGTACGTCCCGTCGGCGGCCCAGACGGCATCCCACTTCGTCTCGAGGCCGTCGAGGGTGGGGCGCTCCGGCATCGGGGACGTCAAGGGCTCAGTCACGTGGCTGAGTCTAGGGAAGCCCAGCTCAGGGCAGCAGCCGGACGTGGGCACCGAGCACCCGGTAGGTCTCGAGCGCCCGCCGATCACGCGTCACGAGCACCAGCCCGTGCTCGACCGCGGTTGCGGCGACCAGCGCGTCGTACACCGACCCACCCGCTACCCCCAGCCCCGGCAGCTCCGACAGGACCGTTGCCGCCCGGTCGCTGCTGAGGTGCCGCGTCTCCGGGAAGTTCACCGACACCAGCCGCAGCGCCGCGGCTGGCGTCACCCGGGCCGGCGCCGGCAAGCGCGTCAGCACGGAGTAGGTCTCGAACGCGGCGTGACCGCTCAGCCCGAGGGTGGCACCGGCCAGCGCCTGGAGCGTCGCCCGGTGGTGCTCGTGGTCCGCCACGAGCAACGCGACCGCGGTGCTGGTGTCCACCAGCAGCGGCTCAGCGCTGATCGCCGTCACGCAGCGCCCGTACCGTCGCGTCGCTCACCGGCTCACCCCCAGCCGGTACGACCCACCGACCGCCCTGCTCGACCAGCACGTCGGAGGCGACCGGCGCGATCCGCAGCGCGGTCCCGTCGATCTCGATGTCGACCTCCCCCGCAGTCAGGCCGATGCGATCCCGGAGCTCCTTGGGCAGCACCAGCCGCCCTGCCTTGTCGATGGTCGTACGCATACCATCAGATTACCATGAGAATGGTATGCACCCCTAGCCGGCGGTCCCCAGGTACATCGCTCCGAACGCCTTCGGCCCCTTCTCGTAGTACCGGTCCAGCGACGTGATCGTCAGCCCGCCGGCCTCCAGGATCGCCACGATGTCCCGGTTCAGGTGGCAGCCACCGGCGACCCGCTGCTCCAGCCCGTCGAGCCGGTCCTGCCAGACCCGCACGCTCGCGTCGGGCGCCTTCCCGTGCTCGACGAAGTGCAGCTCCCCACCCGGTCTGAGCACCCGCCGTACCTCCCGCACAGCCTGTACGGGATCGGGGATCGTGCACAGCGACCAGGTGCACAGGACGGCATCGGCCGAGGCGTCCGCGAACGGCAGGGCCTGCCCGTCGAGCCCGGCGACCTCGACCGGCACGCTCGCCGCCGCGATCCGCGGCCCGGCGAGCCGGACGCCGAGTCCCGACGGCTCCACGACCCGGAGCGACGTCACCTCGGCCGGCAGGTAGGGCAGGTTGTGACCGGTCCCGAAGCCGATCTCCACCACGTCACCCGCCAGCCCGGCGCACACCCTGGCGCGGGTCTCCCCGGTTCGCTTGGGGCTCATGACCACGTTGAGCAAGCGCGGCCAGATCTTGTCGCTGTAGAGGCTCACGCGATCACCCTGCCAGAAAACAACATGCCCCTGGCGCGGTGTGCCAGATCTGAGACACCTGTGTCAGATCTGGCACACCCCCGTACGGGCATCCGCTTGTTTTCCGGACTTCGGCGACGGCGAACAGGCCCTGGACGGCGGGCAGCAGGACGTCACGCACACCTATAGCGACACAGGCAGGGTGACTGCACACGTCGTGATCACCTGGACGGGCACCTTCACGGTCGACGGCGCGTGACCCACGCAGAACCCACCAAGGACAAGCGTCTGCTCAGCCTCGCGCCAACGCTCGTCGTGCTCCTGGATGACGCGATCCAAGACCTGAACTGGGCGTAGGTCCGGCCCGTGCGGGGCTCCCCTCGTAGTCTCACCCGGTGCAGATCACCCTCGACGAACGCTGGGCCATCGGCGGCAAGCTGCACGGCGGCTACCTGCTGCGCGAGGCCGTCGCCCCCGCGCTTGACGGCGCCGACCCGCTGACGGTCAGCACCCTGTTCCTGCACTCCCCCGATCCTGGCGAGGCGACGGTCGAGGTCGAGACGCTCAGGACCGGCCGGCGCGTGAGCCAGCACCGCGTACGGCTGCTGCAGGACGGCCGGTCCTGCCTGGAGGCACTGGTCACCAGCGGCACGCTCCACCCCGAGGCCGAGCCGTACTGGAGCGCCACCGCACCGCCGGCGATGACGCCCGCCGAGGAGTGCCTCCGCTCCCCCGCCGAGCCGCTCCCTGGGTTCCGCGTCGGGCACCTGGACTTCGTCGAGGTCCGCCCCAGCACGCTGGCTCGGCGCCCTGGGCTGGTGACGGCGTGGCTCCGGATGGACGCTCGGCCCACCACGGCACTGGATCTGCTCGTGCTCGCCGATGGGCTCGTACCGGTCCCGCTCGACATGGGCATGCCCGGGTGGTTCCCGACCGTCGAGCTCACCGTGCACCTGCGGGGCGTACCGGCGGACGGCTGGCTCATCGGGGAGCAACGCTCGCAGCTGATGCAGGACGGCTGGTTCGACGAGGACTGCCGGATCTGGGACTCCCGCGGCCGGCTGGTCTGCCAGGCCAAGCAGCTCGCCGGCTACCGGCTGTGATGACCGTCCTCGATCGGGAGCGCTGGCTGGCGATCGTCCTCGCGCTGCTCGCGATCGCCTTGGTCGGCGTCCTGGCCGGCCGCAAGCCTCCCGGCCGGGCCGCCACGGTCGCCGCCGTCACCCTGCTGCTCGGCGACCTGCTCTGGCTGCGACTCCACAACGCGTACGAGGGCCCGTCGGTCGTGGGGGTCGGCAGTCACGGGATCGCGCTGGCCGACCTCGGCATCCCACCATCGCTGGCGATCGCCGCCGCGGTGCTCTGGCGGCGCTTCAAGCGCTGAGGGGAGAAGGTCAGCCCTCGAGCCCAGCGAAGGCGGCGCGGACGGAGGACTCGAGCGACACGGGCGCGCGACCGAGGAGCGTCTCGAGGTCGTTGCCCACGAGCAACTCGCCGTCCGCGACCCCGCGGTCGCCGTCGGCCAGCACGGCCGCGAACGCCTCAGGCAGCCCGACGCCGGCGAGCAGTGCCGTGTACTGCTCGACCGTCAGATCGGTGTACGTCACTGTTCGGCCGGCGACCGCGGAGACGACCTCGGCCAGCTCGCTCATCGTGAACGGCGTCCCGCCCAGCTCGTAGACCGCCCCGGCCTGCCCGTCGCGCGTGAGCACCGCCGCTGCCGCCTCGGCGTAGTCGGCGCGGGCCGCCGCGCTGACCTGCCCGGTGCCGGCCGCGCCGGAGATCCCGTGCTCGAGGTAGATCGGCAGCCGGCTGGTGTAGTTCTCGTGGTACCAGCTGTTGCGCAGCAGCGCATACGGCAGCCCCGACTCCGCCAGCAGCTCCTCGGTCGCTCGGTGCTCCGCGGCCAGCAGCAGCCGGGTGGTGTCGGCGCGCGGGATGCTCGTGTAGGCGAGGAGCTGCACCCCGGCGGCGCGCGCCGCTCCGATGGCGGCCCCGTGCTGCCGCACCCGCTGGCCGACGGCGTTGCTGGAGACCAGGAGCAGCTTCTCCGCGCCGGCGAAGGCCTCCCGGAGCGACGCTTCGTCCTCGAAGTCCGCCCGGCGCACGTCGACCCCCCGCTGACCGAGGTCGGCCAGCGCCTCGGTGCGCCGACCGGTCGCGACGATCTGCTCCGCCGGGACCCCACGCCGAAGGAGGGCCTCGACGGCCAAGCGACCCAGGTTGCCGGTGGCTCCGGTGACGACGATCGACATCCCACCGTCATGGCGGACCGGCAGCAGCGTCACAGGCTCCATCCTGCTCCTCCTCGGTGGTCATGTCACCCAGCCTGCTGGCGCGGGAGCCTGCTCGCTGTCGACCTGCCTCCTGCAGTGAATTCCAGGTCGTGCGATCCCGGCCCCGTCGAAGGCAAGCCCGCTCGCCGGGTGACTGCTGTCGCGCCTTACTGTGCCCAGGTGGAGATCCTCGATCTGGCGGACAAGCTCTGGCGCGGCGAGATCTCGATCGAGGACCGGCACCCCTTCTCGCTGATCGGCGCCGCCGAGGAGGTCGCGGACGGTGTCGCCTTCGTACCGTCCTTCGCCAACGTCAGTGCGTTCCGCACCGACGACGGACTCGTTCTGGTGGACACCGGCAGCGCGCCACTGGCCCAGCACGTGCACAGCACCCTGCGGGGCTGGGACAGTGCTCCGCTGCACACCGCCGTCTACTCGCACGGCCACATCGACCACGTCTTCGGCGTACCCGTCTTCGAGGCGGAGGCCAGCGAGCGGGGGTGGGCGCCGCCACGCGTCGTGGCGCACGAGGCCCTGCCCGCGCGGTTCGACCGCTACCTCCTCACCGCCGGGTACAACGAGATCGTCAACCAACGGCAGTTCGCGATGCCGGACCTGCGCTGGCCGCGCGAGTACCGCTACCCGGACCAGACCTACCGCGAGGCGCTGACCCTCGAGATCGGTGGCACCTCGTTCGCCTTGCAGCACTGTCGCGGCGAGACCGACGACCACACCGTCACCTGGGTGCCCGACCGCAAGGTGCTCTGCTGCGGCGACCTGTTCATCTGGGCCTCTCCGAACGCCGGCAACCCACAGAAGGTGCAGCGCTACCCGCGGGAGTGGGCTGCCGGTCTACGGATGATGGCCGAGCTCGGCGCCGAGCTCCTGCTTCCCGGCCACGGTGTGCCGGTGGTGGGCGCCGACCGGATTCGGCAGGCCCTCACCGACTCCGCCGAGCTGCTCGAGCACCTGCACGACGCGACCGTCGCGATGATGAACGAGGGCGCCCGCCTCGACGACATCGTGCACACCGTGCGCGCGCCGAGTCACCTGCTCGACCGGCCCTACCTCCGGCCGATCTACGACGAGCCGGAGTTCGTCGTCCGCAACATCTGGCGGCTGTACGGCGGCTGGTGGGACGGCGACCCCGCGCACCTGAAGCCGGCACCGGCCTCATCCCTCGCGACCGAGCTGGCCGCTCTCGCCGGCGGCGCGTACCGGTTGGCCGCACGTGCAGCGGAGCTCACGGCCGCCGGCGACCTGCGGCTGGCGGGGCACCTGGCAGAGCTGGCCCGGCAAGCCGCACCCCAGGACCCAGCCGTGGTCCAGGTCCACGCCGACGTCTACGCACGTCGGGCCGCCACGGAGGCATCGACGATGGCCAAGGGAGTCTTCTCCTGGGCCGCGAAGCAGTCCACGGAGGCCGCTCAGTTGCGTCCCTGAGACCGAGCGCGGTGACCGGCTCCGCCTGGCTCAGTGCGGCTAGCGGAGGTGCATGAATCGCAGTCGAACGCGTGGCTGCCGACGAGTTCAAGATCTGCGCGGCGTTGCGCCCGGTGGAAGGAAGGCGGTTCCCGGGCTCCGCCCGCCAGCCACCCTCGACGTGAATCTGCTGCCGCGGCGTCAGCGGGTCGACCAAGATCAACGACTCTGCGAGCTCAGCTGCAGAGGCGTTCACATGCCCGAGGCCAGGTACACCGCCGGGATGTAGTTCGGGTGCCGATCGAGGTTCTTACGCGCCCGATCTGTACGTCGCGCAGTGAGTGCCAGCGGTAGGCCGCAATCGTCGTCCGTCTGCCGCACCCCACCTGTTGTCCTGGTGTCACCCGGTCTTGGGCCGCTGCGGTCGGGTGTCGGCCTCGAACCGCCGGCCGGTCAGCCGCTCGAACGCCTCGACGTACTTGGCCCGGGTCTGCTCGACCACCGCCTCCGGCAAGGGTGGTGGCGGGCCGATGCGGTCCCAGCCGGACGTGCCGGTCAGCCAGTCACGGACGAACTGCTTGTCGTACGACGGCTGCGACCGGCCGGGTTGCCAGCCGTCGGCTGCCCAGAAGCGTGACGAATCAGGGGTGAGCGCCTCGTCCGCCAGCACCAGCGTCCCGTCTTCAGCGACGCCGAACTCGAGCTTGGTGTCCGCGAGGATCACGCCGACCGACGCTGCCTTCTCCGCGCCGCGGCCGTAGGCGTTGAGGGTCAGCGTGCGCAATTGCTCGGCGAGGCCGGCGCCTACCTTCGCGACGACCTCGTCGTAGGTCATCGGCGCGTCGTGCTCGCCGCCTGGCGCCTTCGTCGTCGGTGTAAAGATCGGCTCGGGCAGCCGGCTGCCCTCGACCAGTCCGGCCGGCAGCGCGACGCCATGGACCGCGCCGGTGCGCTGGTAGTCGGCCAGCCCGCTGCCGGTCAGGTAGCCGCGGGCCACGCACTCGACCGGCACCATGCTCAGCCGACGGCACAGCATCGACCGGCCGCGCAGCGCATCGGCGTACGCCGTGAACTCGCTCGGATAGGCCGCGACGTCGGCGGTGATGACGTGGTGCGGCGCAACGTCGGCGAGCTGAGCGAACCACCACAACGACAGCTGACAGAGGATCGCACCCTTGTCCGGGATCTCGGTCGGCAGGACGTAGTCGAACGCCGAGATCCGGTCCGTCACGACGATCAGGAGCGAGCCGTCGTCCGCCGAGTAGAGGTCGCGCACCTTGCCGGAGTGCAGGTGTCGGTCAGCGAGCCCGGCGAGGGCCTCTTTCGTTGTGGGCATGGGGTTCTCCTGGTCGTGAAATAGGTGTTGGACCGTGGAGAGCACGCGCTTGGCATCGGCGAGTCCGGCTTCCAGCCGGTGCAGGTGCCTTTCGATGATCGCGGCCACTTCGGCCGGATCCTCGTGAGCGGCCAGGATCTGCCGGATGTCCCGCAGCGGCATCGCAACCCGACGAAGCTGCGCGATCAGCCGCGCGTCTCGGACCTGGTTCGGCCGATAGAGCCGGTAGCCGGTCGCTGAGTCCACGACGGCCGGTGCGAGCGTCGACGAGCCGGCGTAGAACCGCAGCGCACTGACCGTCAGGCCGCTCGCCTTCGCCATCTGCCCGATTCCCAACAACGTGTCATCCACGTCGACGACCCTCACACCTCAACATGGGTGAGAGTCAAGCAGCGCCGACGGACAACTCCGCGATCTTCAGCGACCTGGAAACCATCGCGGGAGAGCTGCCGTCATTCTCCCGCGACGACGACTGCCTTTACTGCAGGCCGGAAGATGCCGTTCTTCCACGATGGCGCGCCCGTTGTTGACAACGAAGCTCTCGGATCCCGAACCCCGGGGTCATCGCGCCCCCCAGCGGCATGAGCGGACGGTTCTCGGCGCAGCAGCGAGTGGTTCCGGTGACGGCTGCGAGGCGCCCCCAGCAGCCGCCTGACTGCGTACAGTCGGCTCGTGCCTGAGGTGCTTCTGTGGATCTCGCTGTCGCTGGGCATGGTCGCGGCTGGCATCACGGCCATCCGGCAGATGCTTGATGTCAACGAGCCCCTGCTGTTCCACGGTTTCCCAAAACGCGACCACTGGCGGCCTGCGCTGCCTGTCTTGGTCGCGGCCTTGCTGTGCCTGGTTGTGTCGCTGCTGCTTAGGTGACGCGAAGCGCCGTTAGCAGCGGTTGAGACCGGCCCCATTCGTCATGGGCGAACTCGCGTTCCTGGCGGCTCTGCCCCTCGACCGCCAGGTGGGGCATGATCGGTCAGTGCAACAGAAGTTCCAACGATTCGCTGGCGATGCTCAGGCTTGGGTGGGCGAGGTGCCGAACTGGGCGCGGCTCACATCTGTCGGGATCGTGAACACGTATTGGCGCTGGCGCGATGGAGAGGCGCCCCCGTCAGGCTCCATGAGCATCGCGGCATGGGGGCTGCGAGTCGGGCTTGGGGGACGCGGCCTCTACGGCGTGCTCGGCGCGAGATTCGAGCCGCACGACTACCCGTTCCTGCGCGTCGCTGTCAGCGCCACGTCGCAAGAGGGCGACGGTGCGCCCGCACCGTTCGACAAGGCGAGCGTCTGCCTCCCGCATGAATACGTCGGCGGCGTTCTTGCTGGGGCTGTGCAGGAGGCAGACCTTGTCGGGCCGGGCACAGTCACGTTCGAATGGGCGGCCGTGCACCCGGTAGACAGCGACTGGGAACTTTTCCGTCTTCTCGCAGTAGGCGTGATGCGGCTGCTCGCCGAATCACCTCGGAACACAGTCCCGAGTGATCTGTTGCCCTACTTCGGAGGAACCAGCCCCGACGCTCCGGGCAGGCAGTAGACGACGGCGGACACCGCGAAGGGGTGCCGCTGCCCACGGCACAAAGGTGCCGCTCGCAGTTGTCGCCACCCGCGCCATGGTGAGGTTTCGTCGCGGCAGGGCAGTGCGTTGCGAGTTATACCTTGGCCGTTGAATGTGAGTCGTCACAGGTCCAAAAGCAGCGCGAGGGTCTCGCGCACCTCGCCGAGGAGCACCGGGCCAATGTTCCCTGTCCGGTCGTGGATCCGAGTGGTCGCGATCGAGCGCACATGCTGGCACTGCGCCGCCGACCGAGCCTCCAGGCGATTGAGTTCGTCGGGGTCGATGACCACCTCGGCGCCACTGTGCCGAATCGTGCGGGTCAAGGGGACGACCTGGACCACATTTGGCCCACCCCTTAGGACTCGCGCCGCAGTCACCACGACAGCGGGCCGACGGAGTCCAGCTTCGCTGCCGCTGGGCATCCCGAGATCCAGGTCGACAACGTCACCCGGCGTCAGCATCAAGCCAGGCCGTCTCATCGTCCGTGAGCTCGGTTGCTAGGTCTCGAGCCATAGTGTCCTGACGGAGGGCGCGAATCGCCCGGCTCACCGTCTCGTCGATGGTCTCGTGCCGCTCGGCGGCCACTCTGGTCACTGATGCGTGCGTCTCCCTGCTGATGCGGATCGTTGTCGTCTCACCCATGACATCGATCGTACAGCCTGTAGACAGAACCGTCTACAGGACGAGTACAGCGGCAGACGAGTGCGCGCCCGAAAGGCCAGCCAGAGATTCCTTTGGGGGGAGTTGGGATCGGACCAGGTATCGCAGGATGGGGTCTGGACCGATCCAAGCAGCGACGGCCCCGCTGCCTAGCGCAAGGACTTCGGCCACACCGACGGCGTACAGCCACGGAAGGTCGCCGGCAAAGCTCAGGCCGCCAATCGTTCCCCCGACGACCCCGCCACCAATCATGAAGCCGTAGGCGAAGGCTCCCCGCCGGTTCTGAATCGCCCCGCCCTTGCGCAGTCTTTCCAGATAGCGCTGCTGGTCCTCATCGAGAGACTTCACGCGCTTCAGCCTGCGCTGCGGGCTGTACGTCCATTGACGCGAAGCGCCCTTCGCGGGTGTGCCAGCCGATGACTCTTGCAAGGGCAGCCACGGCCGTACTGTTTGGACATGACGTCGCCCGCCGCCGGGGCCAGCCCGGACCTGACGCGACTGTCCGGGCCGCCGCCGGATGACGGCGAGGAAGCTGCGTCGCTCGCCCTCGCTGGGCTACGGAGCGGTTCGGCCTGGTGGACGGGGCTGGCCGTGGGCTGGGTCGAAGGGGGAGTCTGGAGCCATGAGGTTCACGCCCAGTTGCGACAGGTAGGGGCTGACTCAACGATTGCGGCCGACGTACGAAAGCGGGCGGAGCGGCTGGCACGACCTCAGGCGCTGACGAGCACGGCGGCCGCCTTCGGTCCCCCTGGGCCTGGGTACAGGTGGGGCCACGACCTGTTCTTTCATCGCGGGTGGCGCTACGCGGCCGTAGCAACTCCGGTGCTGTCGGGAGCTGCCGTCTGGGTAGTCGCTGCCGACCAGGACAGGGGCGCGGGCATCTTTTTCCTCTTGGGAGCAGTCGGGCATGCCGTCTACGGACTTGTCTCCTACCGCCGGGAGGTGACTTCATGAGTGCCCCTGGCTCCGGCTGCTGGCCACTCGTCCCGAACACCTGCGATGCGCCGTTCGCGGCTGTTCAAACCTCCGCCCATCGACGCCGATGGCCCAGACCACTAGCGTCCGAGCATGGCCATCCCCGACAAGTTCAAGAAGCCCTCCAGATGGGACATCGGTGTTGGCCGGAAGTTCGGTCGGCAGGATGGCGAGGACCGAACCGCATACCTGAGTCGCATGGCCGAGGTCATCCCGGCTGCCCCCGGCCCCGTTGGGGTCAACGTCTACAGCCTCCCCGTTCGTGAGATGGCTCGGGAGGTGGTGGATCTTCGTGCCGAGGTGATGGCCCTTCGGGCGGAGATCAACCAGATCCAGGCGCGGCTCGGGACCGCGTAACCGAGTAGCGGCTACGCGCCGTTTGCAGTTGTCGACAAGGGAGCCACACGCGAGTCCGAAACGTGTCAGGCTGAGCGGTATGCGCAGGCTGTGGAGTCGGATCAACGGTTGGGCTGATGGATGGTGGGGCGTTCCTTTCGGCATGGCCCTCGGGTTCGCCGCTGCTGCTTTCACCGGCTTGGTCTTGGTGGGCGACGAGGCCGGTTACGCGCTGCCGATGGCGGCAGCCGCCGCGATCGGCTGCGGCCTGGGTGGGGCCTTCCGAGTGATCCGACCGAAGCGGCAGAAGGCACCCGCCTGGCCAGTGACCGCAGCCCCGCCGCCAGGTCGGCCAGACTAAACACGGGTCCTCACACGTAGGTGCTACGCGCCCTTCGCAGACGTCGGGAACCGGCACTCTCGTCAGTCGAAACGGCGC
>JBKJVH010000232.1:0-24167 GCA_046590985.1 Mycobacteriales bacterium
TGCTGGATGCACAGCCGACACGCCGGCGAGTCGCCTCCTCATCCAGCACTGGGGCACAGGGCTCGGCAGCGACTGCTGGATGTGCAGCGAAACGCCGAGCGCGGCGGCTGCCAATCCGGCAATAGGCGCGGGCAGGGGGAGGCGTCGCGAGGGCGCGGGCCGCATTGCTTTCGGGCAGGCCCTACGACCCGGATATGCCGGTGATCGACTGTGTGAACGTGCCGCTACATGACCCCAGGGGCCAAGGGGTTGTGGTCGCCGTGGTCGGCGTTATTGTCGCCGGTGTGACCCTGCGGCTTCCGCCTCTGGACGACCGTCAACTCGGCGCCCTCGAGATGGTGCTGGCGGGGGTACGCGAGGCCGACTTCGAGGGTGTCCGGGAGCAGTTCCAGAAGACCGGCAGCACCTGCGCGCGCAGGATGCTGCGGTAGCGGTACCGGTTCTGCTCCTTCAGCGGCGCGACCTCGATCCAGGCGGTCGCGTAGGTCGCGAACGTCGTTGTCGAGGCGCGGTGGAAGGTGCCGAGCGCGACCTGGTCGTCGATGCGGCGCTTGAATGCCTGCGCCTCGGCGAGGGTATCGCCGGCTTTGCGGCTGTACTGCCGTCCGGACTGGTCGCGCCAGGTGTAGGTGAAGACCGCGCCGCGGTGCCGGATCCCGGCCGGCAGCGGCCGTCGCGGGCTCACGAGGAGGTCCTGAAGGAAGTCGTCATCGCCCTACGGTGACCCGCGGGTGTTGCAGGTTCCGGCCCGCTGACCAAGGGATGAACTGAGGGAGTGACGCCGACCTGGACCGAGAGATTATTCGGGCGGTCGGTCGTTGAGCGTGAATGTTGTGAGCATTTTGTGAGCATGATCTTGATCGGGCCAGATAATCCCTTGGTCAGATTCGGCAAAAACATGCTCTGACCTGCGGCTTTGCAAGTGGGGCGGGTGGGGCTCGAACCCACGACCGAGGGATTATGAGTCCCCTGCTCTGACCAGCTGAGCTACCGCCCCTTGTGGCGCATCATCGCAGGTCAGCGCGAGACGCCTCTCCCCGACCGGCCTCTTCCACGGGTGTGATGTGGCCGTCGAGCAGCGGGCTCACTGACGGGCTCTGTCGCGCCTTTACGGCGGCGTCCAGCGGTTCCGCTACGGCCGCATCACCACCCCGTCATGGGCCGTGCGTAGTGGCGCACCGAGACGCTCAGGCGAACGTGTCCGAGGCGACCGGCGGCCTCCGGCACCCCGTCGTGAGGAGCCCGCGACGAAAAGAATCATGAGAGCGCCGTTGAGAATCACCAGCAACCACAGGCCGTCGACGGACTTCATGACCGTCATCTCTGCTCAGTGCGGACTCGGTGGCGCCGGTCGACGGGCTGGCGGCGACGATGACAGTCGTCTTCTCGTACGCCGACAGGCTGACGCTGACGCACCCGGTCGCCGAGGGTCACCCTTCGGGGCACGTGTGGGGCCAGACCGACCAGGACACCGACGGCCCCGGTCCCGCGTTCCAGCGCTGCCGCAACCAGGACGGCGAACTCGTTTCCGATACGGGCGACGGTGTGCGAGATGCGACAGGGTGCTCACCGACTTCGGACGTCAGGCCGGACCGCGGTGACGAGCTCCGCGACATCGACCTCACCGAGCGCTGTGACGCGGCTCGCCGGAGCCGCCGCTGCGCAGCAGTTCACGGCTGCGGGTGAACTCCTCGTCGTCGATCTCGCCACGGGCGAACCGCTCGGCCAGCAGTCTGTCCGCGCGGCCTGCGGGCGTCTCAGTGCGGACACTACGGAGGACCCACACCACCAAGGCGATCACGGCGCCCCAGAAAACGAACATCATCGCGCTCATGGCGACCCAGTCGCCAGCGCCCCATCCGCCGTTGCCCCAATCCATCATAAGACCCACCTCCTCGCGATCCTCAGGAAGGTCCCGAGCTCACAAGGCCACCTTCCCGTGCACTACCCCGGTGGAGTAGGACCGAAGGTCCCTACACCGCGGGGACTTCTCGGAGTGCTGGGCCTCCTCGGCGTGTCAGGTCACACACAAGCTCAGGGTCTGACCGCGCTGCCTGCCCAGAGCACGCCCGAGTCGACCCGGCCACCAGCGACACCCGCACACCCGGCCCTGGAACGGGAACCCGGGACTACGCAGGCAGACCTTCCGTCGGCAGCCGCACCAGCACCCGGCACCCGGGGCTCTGGTTCTCGATCGTGATCGCCCCGTGGTGCGCCTCGACGAGCCCGCGGGCGATGGCCAGCCCGAGGCCGGCACCGCCGTCGTTCCCGGGCGTGCGGGCCGCCGTACCGCGGAAGGCCACGTCGAACACGCGCGGCAGGTCCTCGGCTGGGATGCCACCGCAGGCGTCGACGACCTCGACGTAGGCGCCGTCGGCATCGGCGCCGGCCCGGACGCTGACCACCCCGTCGGCGGGGGTGTGCCGGATGGCGTTGGACAGCAGGTTGCGCAGTACCCGGCCGAGCTCGGGCAGCGAACCCTCGATCACCGGCATCGACGGGGCGGCGCCGCCGACGAGCCGGACGCCCTTCGCGACGGCGACGGGATGCGCGGACGCCACGGCGTCGCTCACCACATCGGCAAGGGACACCTCCTGCAACGTCAGCTGCAGAGAGGAGGCGTTGATGCGGGACAGCTCGAACAGGTCGTCCACCATGCCTGCGAGGCGGTCGGCCTCCCTGCGCAGCCCCGCGTGATAGCGATCCACCGTCTCGGCATCGGTGACGACACCGTCCTCCAGCGCCTCGGCCATCGCTCGGATCCCGGCCAGTGGCGTACGCAGGTCGTGACTGACCCAGGCGACGAGCTCGCGACGGGAGGACTCCAGTGCCCGCTCGCGGGTCCGGGACGCCTCCAGCCGGGAGCTCGTCTCGGCCAGCTGCCGGTCGAGTGTGGCGAGCTCGGCGCTCAGCGGGCGCGACGTGCCCTGGTAGCCACCGGCACCGATGCCGGCAGCGGCGACCCCGAGCGCCTGACTGCCGGCGACAACGGCACGGGCCAGCACGACGGCGGTCGCGACCCCGACCGAGCCGGCCACCCCGACGACGACGAGCAAGACCTTGAGGTCATGGGGCGACAGGAACATCGCCTCGGCGGAGGCGAGGGCTCCGGCGAGCACCGCACCGACGCTGACCAGCGCGACGACCGTCAGCGACAGCACCAGGGAACGCGTCCGGAGAAGCCGCAGCACCAGGAAGCCGAGCAGCGCCACCGCGAGGGCACAGCCCGCGGCGATCCCGATGATCGCGAGCAGGTCGCCGCTCATGCCGGCTCGTACCGGTAGCCGACCCCGAACACCGTCACGACGCGTACGGGGGTGCGCGGGTCGAGCTCGACCTTCTCCCGGAGCCGCCGGACGTGCACCGTCACGGTGGAGTGGTCGGCGTACTCCCAACCCCAGACGCGCTTGAGGAGCTCCTCGCGGCTGAACGCCTGCCTTGGATGCTGCAGCAGGAACACCAGCAGGTCGTACTCGCGGGCGGTGAGCCCGAGCGGCTGGCCGCCGCGGCTGGCCTGGTGCGCCGCCAGGTCGACCTGAAGGTCGCCGTCGGTGAGCACCGCGGTCTGCGTCGGGGCGAGCGGCGCCGCACTGCGGCGGAGCACGGACTGCACCCGGAGCACCAGCTCCCGCGGCGAGAAGGGCTTGGTGACGTAGTCGTCGGCGCCGAGCTCCAACCCGACCAACCGGTCCGCCTCCTCGCCCAGCGCGGTGAGCATGACGACCGGCACCGGGGCGTGGGCGCGGAGCTGGCGGAAGACCTCCAGGCCGTCGAGGCCGGGCAGCATCAGGTCCAGCACCACGAGGTCCGGCGGCTCGGCGATCGCCTTGTCGAGCGCCACCCGACCATCTGCCACGACCGAGACGGTGTGGCCGGCGTGCTCGAGGTAGCGCGCCACCACATCACTCACCGTCGGGTCGTCGTCGACGACCAGGATGTGACTCATCCCTTCACGGTACGGCCCACGCCGGTCCCCGAACGCGTCCCGCGGCGCACGTCACCGGCTCGTCATCCCTCCAGCAGCAGGACGGGGATCCGCCGGCGCGTCCTGCTCTGGTAGTCGACGTAGGAGGGGAAGGCGGTGCAGGCCCGCGACCACCACGCGCTCCGCTCGGCACCGGTGATCTCGCGGGCGGTGAGCTCGAAGGTGGCTGCCCCGTCGCGCAGGTCCGCTCGCGGGTACGCCAGCAGGTTGGCGTACCACTGCGGATGGTGCGCAGCGCCGGCCATCGAGGCGACCACGGCATAGGTGCCGGCGTGCTCGACCCGCATGAGCGGGGTCTTGCGGAGCTTGCCGCTTCGGGCGCCGAGCGTGGTGAGCAGGACCACCGGCCGGTCCCGGAACGCCGAGCCACCGGTGCGCTCCAGGTGGTCGACCTCGTCACGCACCCACTGCTCGGAGCTCGGCGCGTACTCCCCGGTGAGCGGCACCCTGCCAGTGTCACATGAGAGGCTGGCGGCATGACGCAGCCGGTGCGCAGACGCCCGTCCTCCGGGGGCCGGGTGTTCAAGGGCGTGCTCGAGGGGGCGCCGTACGCCTCCCCCGCCATGACCTCCAAGGACTGGGCGCTGATCCCACCTCGCCAGGTGCGGATCGCCGACCTCATCACCGTCAAGGCCGAGCTCCGGCTCGACGTGCTGCTCGCCGAGGACTCGACCTTCTTCGGCGACGTGTTCGGCCACGTCATCGAGTGGCACGGCGAGCTCTACCTCGACGACGGCTTGCACCGGGCGGTCCAGTCGGCGCTGCACCAGCGGCTGATGATGCACGTCCGGATCGCCCGGCTCCACGAGGACGGCAGTTGGGACGCCTCGCCGTGAGGGCGTGACAACCATCTGGGCTCGGTCGGCGTCTGTTACAGCACCACCACCTCACCGGGAGCGCATCATGAAGAAGGTCCTCGTCCTCGCCGCCACCGTCTCCACCGCCGCCGCGTTCGCGGCGGTGCCGTCCGCCCAGGCCGCGACCTGCCACGTCACCTGGGGGTCCGGCGCCAAGTCGGTCAGCAACCTCACGCACGGGAGCCTCACCACCGTTCGCGCCGGTCGGCACGCCTGCTTCGACCGGCTGGTCCTGGACGACACCCGGGCCAGCGGCTACCGGGTCGGCTACGTCTCCGCGGTGCGGGACCAGGGGCGCGGCGCGGTCGTGCCCCTGCGCGGCGGGGCGTTCCTGGAGATCGACGTCCAGGACCACGCCGCTCGCCGGCCCGCACTGCCCGTCGTCACAGGGTTCACGACGTTCCGCCAGGTCGGCTGGGGCGGCAGCTTCGAGGGGTACACCACCGTCGGGCTGGGCGTCCGCGGCCGGCTGCCCTTCCAGGTCTTCCGGACGCCAGGCCACCTGATCATCGACGTCGCACACCGTTGGTAACGAAATGACATCGATGTGGTTCGTTCACCCGTTTGGCCCTCTTGAAGTCTCGACTTCTGGTCGAGACAGCAGCCATGACCGTTCTTCCCCGCACCGGTCCGTCGCTCGCCCAGCAGCTGCTCGCTGACGGCATCCCTCCCTCGCTGCTCATCGACCTGCTCGACCCCGAGGGCATGAAGATCGCCCTCGCCGCGGAGCTGGCCGCCCTCGACGCCGAGCGCGCGCTGGCACCGGCCTTGCGGAAGTGGATCCGGCTCAGCGCCTGACGCCTACGCTGGCCGGTGTGAGCGAGAACGAGGTCGTCGTCACCCTCGACGGCCGGCCCCGACCGGCAACGGTCCTCGAGCGTGGACCTGAACTCTCTTTGGTGCGCTTCCGGGATGCTGGCGCGTTCCGCGAGCAGTGGGTGCCGCACGCGGACGTCGTCGAGGTGGAGGGTGGCAACGACCGGGGCACACGCGTCAAGCTGGTCGGCCTGGTTGCCCTGGGTGCCGTCGGTCTCGCACTGCTGCTCGTGCCGGGCGGCTCCGACCGCCGGCTGTCAGAGGTGCTGCCCAAGGCCACGACCACGCCGACCGCCACCCCCACGGTCACCGCCACGGCCACGCCCCCCGCCGTGGCCTTCCACCCGGTCCTGTTCGGCGACTCGTTCGTCTCCGGCCGGGGCCTGGCGAAGGGCCGGCCGACCGCCGTACAGGTCGCCGCCAGGGAGCTGGGTTGGACGGCGGAGGTGCTCGGTGGGGACGGCACCGGCTTCACCACCGGCGGTCGGCGCGGCGGGGAGCCGTACGCCGTCCGACTGCGAGCCCTCACCACAGCGCCGTCGCTTCTTGTCCTGCAGGGCGGGGCCTCCGACACCGGCGCCACCCCGGAGCAGCTGACGACGGCGGCCAACGCGGTGCTGGCCGACCTGGCCCGCCGCTTCCCGAACACCCGCGTCGTGCTTTTCGGACCCATCGCGATGGAGCAGCCCCCCGATGGCCAGCTGGTCCGGGTCGATGCCACCCTGCGGGCGGTGGCCAAGGCCCGGCAGGTCAGCTACCTCGACCCGATCGCGCTGCACTGGATCACCGCTGCCAACGCGCGGGGATTCACCGCGACCACGGGCTACTACCCGAACGCGGCCGGGCACGCCTACCTCGGCCATCAGCTGGCCGCGGCGCTCCGTCCGCTGATCTCGAGCTGAGCTGCCGGGGCCGCTTTCAGGAAGACCCCGAACAGCAGCGCCAGCATCACTGCGCGCCCCCAGATCCCGAGGACGAGCGCCTGCTTCGCGAGCCCGAAGTCGTGCCCCTGGGAGAGCGCGTAGTACCACCGGAAGATGCCGACGTAGGTGCACACGTCGACCGCCATGTAGGCCACCCACCATCCCCACCGCAGTCGCAGCAGGCAGAAGAACGGCAGGATCCAGAGCGCGTACTGCGGGCTGTGCGCCTTGTTGGTGAGCATGAACAGCGCCAGGATCGCGCCACACACCTGCAGGTACGGGAAGACGCCCTCGCGCTGGGAGCGCCACCACCCGACCCCGCAGGCCACGGCTGTCCCGACCAGCAGCAGCACCGGGATCAGCGCGTTCAGGTCGTCGGTGGTCAGGGACGGGAAGCCCCAGAACCAGATGCTGTTGCTCGTGATGTCAGCGGCGCGGTGCTCCTGGAACAGGTAGGGCGCCCACCAGCCCCGCGGGCTCGCCACCAGGAACACCCCGTTGATGATGCCGAAGACGGCCGCGAAGCTGGCGACTGCCTTGATCGCCTGCTGGCGGTCGCCCCGAGAGAGCCGGTCGAGCAGCAGCGGCAGCACGAAGAAGATCGGCCACAGCTTCAGGCAGGCGCCGACGGCGAGCCAGCCGGCAGACCAGGCATACCGATGGCGCCACCACGCGTAGAAGGCGCCCACCGTGGCGCAGACAACGAGCAGGTCCCAGTTGTGGAAGGAGTACCAGACCAGCGGCGGTGCCGCGGCATACAGCAGCGCCCGCCAGCGCACCATCCGCGACAGCAGCCAGGCCGTCAGGAACGAGAACGGCGCGAGCAGCAGGGCGGTGAGCTGCAGGTAGCCGCCGTCGCCGTGCACGAACAACGCCGGGAACCAGGCGAAGATCCCGGTGAGGACGGGGTACTCCAGGGTGCCGCCGGTCAGGTCGTCGTACGGTGTGCCGTCTTCGTAGTGCCGGGTCACCAGCCCGCCGTGCAGGTAAGGGAACTGGTGGCGATCCAGGTGCCGGTTGAGGTAGAGCACCTGGATGTCGTTGCTGCACAGGTGACTGTCGCGAATCTCGTTGTAGTCCCCGATGCACTGCGCCTTCAGCAGGTAGCCCGACAGCGTGAAGACCGCGACGCTGGCCAGCACGACCGCGAGCAGGCGCCGGGCAGCAAGATCCACCCGCCGCAGGCTAGTCGCAGCTGCGGATCGTCCGGACGGTGAGGAACAGGTTCAGCAGTCCGGACCCGGCGACGACGCCGAAGCCCCGCACGTAGTAGGTCAGAGCTGCCGTCCGCGCTCTCCGGCTACGGGACCTCCTAGCGGCCGCTGGTGGCCGCCCCCTCGCCGTGAGGCGGTCAAGGCACCTTTCGCCACAGGGCCCGACAGCCGCCCAGCTCGGCTGCAGCCGCGCTGCGGCCAGCAGCGACGGCGCGAGGCCAGGCGTCGAAGTCGAGCATGCCTATCCCGTGGAGGATCGGCGTGATGACCAGGTCGGCCGCGCGCAGGTTGCTGAGTCCCCGCTGCCGACCACCGATGCTCAGAGCGCTGCCGATCACCTCCACAAGGCGCGGGGCACGGTCGTTGAGGAGGCCGCCGGCGTTCATGACGTCCACGGCGATGACGGGGCCCTCGCCGACCTCAGCCATCACATCCACCGGCACGTTGTCGAGCACACCGCCATCGACGAGCAACCTGCCCTCGCGTTCGACCGGAGGCGCGACACCGGGAATCGACATGCTCGCTCCGACGAGCTGAGCGAGCGGGCCCTCACGATGCACCACGAGGTCACCGCTTCGGAGGTCTGCCGTGACACAGAAGTAGTCGTAGGGCAGGTCTTCGATGCGGCGCTCACCGAACACCCGAGCCAGCATCGCGCGGGCCCGCGCCGCGCGCAGAAGCGCGTGGCGCGGCGGCACTGCGTAATCCCTGAAGGGGTGCCGTTCCACAAGCTCGGCCCTGCAGACCTCACTGATACCTCGACTGTCGAGTCCCGAGGCGGCGAGGGCGGCAACGAAGGCGCCGATGCTCGCCCCGCCCCATCGGTCGGGCCAGAGGCCGGCGTGCTCCCACTCGCTGAGCACGCCGACGTGAGCCAACCCCCTGGCACCACCGCCGGACAGCACCACCCCCGGGGAGCTGCCGGAGAGTCGCCGCGCGAGCATGGCTGTATCCCTGGACGCCGCGAGGCGTTGTCGCCGTAGGGGTTGAAGCTGCGAGGCCCACGAGGGCCACGGCGCTCCCGGCTCGAGTCGCACCGCAACGGTGTCGGCATGTAAGAGGGAGGAGTCGACGTCGGCATGCTGCGTGCCCAGCACGACCAGCCTGTCGGACGTCCGGATGCAGAACTCTCGCCACTCGGCGCTGGCGTCGGAGGGGCACACCAGCAGCAGATCGGGCTGGGATTCCTCTGCGTGAGCTACCGCCGCCGGCCAATCACCACCGGCCACGTCCTCGGTGAGGATCGGGACGTCCGGGATCGGTGCATCGAGTGAGGGATGCAGGGAGACGGTCGCGGCCAGACCGAGACCACGTCGCGTCGGGGTCTCGAGGCTCAACCCGGCGACCGCTCGCCGGCTCAACACCATGGCGAGGGCGCGGAACAGCGCGGGCTCGTCAGAGAGCTGCTCGAGGAGCGCCCTTCGCGGGACCCGAAGGACCCGGCAGTCGCGGAGGGCGCGAACATCCGCAGATCGGGGATCGCCGGTGAGCGCGCCGAACTCACCGACGGCATCCCCGGCGAACAAGGTGCGCAGAGTCGTGCCGGCTGCGTCCAGCACCTCGACCCGACCGAGCAGGACGACGTACAGGCTGTCGCCAGGGTCGCCCGCGCGGACAAGGAACTGCCCAGCACGCACCTCGAGTTGTTCAGACGACGACAGCACCTTGGAAAGCGTCCGTGCCGACACATCAGCGAACAGTGGGAGCCGCTGCAGCGCTTCTCCGCCGGACGGGGATCCGAGCAATCCCCACGTCACGCGGGCACGTGGAGCGTCGGCAGCTCCGGTAGCCCGATCATGCCGAGCCGGCGCTGCAGCTCGGCAAGCTCTTGGTCACCGGGCGAGCCGCCCAGCCACGTCCTCGCGGCGAGCAGCAGGGCCTGTTCGGACAGGACGTCGGTGCCCCGCGCCGCCGCCAGGGCCTCGTCGACGGCAGCGTGGGCTTCATCGCCCCGACCAGCGCGGGCGAGCGCAATGGCCCGGTAGCGGCGCAGAGCGAGGGCCACAACCGGAAGACCCCCGAACGCGTCGACAGCAGGCGCCAGCGGCATCGCGAGCTCGAGGGCCTGCTCGGGATCACCGAGGTGGGCCAGGATCTCCACCCGGCGCGCGTCGGTGTCGAGGACGAACTCATCCGCACCAAGATCGGCGAACCGCCGGCGCGCGTCGGAGTTGAGATCGAGGGCACGGTCGAGGTGGCCTTCGCGCAGCGCCAGCCGAGACTGGGAGCTGATCGTCGCCGTCACGCCGATCGCGTGCCCGGCGGCCGCGAAGGCCCGCGCAGCGTGGGCCAAGCACTCCTGCGCCTCGGCGTACCGCCCCTGGTCGGTGAGGATCTCGGCCCGGTTGTTGACGATCATCGCCGTGCCCACGACGTCGCCAGCACGCTGGAAGGCGGTCGTGGCCCGCTCATAACGGGCGAGCGACGCATCCCAGTCGCCCTCGTCGTAGGCCGTTACCCCGAGGTTGACGAGCAGGTTGCCAAGTCCCAGGTCGTCCCCCAGCTCCTCGAACAGCCGCAGCGCAGCCTCACCATGGGCGGCCTTCTCCGCACGGCTCCCCGCCATCTCAAGGACGAGGTGTGACTGCGCCAGCTGAGCCTGATCCCCCGCCTGCACGGAGGCAGCGCGCGCGGCCTCCGCAAGCCGCACCGCATCCGCGGTGTGTCCTTGCCTGAACCGGATCACGGCCTGTCCCAACTGGGCTGCGGCACGCTCGGAACTGGGTCCCGCGGTCTCCACCTCGCGCAGGGCAGCACCGAACCGGCGGAACGCCGCGACGTAGCGCCCGCAGCGCTCGTGCACCCGGCCCTGCTTGCGCAGCAAGCGGCTGCGATCGCTCGCGGGGACGGCGCCGAGCAGGGCCAGCCGGTAGGCCGCCATCGCCTGCTCACCCAGGCCGAGACGTTCGCTCACATCGCCGAGGTCCTCGTTCACCTCAGCCAGGTCGACAAGGTCCAACGGCGGATCGATCCGGGAGCCTGCTGCCAGTGCCGCGGCGTAATGGTCGGCGGCCTCAACCCACGCACCGGAGGACCGTGCCCGTACGCCTGCCTCGATCGACCATCGCCAGGCATCGGCGTGCCGCTCGCCCAGGCGGTAGTGGCGCGCGAGCACCGCTGGGTCGGTTCTCGCCTTCATCACGAGCCGGTCGGCGTACTTGCCGTGCAGCTCCGAACGCAGGTGGAAGGGCAGCCCCTCGTACGCCACCGCCTGAACGAGCGCGTGGTCAAAGCGCAGCCTTCCCGCCTCGATCTTCACGAACGCTGTCAGCCCGTCCCAGGCGGATGGCAGGCGGACGGCTGGATCGCGCTGAACCGCCGCGATCACGTCGAGGTCGGCCTCGCGACCTGCGACCGCGACGCTGCGCAGCAGGCGACGGTCAGCCGGATCCAGCTCGTCGATGCGCGCGCCGATGAGCTGTTCCACGTTGTCAGGCAGGTCAGCGCCCGAGCTCGTCGCGAGCACCAGCTCGCGGAGGAACAGGGGGTTGCCTCCCGACCTTCCGACCAGGTCGGTCACCGTGGCGTCCGAAAGCGGAACATCCCCGGCCAGCTGGATGGCCAGCGTCGCTGCGGACGACGGCGGCAACGGTCCGAGCTCCAGGCGTGGCACCTCCGGCAGCAGGTCCTGGTGCGGCCGGGTCGTCGCCAGGACCGTCCAGCCACGTTCTCCGGCGACCGCCGCCAGCCGACCGATCAGCTCCAGCGAGGCATCGTCGAACCAGTGCAGGTCCTCCGCCACCAGCAGGACGGGGTCCGGCCCGGCGAGGCGCTCAAGAACGGCCTGGTGCAGACGCGCTCGCCGTAGCGACTCGTCGCCGGCTCCAACCCGGGCCCGCATGCTGTCGTCGACGATCTCGGCAAAAGGTCCGTACGCCGCGGTGGAGGAGTACGGGTCACCGATCAGCCACAGCACGCGGTGGCTCGGCGCGGCGTGGGCAGCGGCTTCGACAAGTCGTGACTTGCCCGAGCCGGCGGGTGCCGAGATGACCGTGGCGCCGCCATTCTGGACGAGCTGCGCGAGTACCGCCAGCTCGTCGTCGCGTCCGAGGAGCCTGCCCCTTTCGGGTCGTGCGTTCGGCGACGACTGCACGGAGCCGAGGACCGCGGCGAGGACAGGTTCCCGGCGGTTCTTCACCCTCAGGTTGAGCTCCGCGCCGACAGCGAAGGGGCGGACGGAGCGCTCCAGCAGCGACAGCCCTACGAGCGGCCGATCTGGTTCGGAGCGTGCCATCAGCCGCGCTGCGACGTTCACAGCGTCGCCCATGAGGGTGTAGGTAGCACGTCGGGGGTGCCCCAGCTCGCCGGCGAACACCCTGCCCCTGTTGGCCCCGATCCTGAGCCCCAGACCGCTGTCAGCGAGATCGCGCACGGCGAGCAGCAGTCGCTCCTCGTCCCGCTCGGAGAGCACCGGGGCACCGGCTGTGAGCATGATCCGGACCTGATCGCTGCCGAGATCGGTATCGAGCGAACAGATCCCGTATGCCTCACAGGCATCCCCCACGGCTCGTGCCATCGCACCGACCCTGGCTTCCAGTTCTTCGGGTTCGAGGCCGTCGGTGCCGAAGAGCGCGACGAAGGCTACGGCCGACGGCCGATGCTCAGCGATCGGTCGGGCGTCCAGGGCCGCCGCGAGCCGGGGCAGCAGTCGGAACGCCCGACGGGACGTCTCCGGCGCATCCAGGACGGGCTCGACGGGCCTCGGCGCGGCGAGCCGCAACAGGAAGGAGCCGTCCGGCTGCTCCGTGCTCCACGAACGCGGTAGGCGGGCGGCGAGCTCGAAAGACATCCGGACCGTCCCTGGGGCAGCCGCCGACTCGAGATCGAGCGTGCGTGTGACGGCCTGCCCGCAGACGAAGGCCGGCACATACCCAGCGCCGGGTACGGCGACCAGGATCGGAGCCCCCACGTGAAGGCCCGCCGACATCTGCAGCCGGACGGGTCCGGCCGGGGTCGGATGCCGGCCGCGGGCGCGCACCACCCGCTGCACCTCTGCGGCACACCAGGTGGCTCGACGTTCGTGGTGCTGGCCGGTGAACAGCACCGAGATCGCGTCCCCGCCGAAGGTCAGGACGTCGCCGCCGGCGTTGAGGACGCAGTCGATCGCGGGTGCCAGGACCCCGTTGATCGCCTCGGTCGTGAGTTCGGTGCCTACCCGACCGGACCGCTCCAGGCGCTCGGAGAGGGTCGTGAACCCGGAGATGTCGAAGAAGCCGAGGGTGGCGTCCTGGACCTGCGTCACGCCGTCGGGCGCTCCGGCCGACCATCGCGAGACGAAGCGCTCGAGCCCTGCGCTCACCGTCGTGCAGCAGCGACCATATGCTCCACCCGCCTCCCGGCGGGATTCTCGCACGGGCCTGACGTCGACGGCGATGTTTCCCCTCCACGTCTGGGGGTTTCCAATCCCCGACAACCTCACTATGCTCAGCCCCTCGCCGGAGGCGTTCCACACCCGGTGCAGACCGTGCCTGGGGGGTCGGGGTGGCTGATTCGTCGGCGTCGAACCGGGCCGAGCACACGGCGGGAAGCTCCACTCGAAGGCTCGTCGTGCTCCTGGGAGCAGTGCTCCTCGTCCTGATCGGCAACTCGTTCGCTGAGGCCAGCACAAGCCCGAGCATCAGCTTCCCCAACGGTCGCAGTTACTTCACGCCCAACAACGACGGGTCCGAGGACAGCGCCTACGTGCCGTACTGCCTCCAGGCCAACGCGTCGGCCGCCAACGGGCAGGCCCTCATCGTCACGATCACGATCGAGGATGCGGCCGGAGCGACGGTGCTCACCCCCGAGGACGGGGTGTCGCACGAGAGCGCCTGCAGCAGCCTGAGCTGGGATGGCAAGAACGACGTCGGCACTGTGGTGCCGGACGGCGTCTACCGGGTGCACCTGCACGCGGTGAACGCCGACAACGCGGTGGCGGATGCGTCAATCGAGGTAGGGGTGCGGGCGGCTCCGGTGGGTGCGCTGACGGCCCCGTCGGCGGGGTCGACCTTGTCGGGCTCGGCGGTGCCGTGGCGGGTCGCGCCGGCGGGTGACCTGTCGGTGGTGACCGCGGCGTCGGTGTCGTGCGACGGCGGCGCCACCGACACCTCCTTCACGCCCGATGGTGACGGGGCATTCAGCGGGTCCTGGGACGTCTCGTCGTGCACCTCAGGTCCGGGCAAGGTGCATGCCTCGCTGTCCTGGACCGACCCGTTCGGGGTGGGTCACAGCTCACCGGTGGCGGACGTGGCGGTCAGCTATGCCACGACCCCGGTGCTGGTGCCGAGCGCCTACACCTACGACCAGTACTTCACGCCGAACGCGGACGGCTCCGAGGACACCGTCGTTGGCTACTTCTGCGTCAGCCAGCCCGCCACCGTGAACGCCACGGTCACCGACAGCAGCGGTGCGATCGTCCGGAGCTTCGCCCTCGGCCAGGTGAGCGACTGTGGCCTCGCGGTGGACTGGGACGGCAAGGACGCGGCCGGCGCCGTGGTGCCGGACGGCCTCTACACGCTGAGCATCCGGGGAACCAACAGCGTCGGGACCGGACCCGCCACCACCGTCCACTGGGGGGTCGAGACGCGTTCGCCTGGGACGATGACCGCACCGCAAGCCGGTGACACCCTCGCCGGGCTGGCGAGGCTCGCCTTCACCCCGACGCCGGGCTTCCCCCTGACGCGCGTGGACTTCTGCATCCAGGGCGGTGGCTGCCCGAGCGCCTTCGGTGCCGCAGCCGACGGCCTGTGGAGAACCAGCCTGTTCACCAGCAGCCTGCCGGCCGGACCCAACCAGATCAGCCCCTCCCTCCTCTGGCGTGACCCCCTGGGAGGCGCCCACTACCTCTCGCTGCCGGTCATCCCGGTGACCGTCGACGCCACCTCGATCCCGCTCACGTTCACGGCGACCCCGCTGTCCGGGCCGGCGCCGCTGGCGACGACGTTGAGCATCGACACGTCCGACCCGCGCGGGCGCGACCTCAGCTACCAGGTGAACTTCGGCGACGGGACACCAGCCGTCACCGGCACCAGCGCCAACCCCTACCCGACGGTGTCGCTGCCGCACACCTACGCCAACCCGGGGGCGTACACCATCACGGTGACCGTGACGAACAACGTCGACGCAACCACCACCAAGTCGCGCGACATCGCCGTCAGCAGCATCTCCGCCCCGGGCGCCCCGACCGCCATCCTGAGGGTGGCACCACCGGTCGGGCCCGCGCCGCTGCCCGTCACCGCCACGGTCGATGGCACTGACGCCGACGACACCGTCCTCACGTACTCACTGGACTTCGGCGACGGCACCCCGCCGGCGAGCGGAACCTTCGCGACCACGGTCACGGAGCGCCCCGCCGTCCACCACGACTACCTCACTGCGGGAACGTTCACCGCGCGCCTGACGGTCTCCGACACGACGCACAGCAGCGTGGCGACGGAGAACGTGACGGTCACCGCCTCCGGCCCGCCGCCGGGCTCGGTGACTGCCACCCTCACGTCCTCCGTCACCACCGTAGGGCCGGGTGCGGTGACCGTGCCCATCAGCGCGATCCCCACCGAGCAGCTCAAGACGTTCGGGGTCGACGTCGCGAATGCGCCGAACCTGCGCGCCGCCCCGAACCTGCGTGCCGCCCCGAACCTGCGTGCCGCTCCGCTCGAAGCGACCGCGCCGAACCTGCGGGCGGCGCCGAACCTGCGCGCTGCGCCCCTGTCCGAGTTGTTCGTCGACTTCCCGGGCGGGTGGCCGGCGCTCCTGGTCGGGACCCCGCTCGCAGAGGTACCTGTCCAGTCGCTCACCATGGGCGACGTCCTGGACCTGCTCACGGCCTCCCCGTCGCAGATCCCCTCGAACAGCCCCTTGCACACGCTGTCGTTGGCAGACATCGACCTCGACGGGTCACCGCTGAACGCGATCACCCCGGCTGCTCTGCAGCTCGGAGGCACACCCGTCAAGGCGCTCGTCTACGGGGACGGCTCGACCTGGTGCAGCCACTTCGATGCCGCAGCCCCTCAGGGCCAGGGCTGTGGCGCACTCGGGGTGTCGACGACCACCACGCTGATCGAGCTCGACCTCGACCCCCGAGCCGCAGCGGTGCTCGCGCGCGATCCCAGCCTGCGGCGCCCGGCGCTCGTCCCCAACGCCTCGACGCTCACAGACGCGCACGCCCCCGTGCTCAAGGCTCGGCTCGACGATGAGAACCTGTCGGTCACTCGGGTCGGTGACCTGCTGGTGGCTCCCACTGTCGCGCGGATCCCGGCCCTGGCAGCCCGGCCGATCTCCGCCATCCCGGCGGCCCGCCGATCACTTGTCGTCGACTGCAGCACCCCGTCGTTCGACTGCAGCGCGGCAACCCTCGGCGACGCGCTCGCCGCTGGCGCCATCGTGCCCGGCGCGACGTTGGTGACGTTGCAGCAGGGGCTGGGAGCGGTGACGATCGGTGATCTCGTCCTTGCGCTGCCCGACACCATCGAGATCAACGACGTCATCACGGGGTTCCTTGATGCTGCCGACTTCCCGTGGGAGCAGATCGACCTCATCGCCGCGGGGATCCAGGACTTCGCAGCCGGCCACCCGACGGTGCACTGGACCATGACGTACCGCGCCTCGGGGGGGCAGGCCCCTTGGGCGGCCACGGCTGTGGCCGAGCTGCCACCCGGCTGGCGGATCTCGGCGGCAAGCGTGACCCTGCCAGCGGGCCTGACGCAGGTCGGCGAGAAGCAGGTCACGCAGGACGGCACGGGCTCCCACCTGCAGCTCGGCCTCGCAGGGACCCAGCCCGGGACGACGTACACGATCGGCTTCGACGCGGTGCCGTCACTGGCCCTCGGTCCTCAGAGCGGAACGGCCAACGTCACGGTCGCCGGTATCGGGGGCACCTCTCCCCCCAGGTCGGTGGACATCGTCGAGGCGTCTGACCCCGGCGGGACTGCCGCGACCGCGGCCTCGCTGAGCAGTGACGTGCTCTACCTGGGCCACATCGCGGCGGCTGGCGACGTGGACCTCTTCCAGCACACCCCGACGGCTGGCGCGAACGACGCGGTGCGGCTGTCACACCTCGCCGGCGACGCCGACCTGGTCCTGTACGGCCCCCCGACCGACACGGCTGGCAACGGTCCGTCTGCTCAGACGACCAGGAGTGCGAGGCCGGCGACTCCCCCGCTTGCCGACGAGGGGTTCGCCGGTGGGCCCGACACCCCGGCGCAGCCGACGAAGGACGCCGACCTCACGGGCATCCCAGGGCGGACGACCGTCGCGTCCTCGGCGACACGTGCCTCCAGCGACGAGTCCGCAGCGGCAGCGAGCGTGGACCTCGTCGAGGTGCGGGCCTACCACGACGCGACGTCGAACCTGCCCTACGTGCTACGCATTCGGGAAACGGTTCCGGCAGCGGAACCCGTCTGCGCGGCCTACACCCGAAGCGGCGGGACCCCTGGCAGCTTCGACCTCAGCTCGCTGAACGGCAAGCAGGTCACCTCGCTGGTCCTGGTCAACCAGCAGCGGCTCGGCGACACCTACCCGCAGGACGCAAGCGCCTTGATGGGCAGCCTTGGCCAGCTCGCCGCGGACCCGAAGGTCCAGGGCGCCGTGCTCCCGGTGGAGAGCGACCCGGCGGTCGCGCAGAAGTACGGCGTCTGGAACAGCAACCCCTGCAGCTCGAAGTCGGCCAATGCGGTCGTCGCGGCGATCGGCGCACTCGTGGCGAGGGTCCGCGCGGCACATCCGGAACTCGCCAACCTCGTCCTCGTCGGCGCGGACGACCAGCTGCCCTTCGCGCGGCTGGTCGATGCCACCCGCTGGGGCAAGGAGACCGCCTACGCCGAGTCGCTTAACCCGGATGACCCGTTGCACGGGGCGCTGGTCAGCGGCCACCTGCTCTCCGACGACCCCTACGCCGACCTCGACCCGATCAGCTGGCTGGACCGGCGGCTGTACGTACCGGACCTTGCCGTAGGTCGCCTCGTCGAGACCCCGGCCGAGATCCAGGGCCAGGTCGAGCTGTTCCTGGGCGCCCACGGCGTGCTCGACCCGAGCAGTGCCTACTCAGCCGGCTACGACTTCATGGCTGACGGGGCCTCCGCCGTGTCGGCCGAGCTCAGCCGGGCGCTCACCACGGCCAACGACGGAACGCCCCCGAACCTGACCGATCAGCTCGGCGACAGCTGGACTGCCAACGACCTGCTGACGGACCTTCGCCGTGGCCCCAAGGTCGCGTCCATCGATGGCCACTTCGACCACAACTCTGGGCTGTCGGCGAAGGGACTGCAGTCCCAGACGCCTGACACCTTCACCGCGCAGCAGCTCGCCGAGGCCCTCCCGAACGGCGCTCGCCTCGTGTTCTCGATGGGCTGCCACGCGGGCCTTTCGGTACCGGACTTCAGCGAGAGCCTGACGAACCGCGTCGATCTCGCGCAGCAGCTGACGAACGACGGTGCGGTCTTCCTTGCCTCGACCGGCTACGGGTACGGCGACCAGGCGACCGTCGGCCTTCACGAGCGCCTGATGTCACTGTTCGCCGGCCAGCTGGACGGTGCGGTCTCTCTCGGGGACGCCGTGACCCTTGCCAAGCAGCAGTACTTCTCGACCCAGGGTGTCTACGGCAACTACGACGAGAAGGTCCTGGAGTCCACCACCTTGTACGGCCTGCCGATGTGGACGCTTCGCGGAACTCCGACGTCGCGGACGGCGCCCATCAACGTGACCCCGCAACCCGACGCAGGCGGTCTGTCCTTCATCGACCGCAGCATCGTCTCGACCTTCACCCGCCGGACGGCGACGGACGGCGAGTGGTACGAGGTGAACGCTCCGGCGGGTGGGACCTACCTCCCGCAGACGACATCCGGTCGCCCCTTGGAGCCGCGTGTCGACGTCGACGTCACGGCTTCGAACAACGCGGGAGGCCTGCTCCCGGCGCACGGGGCACTGGTGACCTCGCTCGGCGGCACCCAGTCGCACAACGGCGTGAATCCCGCGCTCTCCCGCCCCACGCTCGACCAGTCGGGGCACGAGGCTGAAGGCCAGCACACGGCAATTGCCTTCCCCTCGACCTTCGCCTCCGTCACGACCGCGACCGACCCGGCCGG
The DNA here is from genome assembly GCA_046590985.1 of Mycobacteriales bacterium. Lineage (GTDB taxonomy): Bacteria > Actinomycetota > Actinomycetes > Mycobacteriales > SCTD01 > RYN-111. Next base: position 18,853 of record JBKJVH010000232.1, read on the forward strand.
GCTGACCGGTCCTGACGGGGTCGCGCAGCGCCAGCGCCTCGTCGTGGTCCCCGGCCAGTTCCGCAGTGACGACGCCGGCGATCTGGGCACGCAGGACCTGTTCGGTGACGTGCACGTACGCGTCTACTACTCCGGCTCCTCAGATGTCACCCAACCGACGGTGGCCGGCGGGGTGGGCCTCGTCGACACCGCTCTCGACACGGTTTCGTTCGACATCCCTGCCGACGACGCGTCCGGCATCGTGCGGACCTTCGTGCTCTACGACGACGGCAGCGGCTGGCAGCCCGTCGACCTGACCTCAGCCGGGAACGGCCATTGGGTCGGATCGGCCGGCGTGGGCAGCGCGGTCACCGACGTCCGGTACGTCGTCCAGGCCGTCGACGGCGCCGGCAACGTCGGAGCTGCAACGGGCAAGGGTGCCGGTCTCGTGGCAGCCCCGCCCGGGGCCGCCGGGCCGGTGACGGTGACCCTCGACCCACCGCTTCCCGCAGATCAGTTCCGCGGGTCGCCCCCCCGCGTCACGGTCAACGGCAGCCCTGGTGTGACCTACGCGGTCAGCGTCGACGGCGGGTCCCCGTTCACCTACTCCGGCCCGTTCACCCCCTCGGGGGGTGGCGACGGGCCCCACGAGGTGGCCGCCCGCGGGGACGACGAGGGGGTGGCCGTTGCTTCATACCGTCTTGACCTGACGGCACCGACGATCAGCGCCGCGGTTGCCCCGGCCGCAGCAGCTTCGGGCTGGTACACGACCCGGCCCACCGTGACCTTCACCTGCGGTGACACGGGCTCCGGCGTCGCCAGCTGCCCGGGGCCTGTCACAGTCACCTCGGACAGTGCTGCGCTTGTCGTGTCGGGCACGGCTACCGACAACGTCGGGCATGCCGCGTCCAAGAGCGTCACAGTCTCCGTGGACGCGACGCGACCCAACGCTGGTACGCCGGTCGTCACACCGGCCACCCCGCACCCCGCTGACGCCATCGCTTTCACAGCCACCGCCAGTGACATCACGTCAGGAGTGGTCGGCGGCGAGTGGTTCGTCGACGCCGACCCGGGAGCGGGCCATGCCACTGCGGCGTCGTACGCGGGCGGGGTGCTCGCGGGTTCCACCTCCGTCGGCTTGAGTGCGGGGCCGCACACGCTTGGCGTGCGGGCGCTGGACAAGGCAGGCAACTGGAGCAGCACGGCCAGCGTCACGGTGACCGTCAGCACCGTGCCGGGGAGTCCGACCGGCGTCACGGCTGTTCCCGGCAACGGCAAGGCCGTCGTGTCGTTCGCACCGCCCGTCTCGAACGGCTACTCGGTGATCACCAGCTACACGGTGCGGTCGAGCACCGGGCAGACCGCTACCGGAACGGCGTCGCCTATCACGATCGCGGTCCCCAACGGCACGAACCGCACCTTCACCGTGACGGCCACCAACGCGGTGGGCACCGGCGCCGCAAGCGCGCCCAGCAACTCCACCGGCTACTTCATCACCTCTGTCACGCTGGCCGTTCCACCGGCCGCTGTCGCCGCTGGTACCGCGTACACCGTGAAGGGCACCTTGACGGGGGGAGTCGTCGCAGGGAAGACGGTGACCCTTGTCATCTCGACAGCGGGCAAGCCCAACCGGTCCGTCAACGTGGTGACCACCAGCGCGGGGGCGTTCAGCTACGTCCTTCGTCCCCTCTACACCACCACGGTGGTCGCGAAGTACGCCGCGACCGCCACGCAGTCGGCATCCACGTCGGTTGCACGCAAGACAGTGGTCAACGTGGTCCTGCGCATCACCTCCCCGACCTCAGGCACGAGGACGAGGACGAGGACGATCCGGGTCACGGGGACGACGACACCCAACAAGGCCGGCTCGGTCGTGACGCTCTACGAGAGGCGCAGCACGCGGTACGTCGCTCTCGTCAGTGTCAGGGTGGCGGCGAACGGAACCTTCACCTTCACGCGCACCTTCGCCAAGGGCACGCACGTGCTGCAGGTTCGCATCCCCGCGACGGCGACCAACGGCGCCGGCAGCTCGGCTCTGCTGACCTTGTACGAGGTGTGATCACCACGACATCGTCGGCGCCCGGTTGATCACAGGGTGACCTCCTGAGCGGAGGCGATGCTCCGGCGCGTGTGGACGGGCAGCCCGACCCCATCGAGATCGCCGCCGGGGCGGGACAGCGTCCATCGTCAGGGAGGTGACAGAGCGGGAGACCTCCGGCGAACGGTGCACGCGACGCTCCGGCCCCACGGTGTGCAGGCAAGCGGACGAACGGACCAACCCCTACCTCGCCGGCAAGGTCATCAACGAGGCGTGCTTCGCCACCAACGACGACGGCACCGGCAACTGCCCCAACGGTGCGACCGCCCAGTACACGAGTGCGGCTGGTGGGTCCTCCGGGGCTGCGGCGCCGTGCAGCTATTCCTCCGCGTGCGCGCACGGCACGCATGTCGCGCACACCGCCGCCGGAGCCTACGGGGTGGCACGCGGTGCGACCATCGTGGCCATCCGGGCGTCTCACCCCGCCTGGGACCCCACCAGTAACGCCTACCAGCCGAGCTTCGCGACGAGCGACCTTGGTTTCGCCCTCTGGTACGTCCACGACATCCTGCCCAAGACGAGCATCTACCCGGCCGCGGTGAACATCAGTGTGGGCAACCATGCGCAGGTGGCCGGGACGTGCGACGACCCGAGCACGTGGGTGACCTACGAGATCAACGCGCTCAAGGCCGACTTCCAGGTCCCGGTCGTGGTGTCGAGCGGCAACGACAACTACGCGAACGGCCTCAACTGGCCGGCGTGCAACTCGAATGCCATTGCCGTCGGCAACACCACGCTCACCTCGGCAAGCGGAGGTGTCGACGCCGTGTTCGGAGGTGTCTCCATCGGATCGAACACGGGACCCACGCTCGACCTGCTCGCACCGGGCACCGACATCTGCTCCGCCATCCCCAAGAACCTGGACACCCAGGACGGCAACGCGAACGGCTGGAACTGCGGCTGGATCGGAACCTCGATGGCGGCACCGCAGGTGGCCGGAGCCCTCGCGATCCTCACCCAGAAGCGGCCCGCGGCAACCGTTGACCAGCTGCTGCGCGCCTTGCAGATCTCGGGCAACACGGGTGGTGTAGCCGTCACGGACAGCCGCAACACGTCCGTCACGCGGACGCGCATCAACGTGGCCAACGCCGTCTACTACTTCTGACAGGCAGGCCCGTACGGCAGCGGCCGCGTCCCTCGGGGCGCGGCCGCTCCGGCTTGCCTGCGTCAGGAAGGGAACGGTCCGTGCGCTCGGGAGCAGACGGTGGCGGGCGGCCGCAACGTCCACGCTCGGGGTGTCAGCATCCCGAGCCCAGGGAGGGCCACCATGCAACGCATCCAGACCACGAAGCCGCCCTCGGGCCGGCCGACACCTCCGTTGGACCTTCGGACGCCCTCCGGTCGGCCGATGCCGTTCTGAACCCGATCGTACGGACGAGAACCCCTCGTGTTCCTCGGCGGAACCGTACTCGACCAAGAGGCTGTGCTGTCAGATCCTGTCTGCCCGTGAGCGAAGCGCGGCGACGTCGTTCAAGATGAGCTTGCCCCGAGCGAGCGACACGAGCTGCTTGTCCTCGAGGCGCTGCAGGAGCTGGTTCATGGTCGGGCGGGTCGTGCCGCACAGGCCGGCCAGATCGTCCTGCGTGAGCGGGATGGTGACGCTGTTGGGTCCGGTCCCGTACAGGTCAACGAGGCTGACGAGGCAGCGCAGCAGGCGCTCGGGTGCCTGGAGGTAGAGGGCGTCGAGGAGCTGACCGGACAGTCGGGTCACCTCAGCCGCGAGGGCCGCGACGAGCAGGCCGTCGATGCTGGGGTGCGTGGCCCGAAGCCGGTCGAAGGAACTCTTGTGGAGGGAGAGCGTTTCGGCCGCTTCGAGAGCCGTCACGGAGGCCATCCGGGCTTGCATCGAGACGACCGCCAGCTCGCCGAAGTAGCTGCCCGGACCGTGCAGGCGGATGGTGGCCACCTCCCCCATCGGCGTGGTCACCCGTACGGCGAAGCGGCCGAGATCGATGAGGTGCAGGGTGTCCCCCGGGTCGCCCTCGTGGAAGACGTGCTCACCGCGCTTGAAGGTGCGACGGCGCGTCGCGGCGAGCAACGCCTGGGCGTCGCTCGCGGACAGCGGGTCCAGCAGCTGCCACTTCACGAGCGCCAGGCCCGCGGAGCCGCCGTCGAGCTGGGTCCGGGCATGGCTGCGCGAGTCACTGCGTCACCGTGTCCAGTCACCTCACCACCCACCCCGCTGGTCATGGTCAGAACCAAACCAAACTCGCCGTTCGCGGTCAATGAAATGGCTCGTGGCAGGTAGGCCCGGGCCGAGCAACGAACGCGTGGTCGGCGAAGCGTGCGGTGGCCATCGAGGCCTCATCGACCAGCAGCGGCGAGTCCGGCCGCGGCCCGCGCCGACGGGGCCAGCTACTCGGAGGCTCTCTTCGGGTCTGGTGGTGGGGCCTCCCGGGCCGCCGGGTCCTGCCGGTAGAAACGCAGGAGCACGTCGTAGAGGGCCGGCTCGAGCCCCTGGAGCTCCCTCGGCTGCTCGAAGAACAGCTCGGTGGCGACGGAGAAGAACTCGCCGGGGTTGGTCGCGCCGTACCAGCGCAGCGGCGGCCGCGGCACGCCGGCCACCAGGTCGTCGTAGACCTCCGAGCAGACCCGCACCCAATCAGCCCGGAGGTCACGGGCCAACACCGGCATCCCGTCGACGACGCCATCGAGCATGTCCAGCTTGTGCGCAAACTCGTGCAGGACGACGTTCGCGCCGGGCTCGGCGCGGTGCGCCCCGGCGAGCGCCTGGTCCCAGGCAAGCACGACCGGCCCTCGGCCGCCCTGCGCCAGCCCGACGACAGCGAGCCGGTCCGCGCTGACCGTGCCGACCGACGGTCCAGGACGCTCACCGCGGGTGTACAGGGTCGTGGGGTGGACGATGATGCCACTGACACCGCGGTAGTGGTCAAGGCTCAGGCCGAGCACGAGCAGCGCGGCCTGGGCGGCGATGACCACCCGCACCGTGTCGTCCAGGGCGAAGCCGCGGGCCGCCTCCCAGGTCTTGGACGCCAGCAGCTGGTCGATGTCGTGCAGGAGGTGCTGCTGCTCGTCGGCGTCGAGCAGCGGCCACACCGCGAGGTGCTCCTCGACGAGCGCCGGCCCGTCCTGCGGAAGGCCGTGGCGTGGGAATCTCACGGCGTCAGGTGTACATCAGCCGTGCACCTTGCTGTGTGACGTCACCGTCCGCGCCGCGGTGGCCCTGCTCCAGCGGCCGGGGGGCGTGCCGATCAGTCGGCGCTGACACCGCCACGAG
>JBKJVH010000190.1:0-7074 GCA_046590985.1 Mycobacteriales bacterium
CGCGATCCTGCTCGTCGGCATCCTCGACAAGGTCGGCACCTTCGGCTTCCTGCGGTACTGCCTGCCGCTGTTCCCCTGGGCCGCGCGCGAGTTCGCGCCCTACGTCATCACGCTGTCGGTGATCGGCGTGATCTACGGGGCGCTGCTCGCGATGGGCCAGAAGGACCTGAAGCGACTGGTGTCCTACACCTCGATCGCGCACTTCGGGTACATCGGCCTCGGCTGCTTCGCGTTCACCACGCAGGCCGGCACCGGAGCCGTGCTGTACATGGTGAACCACGGGCTCTCGACCGGCGCCCTGTTCATGGTGATCGGGTTCCTCATCAACCGCGGCAAGAGCCGGATGGTGGCCGACTACTCGGGCATCGCCAAGCCCGCACCGGTGCTGGGGGCGCTGTTCCTCGTCGCCGGCTTGTCCGCGCTGGCGCTACCGGGTCTTTCGACCTTCGTCAGCGAGTTCCTGGTGCTGGTCGGCAGCTTCGAGCGGTACAAGGTCGCCACGATCATCGCGACCACAGGCATCATCCTCGCCGCGCTCTACATCCTGCTGGCCTACCAGCGGACGATGCAGGGGCCGCTGAGCGCCGCCCACGCGACGATCAAGGACCTCAACGTCCGGGAGATCGCCGCGTTGGCACCGCTGCTGGCCCTGATGCTGTTCCTCGGCTTCTACCCGAAGCCGGTCACCGACATCATCAACCCGGCGGTGCAGGTGACGATGCAGGACGTCGATGCCTCCGACCCCGGGCCGACCGACGCACTGCAGCACGGGAGCAAGTAGATGCCTACCGACATCCAGGCGCCGTCGATCGCCTACCTGCCGATGCTGCCGATCCTCCTCGTGTTCGGCGGGGCGACCCTCGGCGTGCTCATCGAGGCGTTCGTGCCGGCCGCGCACCGTCGGCTCGCGCAGATCGTGCTGTCCGTGCTGACCCTGGCCGGAGCGCTCGGTGACGTCATCTACCTTGCGAACGAGAACACGAACCGGCTCATCGTGGAGTCGGCGCTGGCCATCGACGGACCGGCGCTGTTCCTGCAGGGCACGCTGTGCATCCTCGGCCTCGCGAGCATCCTGCTGCTGGCGGAGAACCGCCTGGACGGCAGTGGGGGCCACGTCGTCAGCCAGGCGGCGCACCTGCCCGGCTCGCGCGAGGACCTCCGGCTCGCCGACAGCCCGCACGTCCAGACCGAGATCTTCCCGCTCGCGCTGTTCGCGCTCGGCGGCATGCTGCTGTTCACGGCCTGCAACAACCTGCTGCTGATGTTCGTGGCGCTCGAGGTCCTCAGCCTGCCGCTCTACCTGATGGCGGGTCTGGCCCGCCGTCGACGGCTGCTGTCGCAGGAGGCGGCCCTGAAGTACTTCCTCCTCGGCGCCTTCGCCTCCGCTTTCTTCCTCTACGGCGTCGCCCTGCTGTACGGCTACGCCGGCAGCGTCGACCTCGGCGACATTCACAACGCGACTGCGGTCACCGGCAAGAGCGACAGCCTGCTGTTCCTGGGCATCGCGATGCTTGCTGTCGGGTTGCTGTTCAAGGTCGGCGCGGTGCCCTTCCAGGCCTGGACGCCGGACGTCTACCAGGGCAGCCCGACCCCGGTGACGGCGCTCATGGCGGCGTGCACGAAGGTCGCCGCCTTCGGGGCTCTGCTGCGGGTCTTCTACGTCGCCTTCGACACCTCCAAGTGGGACTGGCGCCCGATGATGTGGGCGGTCGCGATCCTCACGATGGTCATCGGCGCGATCTTGGCCGTCACCCAGACCGACGTGAAGCGCATGCTTGCCTACTCCTCGGTCGCCCACACCGGCTTCCTGCTGGTCGGCGTCATCGCCATCAACAAGAGCGGGCTGTCGGGCACGCTGTTCTACCTGCTGACCTACGGGTTCACCACGATCGCGTCGTTCGCGGTCGTCAGCCTGGTGCGGGACAGCTCCGGCGAGGCCACCCACCTGGCACAGTGGGCGGGCCTGGGCAAGCGCAGCCCGATCGTCGCCAGCGTCTTCGCGTTCCTGCTGTTCGCGCTCGCCGGCATCCCGCTCACCAGCGGCTTCATGGCCAAGTTCGCGGTCTTCAAGGCGGCTACCGAGGGCGGCGCCACCGCGCTGGTCGTCGTCGGTGTCATCGCGAGCGCCGTCACAGCGTTCTTCTACGCCCGCGTCGTGGTGCTGATGTTCTTCCAGGAGCCCGCCGCGGACGGTCCCACCGTGGCGGTGCCGAGTGCGTACACGGCCGTGGCGATCGCCCTCGGGCTGGCGTTCACGTTCGTGCTGGGTGTCCTTCCCCAGCCGGCCCTGGACCTGGCCAACAAGGCGTCGGTGTTCCTGCGATGAGCGCGTGAGCACCGGACTGCTCGGCAGCACCGACCCGGTGCTGCAGGCCGCCATCAACGCCGGTCTGGAGCAGGTCGAGGAGCGGCTGCGGGAGGTCGTTCGCAGCAGCCACCCGATGCTGGCCGAGGCCGCGTCGCACCTGGTCGAGGCCGGCGGCAAGCGGTTCCGGCCGGTGCTCGCCTTGCTCGCGGCGCAGTTCGGGGACGGCGGCACGCCCGCGGTCATCGACGCCGCGGTCGTGGTCGAGCTGACCCACCTCGCGACGCTCTATCACGACGACGTGATGGACGAGGCGCCTGTGCGCCGGGGGGCGGAGAGCGCCAACACCCGCTGGACGAACACCGTCGCGATCCTCACGGGCGACTACCTGTTCGCCCGCGCGTCCGACCTCACCGCGGGTCTGGGCACCGAGGCGACGCACCTGCAGTCCCGCACGTTCGCGCGCCTCGTCGAAGGCCAGATCGCCGAGACCGCAGGGCCCTTCGACGGCCAGGACGCCATCGCGCACCACCTGCAGGTGCTCGCCGACAAGACCGGCTCGCTGATCTCCACCTCCGCTCGGTTGGGCGCGCTGATGGCCGGCGCCGACCGGGCTGTGGTCGAGACCTTGGCGGAGTACGGCGAGGTCATCGGCCTCGCCTTCCAGCTGTCCGACGACCTGATCGACGTGCTGTCCGACGGCGGGCAGTCCGGCAAGACCCCCGGCACCGACCTGCGGGAGGGCGTCGCGACGCTGCCGGTGCTGCTGGTCCGGGCCGCCGGGGACACCGACCTGCAAGGGCTGCTGGAGGGCGACCTGACCTCCGACGCGGCGCTGGCGGAGGCACTGCGCCAGCTCCGGGCCCACCCGGCCATGACGGCAGCCCACGACCAGCTGCTGGCCTACGTCGACCGGGCCCGCACCATTGCCGCGGAGCTGCCCTCAGGGGCCCCCCGCGAGGCGCTGGTGGCCCTCGCCGACTTCGTCCTGGCCCGCACCGGGTGACCACGCCCGTGGTCCTTTCCTGGGGGCCGCGGGTACGCCTGTCGCTGTTCGACCTCGGCCTCGCCTGCTGCGCCGTGGAGTTCGTCGCGGCCACCCTGGACCTCGAGGCCTTCGCCGCGTTCGGCGGGGAGGCCGACCGGCTCGAGGAGGCCAACGTGCTGGTCGTCAGCGGCACCCTCACCGACGTCACCGCGCCGGCCGTGATCGCCGCCTATAACGCGATGCCCGAGCCGCGCTGGGTGATCTCCTTCGGGGCCTGCGCGAACTCCGGCGGGCCCTACTGGGACAGCTACAGCGTCACCAAGGGCGTCGACCAGCTGTTGCCGGTCGACGTCTACGTGCCCGGCTGCCCGCCCCGTCCGGAGGCGCTGTTGGCCGCCCTGAAGATGCTGCAGCAGCCATGATCTCGTGGCGCGAGGAGGTGGCGGCCGCGCTGGCGGAGGGCTTCACGTTCTTCGACTTCCTCACGGCCGTCGACCTCGAGGCGGACGGGTTCGAGGTGGTGCTGCGGCTCTGGGATCCTTTGGAGCGCAAGGAGAAGCTGCTCTCGACCCGATGCTCCCGGGACGACCCACGCGTCCCCACGCTCAGGGGCCTCTATAAGGGCGCCGACTGGCACGAGCGGGCCACCGCGGAGATGTTCGGGATCGTGTTCGAGGGCCACCCCACCGCGCCCCTGCTGCTGTCGGAGGCATTCCAGGGACACCCGCTGCGCAAGGACTTCGTGCTTGCCGCCCGGGTCGTGAAGCGCTGGCCGGGAGCCAAGGAGCCGGGGGAGTCCGACGCCGACCTGGCCGCGCCCGGCCGGCGCCGTCCGCAGCCCCCTGGCGTCCCGTCGGGATGGGCGAAGTGACCCCGTACCAGCAGGGGTTGGCGGTGCTGCGCGCGGCACGGGAGCCGGGGCCGCCGCCGCGCTCGCGGGGTGTCATCGCGCTGGTCGAGGAGAACTGCACGGTGTGCATGCTGTGCGCCCGCGAGTGCCCCGACTGGTGCATCGAGATCGACTCCCACAAGGAGACGCTGCCACCGCGGACCGAGCGGGGCCGGCCGCGCGTGCTGCACCGGCTGGACCGGTTCGCGATCGACTTCGCGCTGTGCCTGTGGTGCGGCATCTGCATCGAGGTGTGCCCCTTCGACGCGCTGTTCTGGTCGCCGTCGTTCGAGCACGCGACCCGCGACGCAGCCGACCTCGTCCACGAGCGCGCCGAGCTCCGGCAGTGGCTCGCGACCGTGCCGCCGCCGGCCGTGGTGGAGGGAACGCCGCGAACCTGACAGGCGTTGTACGGGGTGCACGACCACCGAGGAGGGCGACGACCGTGCACAGGCACCACAGTTACTACAACGGGGTGAAGACCGCTGCGCTGCTCGGGGGGCTCTCGGGTCTGCTACTGCTCGCCGGCGGTGCGCTCGGCGGCCGTGGCGGGCTGATGATCGCCCTCGTGATCGCCTTGGGGATCAACGGCTACAGCTACTTCAACAGTGACAAGCTCGCGTTGCGCTCCATGCGGGCGCAGCCGGTGAGCCGCGAGCAGGCGCCCGAGATCTACGCGATCGTCGAAGAGCTCGCCGGCAAGATGCAGATCCCCATGCCGGCCATGTACGTCAGCCCCACCGACGCCCCGAACGCCTTCGCGACCGGCCGGAGCCCGGAGCACGCGGCCGTCTGCTGCACCAGCGGCATCCTGGACATCCTCGACCAGCGCGAGCTGCGGGCGGTGCTGGCCCACGAGCTCGCGCACGTCGGGAACCGCGACATCCTGATCAGCTCGGTCGCCGCCACCATCGCGACCGTCATCACCTTCGTGGCCCAGATGGCGCAGTTTGCCGCGATCTTCGGCGGCGGTGACGGGGACCGGAAGAACGGCAACCCGCTCGGGATGCTGGCGTTCGCCTTCCTCGGCCCGGTGGCCGCCAGCGTCATCCAGCTCGCGATCAGCCGCAGCCGGGAGTACCAGGCCGACCAGACCGGCGCGGAGGTCTGCGGGGACCCGCTGGCGCTCGCCAGCGCCCTCCGGCGCCTGGAGGCGGGCGTCGCCGCTCGGCCCTTGGCGCAGGACCCGCGGCTGGCGCCCACCAGCTCGCTGATGATCGCCAACCCGTTCGCGGGCGCGGGCCTCGCGAAGCTGTTCAGCACCCACCCGCCGATGGCTGACCGGATCGCCCGGTTGGAGGCCATGGCGGAGGCCCAGTAGCTCTCGTGGCCCGTGTCCCCCACGCGGGTTGACGAGACGGCCGGCGTCCTCGCTCCCCCCGAGGGCGTCGGCCCTCGTCGTGCGGCGGCTCGTCTGTCGGAAATCCACAGGGGCCTGGCCCTGTGGATTTCCGACAGAGGGGGCTCAGCGGTAGTTGGTGAACTGCAGCGCGAAGTCGAACTCGTGCCCCTTGAGCAGCGCGATGACCTCCTGCAGGTCGTCCTTCTTCTTGGCCGACACCCGGAGCTGGTCGCCCTGAATCTGCGGCTGTACGCCCTTGGGGCCCTCGTCGCGGATCACCTTGGCGACCTTCTTGGCGTTCTCCTGGCTGATGCCCTCGGCGACCTTGCAGGTGATCCGGTACTCCTTGCCGGACTGCACGGCCTCCCCGGCGTCGAGGGTCTTCAGCGAGATCTGCCGCTTGATGAGCTTCTCCTTGAACACCTCCAGCAGCGCCTTGACGCGTTCCTCGGCGCCGGCCTTCAGGACCACGTCCTCGCCGGACCAGGCGATCTCGGCGCCGGTGCCCTTGAAGTCGTACCGGGTGGTGGCTTCCTTGGCGGTCTGGTTGAGGGCGTTGTCCACCTCTTGGTGGTCGACCTTGCTCACGATGTCGAAGGACGGGTCGGCCACGTCTGACTCTCTCTCTGTGTTTGGGCTATTCTCACTCCCGCACCAAGGCGGATTGCCCGAGTGGTCAATGGGAGCGGACTGTAAATCCGTCGGCTTAGCCTACGAAGGTTCAAACCCTTCATCCGCCACCAGCGTGCCGAGCGGCCCCTGATCTTCGGACCGGGGGCCGTTCGCTTGCCCCGTACCGGCCGTGCAGAAGTCCTTGCGAGCCTCGCGTGTCGTGCAGAAGTCCTTCCGAGCGGCGCTCGGCGCGGCTGAGTCGAAAGGGCTTATGCACGGGCAGCGTCGCTGAACGGACAACTGCTCGGCAGACCGGGCCGCCGACCATGTAGAGTTCTCCCGGTTCACCGCCCCTTTAGCTCAGTCGGCAGAGCGTCTCCATGGTAAGGAGAAGGTCTACGGTTCGATTCCGTAAAGGGGCTCTAGCACCACCCGGGCGGTGTAGCTCAGCTGGCAGAGCAAGCGACTCATAATCGCTGTGTCACCGGTTCAAGTCCGGTCATCGCTACCACCGCAACCGGATCGTCCGGTAGCGTTGTCCTCTCCGTACTCCTTCTTGAAAGCGCAGGCACCTCCGCATGGCCGCCACCGACGTCCGTCCGAAGATCACGCTGGCCTGCCAGGAGTGCAAGCACCGCAACTACATCACCAAGAAGAACCGTCGGAACGACCCTGACCGTCTCGACTTGAAGAAGTTCTGCCCCACCTGCCGCACGCACACCGGGCACCGCGAGACGCGCTAGCCGCTCCCGCCCCGACAGGCCGGCTCCTCACCGAGGAGACCGGCCTTTGTCGTGCTTGTACAGCGCTGCGCTAGCGTCCCCGGCATGCCCTTGAACCGCGACTTCATCGGACGCTCGTCGCCATCGGCCGAGCCGGTGGAGGTGACGCGCGGGGACATCCGCCGCTTCGCGACCGCCATCGGTGACCGGAACCCG
>JBKJVH010000179.1:0-7864 GCA_046590985.1 Mycobacteriales bacterium
CCAGCACGGCCCCGCGGCTGAACTCCAGAAACGCCGGCAGCGCTTGGTCGATCCGGGGCGCGCTGGCGACCATCGCGTTGGTGATGCCGGTGAGGACCGCGATGAACGGCGGGATCGCCTGCGACGGGTTGACGAGCGTCTGGAACTCCCCGAGCACCTCGCCGCCCTGGATCTTCACCGCGCCGATCTCGGTGATCGCGCAGTCCCGCGCAGAGCCGCCGGTGGTCTCGAGGTCGACGACGACGAACACGGTGTCCCGCAACGGGGTCCCGAGCTCATCGAACGTGCCCTGCACCAGCATGCGTTCGACGCTAGGGGCGAGGTCCGACAGGCGGGCGTACGACGCGCCGCTTAGGGTCAGCGGGTGAAGAGGATCATCGCCGCGCTGCTCACGGTGGCCGTGGCTGTGCCGGCGCTGACGGCGGTGCTGGCGAGCACGGGAGGCACGCCCGCGGCGACCTTCCACACGATCGACGCCGACGTGATGGTCCCCGGCGGTCCGACCTACCCCGGCACCGTCCGCCTCACGACCACCCTGTACGTGCCGAACCGGGCGTCTGCGTCCCACCGGGTCCCTGCGGTCATCGTGTCGCCGGGCTTCGGGCAGACCAAGGGCGGCGTGGTCGCGGACGCCCGGAGCCTCGCCGAGCACGGGTTCGTCGCCCTCGCGTGGACGATGCGTGGGTTCAACGCGTTCGCCAGCGACGCCGGCCGGATCGCGCTGGACGCCCCGGACGCCGAGATCGCCGACCTGCGGCACCTCATCGACGGTCTCGCGGCCCGGCCGGACGTGCTGCTCGACGGCCCGGGCGACCCGCGGGTCGGGCTGACGGGGGAGTCCTACGGCGGTGGTGCGTCCCTTCTCGGCGCCGCCCTCGACAAGCGCGTCGACGCGATCGTCCCGGTCATCACCTGGAACAGCCTGGAGTCCGCCTTGCTCCCGGGCGACGTCTTCAAGGCGCAGTACGCCGCGGTGTTCTTCGCCGGCGCCACCGGCAGTGGCTGCCGGCGGTTCGCGCTGCGGGTGTGCCAGACCTACTCCCGGATCGCGCAGACCGGCCGGGCGACGCCGGCCGACCGGGCGCTGCTGCGCGCCTCGAGCCCTGAGGTCTCCAAGATCACCGCGCCGACCCTGCTGATCCAGGGCGAGGACGACACGCTGTTCCCGCTGTCGGAGTCGTTGACGACCGCCACGGCGCTGAAGGCGCAGGGCACGCCGGTGCACCTGGCCTGGTTGAAGGGCGGCCACGACGCCCCCTTCGGCGCCAAGCGGGAGGCGCGCATCCGGGCGCTGACGGCGACCTGGATGAACCGCTACCTGAACCAGAACCCGAGCGTCAAGACCGGTCCGGAGTTCCGCTGGGACCGCTCCAACGGGGACCCGGGGTCCTTCGGCACCCTGCCGCCGCTGCTCCCGGTGACCACGACGGCCCTCGGGGGGCAGGAGATCTCGACCATCACGAACCCACCGGGCGGCCGGCCGGCGTCGATCAGCAGCGTCCCCGGTGCCGGTTCGCTCGGTGGCATCGCGGCCGGACTGGGCTTCGACATCCCGGGGGGAAGCGCGAGCTGGACGACACCGAGCCTGCCCAGGACCCGCGAGCTCGTCGGCACCGGGACGCTGAAGGCGCACGTCACCTCCAGCACGGGTGAGGCGGTGCTGTTCGTCAAGGTCTTCGACGTCGCCCCGGGCGGCGGCGCCAAGCTGCCGAACGGCCAGGCCACGGCGATCCGGCTCACCGGCGTCGGGGGAGCCGGGCGCGACGTGACGCTCAACCTCCCGACCCTCGCCCACGTCTTCCCCGCCGCCAACCGGATCAGGGTGACCGTCGCCGCGACCGACCTGGGCTATGCCGGGCCGCTCCAGCCGGCGTCGTACGAGGTGCGGATCGACCCGGCGACGGCGCTCACGCTGCCGCTGGTGAGCCTGTCGGGCGCGAAGGGGTACGGCCGGCTCGCGCTGGTCTCGGGGCTCATCGCGGCGGGCGTGCTCGCGCTCGCCGTCTTCCTGGTCGCCCGACGCCGCAGAAGGCCGCCGGACCTCGGCGACGACGACGTCCCGCCGGTCGTCATCCGTGGGCTGGCCAAGAGCTATGCCGACGGCTTCCGGGCCGTCGACGGCGTCGACCTGGTCGTCGAGCGCGGCCAGGTGCTCGGGCTGCTCGGACCGAACGGCGCCGGCAAGACCACGGTCCTGAGGATGCTCGCCGGCCTCATCCGGCCGTCCGAGGGCTCGGTGCAGCTGTTCGGCCGCGAGGTCGTCAGCGGCGCCGCCGTGCTGTCCCGCGTCGGGCTGTTCATCGAGGGGCCGGGGGTGCTGCCGCACCTGACCGGGATGGAGAACCTGCGGCTCTACTGGACCTCGACCGCCCCGTCGATGGAGGGGTCCTACGTCGAGGAGGCCCTCGACATCGCGGGTCTCGGCGATGCGATCCACCGACCGACGCGCACCTACAGCCAGGGCATGCGGCAGCGGCTCGCGATCGCGCAGGCCATGCTCGGCCGCCCCGACCTGCTGGTGCTCGACGAGCCGACGAACGGCCTGGACCCGCCGCAGATCAAGGAGGTACGCGAGGTGCTGCAGGCCATCGCCGCTACCGGCCGGACCGTGCTGGTGAGCAGCCACCTGCTGTCGGAGGTGGAGCAGACCTGCTCGCACGTCGCGGTGATGAGCAGGGGGAAGATGGTCGCGCAGGGCACCGTAGAGGAGCTGCTGGCCGACGACGGGACGGTCCGGATCGAGGCCGGCCCCGGTGCCCAGGACGTCCTGCAAGGTCTCCCTGGCGTCACGTCGGTGCGTGAGGACGCAGGGGCGTGGGTGGTGGAGCTCGACGGACTCGCGCGCTCTGCCGTGGTCGCAGCCCTGGTCGCGGCCCACATCGACGTGCTCGGCGTGACCTCCAAGCGCCGCCTCGAAGACGTGTTCCTCGAGCTGCTCGGGACGTCCTCGTGATCGCCGTCGAGATCCGCCGGCAGGCCAAGCGGCGGCGGACGCTCTATGCCTTCCTGGCGCTGGTCGCGATCCCGGTCGTGGTGATGACGGCCCTGCTCGTCAACGGCGGCGGCCCACCTGACCGCGGCCGGCAGCCCGAGCTCGTCGACGTGGCATCCTCCAGCGGGCTGAACTTCGGGCTGTTCATGCTGCTGGCGACCTCGCAGTTCCTGCTGGTCGTGGTCGTGTCCCTGTTCGCCGGTGACTCCGTCGCGTCCGAAGGTCAGTGGGGCTCGCTGCGCTACCTGCTCACCCGGCCGATCTCGCGTGCCCGGCTGCTGCGCACCAAGCTCACCGTCGCCGCCCTGTACGCCGCCCTCGCCGTCGTCCTGGTGCCGCTGTCGTCGGTCGCCATGGGCACCGTCGCCTTCGGCTGGTCGACGGTCCAGACCCCGCTGGCCGGAGCGCTGGGCGTCAACACCGGCGCCTCCCGGCTCGCGCTCGCGACGGCCTACGTGGTCGCGACCATGGCGGTGGTGGTCGCGCTGGCCTTCCTGTTCTCGACCATGACCGACGCGCCGCTGACGGCCGTCGGTGGGTCGGTCGTGCTCGTCGTGGTCAGCGAGATCCTGGACCAGGTCTCCGCGCTGGGCTCGATCCGTACCGGCCTGCCGACGCACTACTGGCTGGCGTGGCTGGACCTGCTCGTGGACCCGGTGGACGCCTCGAAGATGACCACCGGTCTGCTGGAGATGCTGCCGTGGGTGATCGCGCCGCTGCTGCTGGCCTTCTGGAACTTCCGCCGCAAGGACATCCTGAGCTGAGTCGCGAGCGCACCGTCCCGCCGGCTTACTAAGGTGCGCACGTGCCCGTACCCCTCCCTGGTCCTGACACGCGCTGGCGCTGCCGCCAGTGCGGCAACCTGACGCGCTTCGACGTGACCCGCACGACCCGGGCGCAGGAGTACGTCCACGTCGACCTCGCCGGCGAGCAGGCCGTCGAGGACCGCACGATCGTGGAGGACGTCATCGAGCACGTCTCCTGCCGCTGGTGCTCGGCCGTCGACGCGGCGGAGCTCGTCCCCCACCCCCCCGCCTAGCTCGTGGAGCCGCTGCCGCTCGAGGTGCGCGCCCGGGTGGTGGCCCTCGCCAGCGACCGGCTCGGGATGCTCGCCGCCGACGCGGTGCCGGTGTCGCTCAAGAGCGTGCAGCGCTTCACGCCGAGCAAGCGCGCGAAGCTGGGCGCCGCCGCGCTGGCCGCCGCCCTGGAGAGCGAGCCGGTCTTCCGCCAGTCGGTCGCCGAGCTCGCCAAGGAGCGGTTCCCCGAGACCGCCCTGGCCCTCAAGGCCGGTACGCCTCCGGACGCGTCCGTCGAGGAGCTGGCCGCGCTCGGGTACCTCACCCGCGCCCCGGGCTGGGAGGAGCTGGTCGAGAAGGCCCGCGAGGAGCTCGCCGCCCGGCACGCGGGCCGCTCCGGCGCCGCCGAGCTCGACGCGGTCACCCGCCTGACCGAGCAGCTCGAGGCCGTCCGCGCTCATGGGCGGGAGGCACTTGCTGCCGCCCGGGCGCAGGCCGAGGCGAGCGAGCAGGACCTGGCTGTCGTGCGCAAGAAGGTCCGGGAGATCGGTGACCGGGCGGGTCGGGCCGAGGCAGCGCAGCGGGTCGCCGAGGCCAAGCTCGCGGAGGCTCACGCCGACCTGGAGGAGCTCCGGAGCGGCCGGGCCGCAGAGCTGCGCACCGTGCAGGACCAGCTCACCGACGCCCAGCACGCGGTCGTGGAGGCCAAGAAGGCCGCCCGGGAGGGCCGCCAGGACGACCAGCTCCGGCTCCGGCTGCTCCTCGATGCCCTGATGGGCGCCGCCCAGGGGCTCCGTCGGGAGCTCGCGCTGCCGCCGGTCGACGGGCGGCCGGCGGACGCGATCAGCGGTGACTACGCCGTGCCGGCCGCCGGCCCGAGCCTGCAGGGTCGGTCCGCGGAGGACCCGACGCTGCTCGACGCGCTCCTGAACGTGCCGCTGACGCACCTGATCATCGACGGCTACAACGTGACCAAGACGGCCTACGGGGCGCTGCCACTGGAGTCACAGCGCGCCCGGCTGCTCGGCGGCCTCGGCGCGCTCGCGGCCCGCACCAGCGCCGAGGTGACCGTCGTCTTCGACGGGGCGGACGGCTCGGTGGCGGTCGCGGTGCCGGCCCCGCGCGGTGTCCGGCTGCTCTTCAGCCGTACGGGGGAGACCGCGGACGAGGTGATCCGCCGGTTGGCGCGCCACGAGCCCGAGGGCCGGCCGGTCGTGGTGGTCTCCAGCGACAAGGAGGTCATCGACGGCGTGGTGCGCACGGGCGCCCGCGCGGTGCCCTCGATCGCGCTCGCCCGGCTGCTCGATCGCGGTTCTGTCTGACCCTGCTCCTAGGTTCTGACGTACGGCCGAGGGTGCCGTCGGAGAAGTGGAGCAAGGCAGTGCTGATCGACTGCGACGACTGCGCGGTGCGAGACCTCCAGTGCGGGGACTGCGTCATGACGGTCCTGTTGGGAAACCCGGGGGTGTATGAGGTGGACGGCGGCGAGGCGCAGGCGCTCGCGACGCTGGCCGAGAGCGGCCTGGTGCCGCACCTGCGGCTGGTGCCGCTGGGCTTGCCGCCCGGGATGTCGGAGGCTTCCTGAGGGCCTGCTGAGGGCCTCGAGTCGGCGTTGAGACTCCGGACACGCTTGGCCAGGTGGGTTGTCCTGGTCTGTTGACGGTCCGTACACTGGGCCGCGGTCCACCGGAGCGACGGTCTCCCACACGGGAGACGGCACCAGGACCACCGCCGAGTCTGCACGCGAGCCCCCCGGTTCGTGCGCGGAGCCGGGGAACCACGTTCCCTGGGGTGAATCGGTGCTGAGAACCGGTCGACGCTGACCGGGAGGAAGCGCCGTAGGGCATCTTCCCGCCCGAACCCGTCAGCTCACCCGGTAGGCGGTCGAAGGAAGAATGGAGACCCGCCTCCCTTGGCGAGCCCCCGAACGCAGCCCCCCCGTACCCTCCGCGCTCTGCTCGTGACCGGCCTCGCCGCTGCGGCGACGCTGTCCGTGCTGCCTGTCGGCGTCGGCCACGCCGACCCGCGGCCCACGCTGCGCGAGGTCGAGCAGCGCGTCAACGCGCTCAACGACAAGGTCGATGCCGCCGTCGAGCAGTACTCCGAGGCCCGCATCGAGCTCGCCTCGGCGAACCGCTCCGCCGCTGTGGCGAAGGCTCGCGTCGCCGCCGAGCAGGTCCAGCTCACCACCATCAAGAAGTCGATGGGCAACGTCGCGGCGGCGGCCTACCGCTCCGGTGGCGCCGACCAGTTCGTGCAGCTCATCAGCACCAGCAACCCGCAGACCTTCCTGGACCGCGCCGCGTCGCTGAACCGGATCGCCAACGGCCAGAGCGCCCAGATGGCCGTGGCCGCGACCGCCCGCCACCGGCTCGCCGCCGTCCAGGCTGACGCGTCGCGGGCGGAGGCCGCCGCGAACGTCGTCGCGAAGCAGCTGAAGACTCAGAAGTCGATCATCGAGAACGCGCTCGCTGAGCAGAGCAGGCTGCTGAGCTCCCTCCGCGCCGACGAGCGCGCCCGCCTTGCCAAGATCCGCGCCGCCGCGGCGGCCAACGCGGCCCGCGCCGCCGCCGCTGCGCGCGCCTCCCGCAGCCGTGCGCTCGCGGCCGCTGCCTCGTCCGACTCCTCCGCGGGATCTTCCCCGGACACCGGCGGCACCTACAACGGCCCGGCCAGCGGCCGCGCCGGCGTGGCGGTCCGCGAGGCCTACAACCAGCTCGGCAAGCCCTACAAGTGGGGCGCCTCCGGCCCGAGCTCGTTCGACTGCTCCGGTCTGACCATGTGGGCCTGGGGCCACGCCGGCGTCTCGCTGCCGCACTCCAGCAAGGCGCAGTACTCCGGCGGCCGGCACGTCAGCCAGGGCGACCTGCAGCCGGGTGACCTCACGTTCTACGGCTCGCCGATCCACCACGTCGGGATCTACATCGGCAACGGTCAGATGATCAGCGCGCCGCACACGGGTGACGTTGTGAAGATCCAGGCAGCCTTCCGGAGCGACTACGTCGGCGCCGTCCGCCCGTAGTCCTGCTTTCCGCACCTGCGCCCCTGCCTTTCGGCGGGGGCGCTTGTGCATGTACGGGGTCATGGGGAGACTTCCCGCAACCGAACGTGACATGAAGGAGAAGCAGGTGCGCGAGCTGCACGTCGTCGCGGTGAGCGAAGACGGACGCCACGTCCTGCTCGCCGGCAAGCGGGGCGCGACCCAGGGCGGCTTCCGCGTGGCTCTGGACGACCGGCTGACCGCCGCGGTGCGCGGCGACCTGCACCAGCCAGGGTCAGACATCCCCCTCGTCTCGGACCTCAGCCCCAAGGAGATCCAGTCCCGGCTGCGCGCCGGACAGTCCGCCGAGTCGATCGCGCTGGCCGCCGGCGTGCCGGTGGCGCGCGTCGAGCGCTTCTCCGGACCTGTGCAGGGCGAGATGGCCCGGATGATCGAGGCCTGCCGCGAGACGTTCTTCGCCCGCGGCCGGCTCGGTCCGTCCGCGGTCAGGCTCGGTGCCGCGGTCGACGCCGCCCTCGCGGCGATGCCGTCCCTCCGGGAGGACAGCATCGACTGGGAGACCTTCCGCGAGGAGCAGGGCAGCTGGCGGGTGACCGTCACCTGGTACGCCCGCAAGCGCACCCGGGAGGCCTCCTGGCGCTACGACCCGGCCACCAAAGCCGTGACGGCCCTGGATCACGCCTCCGCGGCTCTCGCGCACGTGCACGCCAACGCCGCGCCCGCCGCCGCGCGACCGGCAGCGGCCAAGAAGGCCGCGGCGAAGAAGGCACCGGCCAAGAAGGCTCCGGCCAAGAAGGCACCGGCGAGGAAGGCCCCCGCCAAGAAGGCACCGGTCACGAAGGCACCCGCCACGAA
>JBKJVH010000150.1:0-4606 GCA_046590985.1 Mycobacteriales bacterium
CGGCTTCACCGGCGCCGACCTGGCAAACGTCGTCAACGAAGCGGCGCTGCTGACCGCCCGCACGGGCGGCAAGCAGATCAACCTGGTGACCCTCGAGGAGTCGATCGATCGTGTGATGGGCGGGCCGCAGCGCAAGACCCGCCTGATGAACGACAAGGAGAAGAAGGTCACGGCTTACCACGAGGCCGGTCACGCTCTGGTCGCTCACGCGCTGCCCAACACCGACCCGGTGCACAAGGTCACGATCCTGCCGCGCGGCCGAGCCCTCGGCTACACGATGGTCCTGCCCGAGGAGGACCGTTACTCCCAATCCCGCGCCGAGCTGCTCGACATGCTTGCCTACGCCATGGGCGGAAGGGCGGCCGAGGAGCTGGTCTTCCACGACCCGACAACCGGCGCCAGCAACGACATCGAGAAGGCCACCGGGATCGCGCGAGCCATGGTCACCCAATACGGCATGAGCGAAACACTGGGGGCCGTCAAGTTCGGCCAGGAGTCTGGTGAGGTTTTCCTCGGCCGTGACATGGGGCACCAGCGCGACTACTCCGAGGAGGTGGCCGCCAAGGTCGATGGTGAGGTGCGCGCGCTCGTGGAGAACGCCCACCACGAGGCGTGGGAGATCCTGGTCGACTACCGCGAGGTGCTCGACGAGATGGTCCTGCGGTTGCTTGACAAGGAGACCTTGACCAAAGAAGAGGTCGCTGACGTGTTCACGCCGGTCGTCAAGCGCCCGCCGCGCCAGCACCCGACCGCGGGTGGCCGTCGTCCGCTCTCGACGTTGCCTCCCGTGCTGACTCCTGCCGAGCTGGCTGTGATGGGTCCCGCGGATCTCGATGACCTCGCGCGCGGTCGCGGCCGCGGAAAGGGGTCGTCCCGCAAGGCCCCAGCTGGCAGCAACGGCAGCAGTGGTCGCAAACCGGCCGGGAGGCCACGCGCCAGTCAGGTCAACCGCGAGGCGACACCGCCCAAGCCGGCGAAGCCGCAAGCGACCCGGCAGTCGCGCCGCCGGACCGGCACGGACCCGGCCAGCTGACGCTGCTCCCGGTCCTGGGCAGGACGCTGGTCATGGGCGTCCTCAACGTCACCCCTGACAGCTTCAGCGACGGTGGTGAGCACGACACGTGTGAGCAGGCCGTGGTGTTCGGTCGCAGCCTGTTCGCGGCGGGTGCCGATCTCGTGGACGTCGGCGGGGAGTCGACCAGGCCCGGCGCCCTGCGGGTCACCTGCGAGCAGGAGCTGGCGCGGGTGGTGCCGGTCGTCGAGGCTCTGACCCGCGAAGGCGTGCGCTGCTCGATCGACACCATGCGAGCTGAGGTTGCGGCAGCGGCGGTGGGAGCCGGGGCGGTCCTGGTCAACGATGTCAGTGGCGGTCTGGCCGACCCACAGATGCTGGCCACGATCGCCAGCCTTGGTTCGCCGTACATCGTGATGCACTGGCGGGGTGAGAGCTCGGACATGCAGGCGCGAGCGGTTTATGACGACGTCGTCGACGAGGTCTGCGCGGAGCTGTCCGCGAGGGTCGAGGCGGCGCGTGAGGCGGGCATCGAGCAGCTGGCCGTTGACCCGGGGCTGGGTTTTGCCAAGACGGCGGAGCACAACTGGGCGCTGCTGCGTGCGATCCCCCGACTCCAGCAACTTGGCCCGGTGCTCATCGGCGCATCGCGCAAGCGCTTCCTGGGCGAGCTGCTCGACCGTCAGCCCAAGGATCGCGACGATGCGACCGCCGCTCTTACCGCGCTCGTCGCGCAGCAGGGGGTCTGGGGTGTGCGGGTGCACGACGTGGCGGCCAGCGCTGATGCTGTGCGCGTGGTCGAGAGGTTGCAGCAGGGCGCGGGCGACCATGTCAGCAGCTGAGGAGGTGAAGCAGGCTGTGGAGCGAGCGAACGCCCAGCTCTATGCCGCCTTCGAGACCGGTGATGTGGACCTGATGGAGTCGGTCTGGGACGAGCAGGACGACGACGCGCTGGTCTGTGTGCACCCTGGCTGGCCGATGCTTCGGGGGCGGGCGGCGGTGCTTCGCTCCTGGTCGGCGGTGATGGCCAACACCGACTACATCCAGTTCTTCCTCACCGACGTCGAGGTGAGCGTTCACGCCCAAACGGCTGTGGTGACCTGCACCGAAAACGTCCTGACCTCGGCCGACGTAGGCGAGAACGCCTCGGTCGTCGCGACCAACGTGTTCGTGCAACGGCAGGGCGGCTGGCGGCTGCAGGTTCATCACGCCTCTCCGGTGCTCGGCCGGCTCAATCCTGAGGCAGACCGCTGATGCCTGACCGCATCGCGCTGACCGGCCTGCGGCTGCGCGGCCACCATGGTGTGCTGGCCGAGGAGAGGCGGGACGGCCAAGAGTTCGTCGTTGATGTCGAGTTAGCGATCGACACCCGCGACGCCGCGAGCTCCGACGCGCTGGCGGACACGGCTGACTACGCAGCCCTCGCCCACCGCTTGGCGGAGGTGGTCGCTGGTGAGCCCGTCAACCTGCTCGAGACCCTGGCGGCTCGCCTCGCGGACGTCTGCCTGCGGCACCCTCGGGTCATCAGCGCGCGGGTGACCGTGCACAAGCCGCATGCACCGATCCCGCTTCCCTTCGCGGATGTCTCGGTGACCGTGGAGCGGCCGTGACCTCGGTGCTGTCGCTGGGCTCCAACCTCGGTGACCGGATGGCCAACCTGCGCCTCGGGGTCGAGGTGCTGGAGCCGACGGCCATCTCGCGGGTCTTCGAGACCCAGCCGTGGGGGCTGGCTGATCAGCCGGCCTTCCTCAACCTCGTCGTCCAGTGCACCTGGGACGCCGCGGAGGCCTGGCGTCGGGCCACGCTTGCTGAGGAGCGTGCCCATCGGCAGCGGGACCAGCGATGGGGGCCGCGGACCTTGGACGTCGACGTCATCCAGGCAACCGGCACCGACCCGGCGTTGGTGCTGCCGCACCCCCGCGCGCACCAACGGGCCTTCGTCCTCGTGCCGTGGCTGGACCTGGACCCGGACGCTGTCCTTGAGGGACACGGGCCGGTGGCAGGGCTGCCGGTGGACGCCACGACGGTGCGGGCAGTGGGGGCGTTGCGATGAGGCCGACGTCGTGGCGCACCATCGTGGCGGTCGCTGGGCTCGCCGCGCTGGTTGCCTGGCTGCTGGCAGACCAGGCCTACGGCTCGCTGGTCTCCCTGCCGGGCTACGCACCGGCGACGGCGGTTTTGATCGCGCTGTTCGAGCTGGGGTTGGCCAAGACCATCAACGACCAGCTGCAGCACAGTTCGGAGGGCCGCGGGATGCACCCGCTGCAGGTCGCCCGTGCTGCCGCACTCGCGAAGGCGTCCTCGGCTGCGGGTGCGGTACTGCTCGGGATGTACGCCGGCTTCTTTGCCTGGACGTTCCCACGTCGCGACCAGTTGCTCGCTGCGTCCCATGACGCGCTGGTGTCAGGCATCTCGGCGCTGGCCGCCCTGTTGCTGCTGGTGGCAGCGCTGCTCCTAGAGCGTGCCTGCCGCGCACCTGACCTCCCCGATCTTGACGACTAGGTTGCGGGCATGGACCTCGACGCGTTGACCACTGACGAGCTGCGGCAACGCGCCTTCGAGAAGGCCCGTGAAGATCACGACGTCGGGTTCTTCTGGGACGTCATCAAGCACCTGCACTCGACCCGCGGACTGGTGTCGGGCGACGGCTCATCCGGGGCTGTGACCGGCACCATCGCCGAGGCTGTCGAGATCGCCCGCGAGCTGATGGGAAAGGACCTGGGCGATGACGAGCCCTTGCTGCGGGCCCGGTTCCTCGACTATCTCGGCGGCTGACCTCAGCGGTCGATGTCGCCGACCACGAAGAAGAACGACGCCAGCACCGCAGGCAGCTCCTGGACCCGGCAGCCGGGGAGCACGGCGGGTAGCGCCGAGACGTTGTTGAACGACGGCGTCCGCATCGCCAGTCGCCAGGGCGTCGGGGCCCCACGAGACACCAGGTAGTAGCCCGAGATCCCCGACGGCGCCTCCGTCCAGGCATACGCGGTGCCCTCAGGCGCCCGCACCGTCTTGGGCAATGGGACGTTGACCGGGCCAGCCGGCAGCTGGTCGAGGCAGGTGTCGATCAGGTCGAGGGAGACGGCGATCTGTCGGATCAGGCAGGAGAAGCGCTCGGCCGCGTCCCCACGCGAGCCGAGGACGACGGGCACCTCCAACTCGCCGTAGGCCAGCACCGGGTCGTCGCGTCGCAGGTCAAGATCGACTCCACTGGCCCGCGCCACCGGGCCGGACACGCCGTAGGAAAGGGCGACCGCCGGCGTGAGCACACCCACTCCCTCCAGCTGCTGCAGGTCCAGCGCAGGGAGAGACCGCACTGCCTTAACGGCCGCGCGGCAGCTGTCGGTCCAGCCGGCAGGAACGTCCTCGCGCACCGCGCCCACGCAGGTGTAGACGAGGTGGATCCGACCACCCGTCGCCTCCTCCAGGACGTGCTGCAACCCCTGACGCAACCCGATGGCTGGAGGGTGCAGATAGCCCAGGAACATCAGGTGGGACAACACGCGGTTGGCCTCGCAGAGAAGGGTCCGCAGCCAGGTGGCGCGGGGCGGCACCTCCAGCCCGAGCAGTTGTTCGACGGCCAGGGCGACGCCGACC
>JBKJVH010000048.1:0-34065 GCA_046590985.1 Mycobacteriales bacterium
TAGTGGATCGGGCGGCACGGCGACCAGGTGATCGGCGCGCCGGCCTCGCCCTTCTGGTGACCCAGGAACCGGAACCCCCGCCCTTCAGCCTGTACGCCACCAGCGGGCGCGTGACCCAGCGGGCGCCTGGCCTCCTCGTGCCCCGCCTTCGGCGCCTCGGTGTTGATGGGTCGCCCGAGGACGTCCCGTTCGCCGGGTGTGGGGCTCCGGAAGTAGAACGCGGCGCCGACGATCGCCACCACCATGGAGACGACCACGATCCGGCGGCCCCAGCGGCGGTGCCTGGGCGGCTTCCGAGCTGGGGTCGGCCGGCGGAAGGGCACGACCACGTTCGGCTTGCCCAGCGCCTCGTCCATGGCCCACTGCGGGATGCGCCCGGACGCCGACGCCCGGACCTTGGCCGGCTCGGGGGGTTGCTTGGCCACGTACTGCTCCTCCTTGAGACCGACAGACCGTAGCCGCAGCACCCCCCTCCCCGCGGCCTTTCGCCCCAACCCTGCGTACGTCCTCAAGCCTGAGCGCAGGGTCCCTTGACTATTGAGGACACAAGGCAGGGGAATGCTCGACAAAACAGGAACGTGTTCTAGTATCCCGGGATGACTTGGGATGAGGAGTACGACGTCGTCGTGGTCGGATCCGGCGGCGGTGGGATGGCGTCGGCGCTGACCGCGCACCACGAGGGCCTGACGAGCGTCGTGCTGGAGAAGGGCTCCAAGTTCGGCGGCTCGACCGCGATCTCCGGCGGGGCGATCTGGATCCCGAACAACCCGGTGCTCACGCGGCTCGGCCACAACGACTCCCGCGACTCGATCCTCACCTACCTCACCAAGCTCACCGAGGGCACCATCGACCCGGTCCGCCTGGAGGCCTACGTCGACAACGGCCCCGCCGTCATCGAGCTCCTCGAGCGCAGCCCGTGGCTGCAGTGGACCTGGATGAAGGGCTACCCCGGCTACCACCCGGAGCTCGAGGGCGGCCGGCCGATGGGGCGTTCGATCGAGTCCAAAGCCATCGACACCCGCAAGCTCGGCGCGGACGAGAAGGCCCAGCGGCCCAACAGCCTCAAGGGCCCGCTCGGGCTGTGGATCACCGGCCGGGAGTACAAGGACCTGGCGATGGCCAAGCGCACCTGGGCCGGTCGCCGCGCCTCCCTCACAGCCGCCTGGCGGGTCTCCTCCAACGCTGTGATCCGCCGGCACATGGCCACCGGCGGACGGGCGCTCGCGGCCCGGCTGCGGCTGGCTCTGAAGGACGCGAACATCCCCGTACACCTCCGGACGCCGATGACCGAGCTCGTCGTCGAGGACGGCCGGGTCGTGGGCGTCGTCGTGAACAGCAAGGACACCGGGCCCAGGAGGATCGGCGCCCGCAAGGCCGTCCTGCTCGCCTGCGGCGGGTTCGAGCACAACGCGCAGATGCGCTCGGAGTACCTCCCCGACGGCGCCCACCCCGACTTCAGCTCCGGCGCGCAGCAGAACACCGGTGACGGGATCCAGGCCGGGCAGGCCCTCGGCGCGGCCGTCGACCTGATGGATGACGCCTGGTGGATGCCCTCGATCCGGCACCCTGCGGGCGCGAGTGTCCCGCTGGTCAGCGAGCGAGCCATCCCCTGCTCGGTGATCGTGACGACCGAAGGCAAGCGGTTCACCAACGAGTCGCTGCCCTACGTGACGTTCGTGCATGCCCAGCTGGCCGGCAAGCACGACCCGATCTGGTTCGTCATGGACGCCAAAGCCCGCTCGCGCTACCCCTTCGCGCAGGTGCTCCCGGGCGTGCCCTTCAGCAAGGCCTACTACGAGGCCGGCGTGATCCACCGCGCCGACTCCCTGGACGCGCTCGCCGCCAGCATCGACGTCCCCGCCGACACCCTGAAGGCCACCGTCCAGCGCTGGAACAGCTTCGCGGCCACCGGCGTCGACGAGGACTTCGGCCGCGGCGCCTCCGCCTACGACCGCTACTACGGCGACCCGAACCTGCAGAACCCCTGCATCGACACGATTGAGAAGGGCCCGTTCTACGGCGTACGCGTCGAGATCGGCGACCTCGGCACCAAGGGCGGCCTGGTCACCGACGAGCACGGCCAAGTCCAGCGCACCGACGGCACCGTGATCGAAGGCCTGTACGCCACGGGCAACGCCGCCGCGAGCGTGATGGGCCCGGAGTACGCCGGCCCCGGCGCCACGATCGGCCCCGCCATGGTCTTCGGCTACCTCGCCGTCAAGCACGCCGCATCCCTCTAGAAGGAGTCACCATGCACACACCTCTCTGCGACGAGCTCGGCATCGAGTTCCCGATCTTCGCCTTCACGCACTGCCGAGACGTCGTCGTCGCCGTGAGCAAGGCCGGCGGCTTGGGCGTGCTCGGCGCCGTCGGGTTCACCCCGGAGCAGCTCGAGATCGAGCTGAACTGGATCGACGAGCACATCGGCGACCACACCTACGGCGTCGACATCGTGATCCCCAACAAGTACGAGGGGATGGACGCGAACGTCTCCACCGAGGAGCTCACCAAGATGCTCCAGGACATGGTCCCGCAGGGGCACCTCGACTTCGCCCGAGGTCTGCTGATCGACCACGGCGTGCCGCTGCCGGACGCCGGCGAGGACAACTCGCTCCAGTTGCTCGGCTGGACCGAGGCCACCGCCACGCCGCAGGTCGAGATCGCGCTGAAGCACCCGAAGATGACGCTGATCGCGAACGCCCTCGGCACGCCGCCGAAGGACATGATCGACCTCATCCACGCCGCCGGTCGCAAGGTCGCGGCGCTGTGCGGGTCCCCGTACCAGGCCTTGAAGCACGCCGAGGCTGACGTCGACATCATCATCGCGCAGGGCGGCGAGGGCGGCGGGCACGCCGGCGACGTCGGCTCGATCGTGCTGTGGCCGCAGGTCGTCAAGGCCGTCGCGCCGCGGCCGGTGCTCGCCGCCGGCGGGATCGGCAGCGGCCAGCAGATCGCCGCCGCGCTGGCACTGGGCTGCCAGGGTGCCTGGTCCGGCTCGCAGTGGCTGATGGTCGAGGAGTCGGAGAACACCAGCGTGCAGCAGGCCGCCTACATGGACGCGACCTCGCGCGACACGGTGCGGTCGCGGTCCTTCACCGGCAAGCCGTGCCGGATGCTGAAGAACGAGTGGACCGAGGCGTGGGAGAAGGCCGACACCCCCGACCCGCTGGGAATGCCCTTGCAGTACATGGTCTCCGGGATGGCTGTCGCCGCCACTCACCGCTGGCCGGACCAGACCGTCAAGGTGGCCTTCAACCCGGTCGGTCAGGTCGTCGGACAGTTCACCAAGGTCGAGAAGACCGCCGCCGTCATCGAGCGCTGGGTGGGGGAGTACCTCGACGCGACCTCGACGCTGGAGGCGCACAACGCCGCCGCGAGCGCCTGACTAGACGGCGCTGCGACCCTGCGCGAGACTCCCGCCGTGATCACGAGCCTCGCTGACCTGCTCCGCACGCACGCCGCCGAACGGCCCGACAAGGTGGCGCTGGTTCTGGAGAACCGGTCAGTCACCTGGGCGGAGCTGTACGCCCGCGCATGCCAGGTCGCGCAGGCGCTCGCCGCCGAGGGTGTCGGCAGCCAGGACCGGATCGCGTTCCTGGACCGCAACGGAATCGAGCACTTCGAGGTGCTGTACGGCGCCGCGCTGCTGAACGCGGTCGTGGTCGCCGTCAACTGGCGGCTGGCGTCCCCCGAGGTCGCGGTGATCGTGGAGGACAGCGGAGCCGACCTGCTCATCGTCGGGCCGGACTACGTGCCGCTGCTCGAGGGCCTGTCGGTCAACCGGAGCATCGTCATCGGCCGCGACTACGCGCCCTGGGTCGACGCACAGCAGGCGATCGACCCCGGGGCGGAGCCGGTTGGGCAGGACGTCGCGTTCCAGCTCTACTCCTCGGGCACGACCGGCCGGCCCAAGGGCGTCATGCTCGTCAACGACAACCTGTTCCAGGAGATCCTGCTGGACTTCTTCCAGACGCACTGGGGGGTCGGTGCCGAGAGCGTGAACCTGGTCGCGATGCCGCTGTTCCACATCGGCGGCACCGGTTGGGCAGTCGCCGGCATGGCCGTCGGGGCCAAAAGCATCCTGGTCCGCGACCTCGACCCGACGAAGCTCGTCGCGCTCATCGGTGAGCAACGCATCACGCACGGCTTCCTGGTGCCGGTCGCGCTGCAGTTCATGCTCATGGTTCCGGGCGTGGAACAGGCCGACTTCTCGTCGCTGGAGACCCTGGTCTACGGGGCGTCCCCGATCTCGGACGAGGTGCTCCGAGCCAGCCTGAAGACCTTCGGCTGCCGGTTCTGGCAGGTGTACGGCCTGACGGAGACCACCGGCGGGGTGGTGCACCTGCCACCCGCCGACCACGACCCGGACGGCCCGCACGCCGACCGGCTCCGCAGCTGTGGCCTGCCCGGTCCTGGGGTCGAGCTCCGGATCATCGACCTCGTCACCGGTGCCGACGCCGCGACCGGTGAGGTCGGCGAGATCCTCGTACGCAGCCAGCAGGTCATGAAGGGCTACTGGCGCAACGAGGCCGCTACGGCGGAGGCGATCGACGCGCACGGCTGGTTCCGCAGCGGCGACGTCGGGTACCTCGACGCCGACGGGTATGTGTTCCTGCACGACCGCGTGAAGGACATGATCGTGTCAGGCGGGGAGAACGTGTACCCCGCCGAGGTCGAGAACGTCCTGATGGGCATCCCCGGAGTGGCTGACGCCGCCGTCATCGGGGTGCCGAGCGAGCGCTGGGGTGAGACCCCGAAGGCGGTGCTGGTCCGGGCCGCCGGAAGCTCGTTGTCCGAGGAGGAGGTGCTGGCCGCCTGCCGCACGCAGCTCGCCGGCTTCAAGTGCCCGACATCGGTGGAGTGGGCGGACGTCCTGCCCCGCAACCCGAGTGGCAAGCTCCTGAAGAAGGACCTGCGGGCTTCGTACTGGGACGGCTACGAGCGCAAGGTCAACTAGTGCCGTACCGGGCCTGGGCGCGTGCCTTGGCCTTGGCGGCCTCCGCCGCGCGGTCCTTCGGTGGCGCACTGGTCACCAGGCGATCGAGCAGATCCCTTGACGTTTCGGCGATCTGGGCGACCGCGTCGTTGAAGGCCTGCTCGTTGACCTGGGCGGGCCGGACGCCGCCGGAGATCTTGCGGACGTACTGCAAGGCGGCCTCGCGGACCTCGTCCTCGGTCGCCGGCGGTGCGAGGTTGTTGAGCGGCTTGATGCTGCGGCACATGCCCTCAGGGTAGGTCCGTCAGCTCCTCGGCGAGCAGGTCCATGAGCAGGCTGTCGTGCCAGCTGCCATCCAGGCCCCGCTCGCTGCGACGGGTGAGCCCGACCGGCTTGAAGCCGACCTTGGTGTAGCAGGCGATCGCCGCTGCGTTGTCGGCCGCCGGGTCGATCTCGAGCCGGTGGTGGCCGTGGTCGTCGATCAGGTGCCTGGCCAGCGTCCGGACGGCGTCGGTCCCGACGCCGCGGCCGTGCACCGCCGGGTCGAGGTAGATGTCGATTGAGGCGTGCCGGTAGTCGGGCTCCACCTCCGCCGACCACTGGATCCACCCGACAGTGCGCCCGTCGTACTCGATCACGTACGGGGTGGAGTCCGGCTCCGCGAAGTCCTCCTCGATGGCGGCTCTCATGTCCTCACCACCGCGCCAGTGCCGGCGCACCTCCGGCGACTCACGGATCGGCACGAGCGCGTCGATGTCGTCCAGCGTCGCCGGCCGGAGCCTGACCACCGCGCCAACCAGGAGGGTCACCTCGGCGACCCTATGCCCCTCACTGACCCACCCCCACCCCCCTTACGTCCTCACGCCCACGCTCGGTGCCCCTTGACCCTTGCGGACGCAGCGGGGGAGGGAGGGACGCAGCGGGGGGACGAAGGGGTCAGGGCCGACCGAGGACGCGGTCGACGGTGATCTCCAGAACCACCCGCGTCGGGTTGACGCGCGGCTCGCGGTAGCGCTGGGCGTACCGGCGCACCGCGTCCGCGACCCGTTCCGGATCCGCTGAGACCGCCACCACCCCCTCCAACGACAGCCAACGGGCGCCGTCGACCTGGGCGACGACCGCACGCCCACCGAGGCCGGCATGCAGCGCCTTCCGGGACGCCCCGTCGGTGATCACCCGGACCAGCCCTTCGGCATAGGTGAACCCGACGGCCACGACGTGCGGCGAGCCGTCGGCCCGCAGCGTTGTGAGGGTGGCCAGGTGCCGCTCCGCCAGGAACGACAGCGCTTCTGCGGGCAGCGGGTCCAAGGGCAACGACATCCCGCCAGCCTGCCAGTGTCGGGAAGCATCCGCCTCACGGGACCCGGAGTGTGAAAGCGTGCCCCTGTGACACCGCTCGAAGACGCCCTCGCCGCTGGCCCTGGCTGGCCGACGCAGGACAAGATCACCGGCCCGCTCGGCGGGGTACGGGTGCTGGACCTGTCCCGGGTGCTCGCCGGCCCCTACTGCTGCATGGTGCTCGCCGATCTCGGCGCCGACGTGCTCAAGGTGGAAAGGCCCGGTCTCGGGGATGACACTCGGCACTGGGGGCCGCCGTTCCACGGTGACGACGCGGCCTACTTCTTCGCCGTGAACCGGGATCGACGGTCACTCGCGCTGGACCTCACGACCCCCACAGGGCTCGCCGTGGTCGCGACCCTCGCGGAGCACGCGGACGTGGTCGTCGAGAACTTCCTGCCCTATCACCTCCAGAAACTCGGACTGGATCGCCTACGGGACCGGGGATCCAGCGTCTGGGTATCCGTCCGCGGCGCCGGCGGCGATGGCCCGGACGGCGACAAGCCCGGCTATGACGTGATGGCCCAGGCTCGCAGCGGCCTGATGTCGGTGACCGGCACGACCGAGCCGACCAAGGTCGGGGTGGCGATCGCCGACGTGGTGACCGGCCTCTACGCCGCCGTCGGAGCGCTCGCCGGCCTGCTCGCCAAGCGACCGCTGCAGGTCGAGGTCGGGCTCCTCGAAGCCGCCGTGTCGATGCTCGTCAACCAGGCCAGCAACGCCCTGATCGGGGGAGTGGTCCCCGGCCCGACGGGCAACGCCCACCCCAACATCGTCCCGTACGGCCCGCTGCGGTGCGCCGACGCGGCGCTGGTGCTCGGAGCCGGCAACGACGGCCAGTTCCTCCAGCTCTGCAAGGCGATCGGTGTGACGCCACCGGACTCGTGGGCCACCAACGCCGGCCGGGTCGCCGACCGGGATGCGCTGACCGCGGCCCTCGAAACGGCGTTGCAGGGCCGGACCGCCCGCGACTGGGTCGCCGTCCTCGGCGCGCACGGTGTCCCGTGCGCGCCCGTGCAGGACCTGGGCCAGCTGCCGAGCGACCCGCAGCTCCAAGCCACCGGACAGCTCCAGACGCTGCCCCACCCGGCGGGAGAGGTCACGCTCGTCGGATCGCCGTACCGACTGGACGGGGAGCGCCCCCGGATCCGGACCTCGCCACCGCTGCTCGGGCAGCACACCACAGAAGTGCTCGCCCAGCTGGGACTCTCGGCCGATCAGATCAAGGAGGTCACGGCGTGACGACAGGTGGCGACGCTCTCGTCCTGGGCCTGCAGGAACTCGGCGTCGAGGTGGCCTTCGGGCTGCCAGGAGTGCACAACCTCGCGGCCTGGAAGGGATTCCCGCGTTCCTCAGTGCGGCTCGTCGGGGTCCGGCACGAGCAGACCGCCGGGTATGCCGCCGACGGGTACGCCCGCGCCCGCGGTCGTCTCGGCGTCGCTCTCACCACCACTGGACCTGGCGCCTCCAACATCGTCACGGCCGTCGGGGAGGCCTGGTCGTGCCACACCCCGCTGCTGGTCATCGCGACCGACATCCCCACCACCGCACGGAAACCCGGCGTCTTTCGCGGGGTGCTTCACGAGACCACCGACCAGGCGTCGTTCTTCCGGCCGGTGACCAAGGCGCAGGTGCGGGTGGAGCGCGCCGAGGACCTGCACGACGTCGTGGTCCGGGCCGGCCGGCTCGCGATGGTGCACCCGCGCCGTCCGGTGTACGTCGAGATCCCCACCGACCTGCTGTCCGCTTCGGTGCCCGTCCCGAGGCCGGAGACGCACGTCCCCCCGACGCGCGGGTTCCTGTCCGACCGCGACCCCTTCCCCCGACCCTTCGCACGGCCGCTCGTGTGGGCCGGCGGGGGAGCGACCGCCTCCGACGCAGGCCCCCTGGTCGAGGACCTCTGCGTCCGGCTCGGCGCCCCGCTGCTCACCTCGTACGGTGGTCGGGGCCTGCTCCCGCCGGACCACCCGAACCTGGTGCCCTTGCCACCGCACGCCCGCGAGGCCGGTGACCTGTGGGACGCCGCGGACCTCGTCGTGGTCGTCGGCTCCGACCTTGACGGCATGAACACCCAGGGCTTCCGCCAGCCCCGGCCGCCGTGGGTCGTGACGGTCGACCTCGCACACCCGGAGAACCTCGAGCCCGATGTGCATGTGCCGCTCGACGCCGTCGCGGGCCTCACCGTGCTGCTCGAGCACCTGCCCGTCGAACCCCGCGATCCCTGGTTCACCAGGCCTTCTGGTCGCCCGGCCTGCCCGGAGACGGCGTTTCTCGACGCCTTCGAGTCCGGCCTGACCGAGGACACTGTCGTGGTCGCCGACATGTGCATCCCCGGCTACTGGTTCGGCGGGTACGGCCGGGTCAGCCGGCCGCGCGGGCTGGCGTACCCGGTGGGCTGGGGAACCCTCGGGTTCGGCTTCCCGGCCGGGCTCGGCGCGGCGCTGTCCGGCCGGCCGGCGGTCGCGCTCGTCGGCGACGGCGGGTTCTTGTTCGCGTGCGGCGACCTGGCGACTGCGGCGCAGGAGCGGATCCCGCTCACCACGGTGCTGGTCGACGACGGCGGCTACGGCATGCTGGCCTACGACTTCACCAAGGACGGTGAGCAGCCGCTGGGGTGCGACCTGGAGCCGCCGGACTTCGTCGCGCTGGCCCGGGCGTTCCGCGTCGAGGCCCGTGAGGTGACGGTCGAGCAGCTCGGAGCAGCGGTGGCTGCCGGCATCGCCAGTGGCCGGCCCTCCCTGCTGGTGCTCAAGGCGAACTACACCCCGCCGCCCAGTACCAGCCCCCGCTGGTACCGCGCCCAGACCTGAGCACTGAGCCAGCACCCGCGAGAACCTGGGGGTGCTGTGGAGCGCGTACGGAAAAGTTCCTTCGAAATCACGTCATAGACGTGATCGGGCCGATCACCTCTATGAGTGCACTTCACAGGAACTTTTGTGTACGGGCTCAGGGGCAGTGGTGAGATCCCTCGTCAGAGCCGGAAGTCCAGGTCGAACGCGGACTCCTCGACGTCCATCTGGGCCTTCTGGAGCTTGCCGGCGTAGTCCCAGTTCATCGACTGCCAGCGAGTGAACTGGTCGAGCACCCACACCCCGCTCTGGCGCGAGCCGTTGCCGCTCTTGCCGTTGCCGCCGAAGGGCAGGTGCGCCTCGGCGCCGGAGGTGGAGTTGTTGACCGAGAGCATGCCGGCCGACACGCGCGCTCGGAACCTGAAGGCGGTTTGCGCCGAGGCGGTGTAGATCGCGGAGGACAGGCCGTACCCGTGGCCGTTGGCGAGTGACACCGCCTCGTCGAAGGTCGAGAAGCGCATCACCGGCACGAGCGGGCCGAAGGTCTCGTTGAGGTAGAGCGCGTCCGTGGGGAGCACGCCGGACACCACGGACGGGTGCGCGTAGACGCCGTCGGCGGGATCGCCGACGAAGCCGGCCCGCGGGTTGGCGGCAGTGATGCGACCCGACGCGCCGTGCAGGGTGTGATGGGGCTGGACCTCGCCGAGCCACTTCTCGAAGCCCTGGAAGAACCGCTCGGACAGCATCGGGCCATAGAGCACGTCGCCGGAGGGCTCACCGACGACCGCGGACGCCACGCGCGACAGGAACAGCGACAGGAACTCGTCGTGGACGTCGTCGTGGACGATCGCGACGCCGAGCGAGGTGCAGCGCTGCCCGGCCGTCCCGAAGCCACTGAAGAGCGCACCCTCCGCAGCCAGCGCCAGGTCGGCGTCGGGCATCACGACGAGCGGGTTCTTGCCGCCGAGCTCCAGGCACGGGTTCTGCAGGTGCCGCCCGCACAGCTCGCCGATCTTGACGCCGACCTCGGAGGAGCCGGTGAAGCCGACCTTCTGCACCAGCCCGGCGTCCAGGGCCAGGGACAGCCCCTCGAAGGTCGTGGGCCCGTCGGCGTGCACCGTGTTGAGCACCCCGGCCGGCACCCCGCCGGCGATGAACAGCTTCGTCAGCGCATCGCCCAGGGCGGCGGCGTAGTCGGCCGGCTTCCACACCACAGCATTGCCGCAGAGCAAGGCCGGTACGAGGTACCAGGACGGCACCGCGACCGGGAAGTTGCCGGCGGTGATGATGCCGGCGACCCCGACGGGTACGCGGAAGGTGAACAGCTGCTTGTCGCGCATCTCCGACGGCACGGTCTGGCCGTAGAGGCGGCGGCCCTCACCGAGGAAGAAGTCGCAGGTGTCGACGATCTCCTGTACCTCACCGAGGGCCTCGGCGCGCGGCTTGCCGACCTCCCGAACGATCAGGTCCGCCAGCACCGAGGCGTTGGCCTCGACGAGCCGGCCGACCTGGGCGATGACGCGGCCGCGGACCGGGGCGGGGGTGTCGGCCCACGCGGGCTGGGCGGCGCGGGCGGCCGCGAAAGCCTCGACGAGCTGCGCGGCGGACGCGAGCGAGACCTCGGCCACGACGTCGTCCAGGTGTGCCGGGTTGGTCGAGACGAACACACCGGCGATACCGGGGACGGAGGTGCCGTTGATGAACGAGCTGATCACGCGGTGAGCTCCAGACGGGCGAGGACGCGGTCGAGGGCGGCTACCCCAGCTTCGAGGTCAGCCTCGCTGACGTTGAGGGCGGGACGGAACCGGAGGCTACGGGTGCCGCAGCCGAGCAGCAGGACCTTCTCGTCCTCGCGGAGCATCTTGACCGCGAGGTCGCGAGATCCCTTGTCGGGCAAGGAGAACGCACACATCAGACCACGACCACGCGGGTCGGTGACCGCGGCGTGGCGCTGGGCCAGGCCCTGCAGCAGGGAGAGCAGGTGGTCACCGGCGGCAGCGGCATGGGCGAACAGGTCCTCCGCCTCGATGACCTCCAGGATCCGGCGGGCTCGGACCATGTCGACGAGCGAGCCGCCCCAGGTCGAGTTGATGCGCGAGGAGACCGCGAAGACGTTGTCGGGGACCTCGTCGACGCGGCCGCCGGCCATCACGCCGCAGACCTGGGTCTTCTTGCCGAAGGCCACCACGTCGGGCTGCACCCCGAGCTGCTGGTAGGCCCAGGCGGTGCCGGTGATGCCGCAACCGCTCTGCACCTCGTCGAGCACGAACAGCGCGTCGAACTCGTGGCACAGCGCCCGCATCGCCTGCAGGAAGGCAGGTCGGAAGTGGTGGTCGCCGCCCTCACCCTGGATCGGCTCCATCACGAAGCACGCGATGTCGTGCGGGTACTGCAGGAAGGCGGCGCGGGCGGCGGCGAGGGTCTCAACCTCGCGGGAGGCGACGTCCACCCCAGGCGCCAGGTAGGGCGACGGGATTCGCGGCCAACGGAACTGCGGGAACCGCTCGACCTTGACCGGGTCGGTGTTGGTGAGCGAGAGGGTGTAGCCGCTGCGACCGTGGAAGGCCTCGCGCAGGTGCAGCACCTTGGAGCCGAGGGCTGGGTCGAGGCCGTGCGCCTCGTTCCAGCGGGACTTCCAGTCGAACGCCACCTTCAAGGCGTTCTCCACCGCGAGCGCGCCACCTTCGACGAAGAACAGGTGCGGCAGCGCCGGGTCGCCCAGCACCCGCGCGAAGGCGTCCACGAACCGGGCCATCGCGACGGTGTAGACGTCGGAGTTGCTCGGCTTGTTGCGGGCGGCCTCGAGCAGGTCGGCGGTGAAGGCCGGGTCGTTGACGACCGCCGGGTGGTTCATCCCCAGGGCGCTGGAGGCGAAGAACGTGAACAGGTCGAGGTAGGACGACCCATCGCGCGCATCGACCAGCCGCGAGCCGCGCGAGGCCGCGACGTCGAGGACCATGTCGAGGCCGTCGACGAGCAGGTGCTCGCCAAGCAGGCGGTGGACGTCAGCGGGAGTGATCGTGGCCGGAGCGATGACGGTCATTCCTGCAGCGTAGACGCTGATCTTCCCGAGAACCATCCCCTCAGCAGGCGATTCGCCAGCGACTAGGGTCCGGGGCGTGGCCACCACCCTCTACCGTCATGGCCGCGTCCGGACCCCGCACGACCCGTTCGCCACGGCACTGCTGACCGACGGCGCCACGATCGCCTGGGTCGGCCAGGAAGCCGGCGCGGACGCGCTGACCGCCGACACCGTCGTGGACCTCGAAGGCGACTGGGTCGCCCCCGCGTTCGTCGACGCGCACGTGCACGCCACCTCCACCGGGCTGGCCCTGACCGGGCTGGACCTGACGTCGAGCACCAGCCTCCGGGACGCGTTGGACCGGCTCGAGAAGCACTGCCGGGCCTCCCGTGGCGGGATCGTGCTCGGCACCGGGTGGGATGAGACCCGCTGGCCGGAGAGCCGGCCGCCGACCTCCGCGGAGCTCGACCGGGCGTCGTACGGGGGAGTGGTCTACCTGGCCCGGACCGACGTCCACTCAGCGGTGGCGAGCAGCGCCTTGCTGGCCGCCTGCCCCGGCGCCCGCGCGCTCCCCGGCTTCCTCCCGCACGGCCTGGTACGCCAGGACGCGCACCACCTCGTCCGCCGGACCGCGCAGGAGTCGGTCTCGCCGGCACAGCGGCGGCACGCCCAGGACGCCATGCTCGACCGGGCCGCCGCCCTCGGGATCGGCTGCGTGCACGAGTGCGGCGGGCCCGACATCAGCGGCGAGCAGGACTTCGTGAGCCTGCTGGCGCTCGAGCACGGCGTGGAGCGGATCGGGTACTGGGGCGAGACCGATGTCGCGAAGGCGCGGGAGCTCGGCGCCTTCGGGGCGGCTGGTGACCTGTTCGTGGACGGCGCTCTGGGCAGCCACACCGCGTGCCTGGCCGGCCACTACACCGACGACGCGGGCAGCGGGCACCAGTACCTGACGGCCGAACAGGTCTGCGCGCACGTGACGGCCTGCACCCGGGCGGGCGTCCAGGCCGGCTTCCACGCGATCGGCGATGCGGCGCTGCAAGCGGTCGCGGACGGGTTGACGCGAGCGGCGGAGGTCTGCGGAGCGGGGCAGGTCCGGGCGGCCCGGCACCGGGTCGAGCACGTCGAGATGGTCACGCCCGCCCAGGTCGCGGTGCTCGCCGACCTCGGCGTCGTCGCCAGCGTCCAGCCGCAGTTCGACGCCCGCTGGGGCGGTGAGCACGGGATGTACGCCCAGCGACTGGGGGTCGCGCGGGCGCTGGCGATGAACCCGTTCGCCGCCCTGGCTGCGGCCGGCGTCACCCTGGCCCTGGGCAGCGACACGCCCGTGACCCCCTTGGACCCTTGGGGTGGGGTGCGGGCAGCGGTCCGGCACCAGACGCCGGGCAGCGCCCTGACAGTCGAGGCTGCCTTCGCTGCCCACACCCAGGGCGGCTGGCGCGCCGCCCGCCGCGACGACCTGGGCGAGCTGGTGCCCGGCGCGCGGGCGACCTTCGCCGGGTGGGCCGTCGACGCGCTGCGGGCCGGCCTGCCCGACCTGGACGGCCCCGATCCGACCTGCCGCACGACCGTGGTGGCCGGTCGGCCCACCTTCCCACGCTGACGTCCAGGGCCAAACGGAGCAACGTGCGGCCACGCTCAGTGGAAACCGGGCGCTCAGTCGGTTTCCTGCTGTTCGCCCTGTTGACACCCTCTCGGGAGGTCTCGGTAAGGTCTCGATCGAACACAGATGACCTGCTCCTGACCGGTCGTCGCGACAGCACCGCCTGAGGCACCGGTTCCCGGATCTCCAGCACCAGGCGGTGGCTTGCCGGGGCGGACGGAGCCAGGACAGGCAGGGGGAAGCAACAACTTCCGGGCACGGACCCGGTGGCCCAGTAGACAACGGCCGGGCCGCGACCACCAGTCGCGGCCAGGTCGGTCCGAAGGCGCCACCGGGTCCGTGCTTCTTCCCCGCCCGTTCCCTGGGGCAGACTGATCCGGTGCAGCGACGTCGCCCGACCGGAGTGACGCGCCAGGTCCTCGCGCTCGGCTCCGGCCTGCTGCTCGACCTGGCCTTCCCGCCGCACGACCTGTGGTGGCTCGCGCCCGTGTCGGTGGCCCTGCTCACCGCGTGCGTGCGCGGCCAGAGCGTCCGGCGCGGCGGCTGGCTGGGGATGCTCCACGGGCTCGGGTTCTTCGTCCCGCTGCTGGTGTGGGCCGGCACCATCGCCGGCCCGCTGGCGTGGCTCGCCCTGGCGCTCATGGAGGCGTGCTTCCTGGCGCTGCTGGGGGCCGCGCTGGCCGTCGTGACCCGGCTCGAGAGCTGGCCGCTGTGGACCGCCGCGCTGTGGGTCGGGGAGGAGGCGCTCCGGGACCGGTTGCCGTTCGGGGGCTTTCCCTGGGGTCGGCTCGCGTTCAGCCAGGGTGCCAGCCTGCTCACGCCGCTCGCCGCGGTGGGGGGAGCGCCACTCGTCACGCTCGGGGTCGCCGCTGTCGGTGCCGTGCTGGTGACGCGGCCGCGGCTGGCCTGCGCCCTCGCCCCGGTGCTGGTGCTCGTCGCGCTGGTTGTCCCCGTACCGACGGGCGGGGAGCAGGTGACGGTCGCGGTGATCCAGGGCAACGTGCCGCGGTCCGGCCTGGAGGCGTTCGCCCAGCGCGCGGCGGTGCTCGGCAACCACGTTGCCGCCACGGAGGAGCTGGCAGCGCAGGTGCGCGCCGGGACGGTACCTCGGCCGGATCTGGTGATCTGGCCGGAGAACGCCAGCGACCTGGACCCCTACACCGACCCGGAGGCAGCCACGCTCATCATGCGGGCGGTCACCGCCATCGGGGTGCCGGTGCTGGTGGGTGCGGTCACGGACGGGCCAGGGCGCTACGTCAGCAACCGCGGCATCGTCTGGGACCCGGTCACCGGGGCCGGCGCGTCCTACGTCAAGCGGCACCCGGTGCCTTTCGGGGAGTACATCCCCTACCGGTCCCTGGTCCGGAAGATCACCTCCAAGGTCGACCTGGTGCCGCGGGACTTCGCCCGCGGTGCGCGACCCGGCGTGCTCACTGTCGGACCGGTACGCCTGGGGGACGTGATCTGCTTCGAGGTCGCCTATGACGGGGTGGTGCGCGACGTCGTGACCGGAGGGGGCAGGCTCTTGGTCGTGCAGACGAACAACGCCACCTTCGGGCGTACGGGGGAGACGAGCCAGCAGCTCGCGATGGGACGGCTCCGCGCCGTCGAGCACGGCCGCGCGGTGCTCGTCGCTGCCACCAGCGGGGTGTCCGCGGTGATCGCCCCCGACGGCAGCCTGCAGGCACGGTCCAAGGTGTTCACCCGGGATCTGATCGTCCAGAAGATCACCGTCCGCAGCGGCGAGACGCTTGCGACCCGACTCGGCTGGTGGCCGGAGCTGGCGCTCGCGCTCGCCGGCCTCGGCGCCCTGCTCGCGGCGGCCCGCCGATGAGCGTGCTGGTCATCATCCCGACGTACAACGAGCTCGAGAACCTGTCGATCATCGCGGCCCGGCTGCACGCCGCCGTGCCGGACGCGCACCTGCTGGTGGTCGACGACAACAGCCCCGACGGGACGGGGAAGCTCGCCGACGAGCTCGCCGAGCAGCCGTGGGTCGACGTGCTGCACCGGACCGCCAAGGACGGTCTCGGGGCGGCCTACGTCGCGGGCTTCGCGTGGGCTCGCGAGCATGACTTCGACGTGGTCGTGGAGATGGACGCCGACGGCTCGCACGCCCCGGAGCAGCTGCCGCGGCTGCTCGCCGGCCTCGAGAACGCCGACCTGGTCCTGGGCAGCCGGTGGGTCGCCGGGGGAGCGGTGGTCAACTGGCCGCGCTCCCGCGAGCTGCTGAGCCGGGGCGGTAACGCCTACACCCGGCTGGTGCTCGGGCTGCCGCTGCGCGACGCGACCGGCGGGTACCGGGCCTACCGGCGGCCGGTGCTCGACGAGGTGCTCTCCTCGGGAGTCGCGTCGCAGGGCTACTGCTTCCAGGTCGACCTGGCGTGGCAGATCTGGAAGGCCGGCCACCGGGTCGTCGAGGTGCCGATCACGTTCGTGGAGCGCGAGCGCGGTGAGTCGAAGATGTCCCGTGCGATCGTGGTGGAAGCGCTCTGGCGGGTCACCGTCTGGGGCGCCAAGAGCAGGCGTTCGCGAAGGAGGTAGCCGCCCGTGCCGCTGCTGCTGCTCGTGCTGTTCCTGGTCGTCCCGGCGCTCGAGATCTACGTGCTCATCCAGGTGGGCCAAGCCATCGGAGCGCTCCCGACGGTGCTGCTGCTCATCGCCGACGCACTGCTCGGAACCTGGTTGTTCAAGCGCGAGGGCCGGCGCGCCTGGACGGCCTTGTCCTCAGCGATCGCCGAGCACCGGGTGCCGGGCAAAGAGGTGGCCGACGGCGCGCTGGTGGTGCTCGGCGGGGCCTTCCTCATCACGCC
Source organism: Mycobacteriales bacterium (assembly GCA_046590985.1). Lineage (GTDB taxonomy): Bacteria > Actinomycetota > Actinomycetes > Mycobacteriales > SCTD01 > RYN-111. The sequence goes on from JBKJVH010000048.1 coordinate 16,502, forward strand.
CGGGTTCGTCACCGACGTGATCGGGGTGCTCTGCCTGCTGCCACCGGCCCGAGCCGTGCTGCGAAGGCTGCTCACCCGGGTCGTGACGTTCCGATTGCTCGGCGGGGCACTCGGCGCGGGGGCCGCTCGCCGCCCTGCCGGCAAGCACGACGTCATCGAGGGCGAGGTCCTCGACGAGTGAGGGCTAGGCGCTCTTCTTGCGGTTCTTGGCGGCGTCCGCCTTGAGCTGGGCCTTCACGGCGCCCTGGTGCTGGTGCAGCACCGCCAGTCGCTCGGCGAGAACCTCTTCGAGCTCGGCGATGCTCCGTCGCTCCAGCAGCATGTCCCAGTGGGTGCGGACGGGCTTGGTCGCCTTGGCCTCGGGTGCCTCGGCGTCGCGACGCTTCGCGACCGCGCCGCAGATCCGGCACTCCCAGTTGTAGGGGATGTCAGCCTCGGCGGCGAACGGCACAGTCGTCTCGTGGCCGTGCGCACAGTCGTACGCCGTCAGCGAGCGCGGCGCGAACTCGGTGTGCCGGTCGCTCTCGTAGCTCACCGAGCCGAGGCGGCTGCCTCGCAGGACGCGGTCACTCATCTTGGGCCTCCGAACAGGGGTGTCATGGTCTACAACGATCAGACGCCTGAGAGGATTCCCCGGTTCACCCGCTCGCACTCGTGTTGTCGGGCAACGGTACCGACCGATGGAGGGCCAGATGCTCAAGAAGCTGCTCGATCCCCGTGGACTTGCGCTTGGACGTACTTTCGTAGGGGTGACGATGATCACTCAACCGGGGCTGATCCCGGGCCTCCTGGGGGTCGATTCCGAGGCGAGTACGAAGCTGGCGTGGGCCGTGCAGATGCTCGGCGCGCGCGAGGTCGCGTTGGGCGCCGGGTCGCTCGCCTCCCGCAAGGAGCGCCGGCTCTGGCACGCCGCCGGACTGCTGTCCGACACCGTGGACGCGGTCGCGCTCGCGGGTGCGCTCAAGCTGGGCACGATCCGCAAGACCAGCGGCGGGGGAGCGGTGCTGGTCGCCGTCGTGGCCGCGGGCGCGGGCGCTGGCGCCCTCCGGCGCGGCTGAGCCCTGGGCCACTTCCGGACACCCTGACGGCCAGGCCACATCCGCATGACCTGGTTGTCGGTTCCGGCTGCCCGGTCTAGGGTCCGACAGGTGCTCATCTATCACTTGCGTCACACCAGTCACAGGAGGCGCGCCGTGTCCACGAGCTTTTTTCGCGCCTTGGGGCGCCGGACGACCGTCCTGATGGTCTGCCTCGGCCTGGCCGGAGTCTCGCTTGCCGCTGCCGGCAAGCACCCCGTGAAGCTCCCGAAGGACCGCGGCCAGGCCGTTGTGCAGGCGGCCAAGGACCACCTGGGCGACCGCTACGTATGGGGCGCGACCGGCCCGCGGGCCTGGGACTGCTCCGGACTGACCTCGCGGCTCTGGCGCCAGATCGGGGGAGTCAAGGACATCCCGCGCACCTCCCGGCAACAGCAGGCCTGGGCGATCCCGCTGCCCGCGGAGCAGGTGCGCCCCGGCGACCTGGTGTTCTTCGGCGACCCGGTCACGCACGTCGGGATCGTCGAACGACGCCGCACCACGTCGGCCGGTACGACGGTGAGCATGATCGACGCGGCGTTCTCCCGGAGCGCCGTGATCGAGCGCAAGGTGTGGCGCAGCGGCACCGTCCGGTACGGCCGCGTCCCCCGTCCCGGCATGGTCCGCGTACAGCCGTGGAAGCCGCCGCCGACCCCCACGCCCACCGCGGCAGGCCCGGTACCCGTGCCGGCGAAGGCTGCAGCCCTGCTGCGTGGGTACCTCGGCGACCGGAGGATCAACGACGTCAACCTGGTACGGAACGCCTGGCACCGCGCCGGTGGGCCGGTACTGCCCGGCAGCCGCGATGCCCTCGCGCGGCGGGGCCGTGTCGTGGCGTTGAGGGACGTTCGCGTCGGTGACCTCATCTCCTACGCCTCTCCGCGGCCGCACGTCGGGCTCTATGTGGGGAACGGCTTCATGATCGACGCCTCCCGGCTGCTCGGGAAGGTCGTCAAGCGCAAGCTCTGGAGCCATCCGTCACTGCGCGTGCTGCGACTGACGCCCTAGGTCACCGCTAGACTGGGAGGCCGGGCTGCCTCCCTCGCACCGGATCCCCTGCTCGAGGAGCGCCCCCGTGGCTTCACGCACCCGTTCTGCCCTGGCCGCTGGGACGGCGCTGGCCGTCGGCGCCCTCGTCCTCGGTGCCCTGGCGCCCGCCCCGATCGCGTCGGCCGCCGGCACCTCGACGCTCGCGCTGTCAGCGACGCCGGCCCGGCACGTCGTCACCTACCAGGGCACGGCACCGTTCAACAACGGCCAGACCGGCCTGGTCTACGGCCAGCTCGGGATCGACGACCCCAGCCAGTCCTGCACGCTGCAGGGCAGCGCGACCCTCAACGACCAGTACAAGGTCACGGTCACGGTGCCCCCGAAGATCAACGCCAGCTTCGACACGCTGCTGACGTTCCACATCACCTGGGTGCCGGACATCAACGCCTCGGCCGACGACCTGGCCCTGCATGTCTTCGGCCCGGACGGCACCGAGATCGGCAGCAGCGACGGCAGCCAGCCCAGCGAGACCGTCAACGTCACCGCCATCAAGCCCGGGACCTACACCGCGCTGACGTGCGCGTTCCAGAGCGGGCCGGAAGGTCAGGCCTACACCGGGACGGTCACCGCCCTGACGCAGGCACCACCGCGGCAGTCCGTGGCCAAGGGCGTCACCGCGCCGACCTATCGCCAGTACACGGCGCCGAAGAGCCTCGCGACCGGCGCCGGCGAGCCGTCGGTCGGCAACAACTGGAAGACCGGCCACACCGTCTTCACCTCCAACACCGATGAGTACGACGTCGCGTTCGACGACAAGGCCGGCACCTCGACCTGGACCGCGGTCAACGTGGGCGCGCCCAACGGCGGCAACACCATCGGGCTGGACCCGATCGGCTTCACCGACTCCGCAGCGGGCCGCTCCTTCATCAGCCAGCTGCTGGTGGCGTGCAGCGGCTCGGTGTTCAGCGACGACGACTTCCAGACCTCGACCCCGGGTGAGGGCTGCGGCTCAGGCGTGAACGGCGGCGACCACCAGACGTTCGGCGGCGGGCCCTTCCCCGAGGGCATCACCCCACTCACGAGCTACCCGCACGCGGTCTACTACTGCGCGCAGTCCCCGGCGCTGGTGCTCGGCGACGCCGGCGGCGTGACCGGCGCGGCCACCTGCGCGCGCAGCGACACCGGCGGCCTGACCTTCGGCCCCCCAGCTGCGGTCTACCACTCCCAGTGCGGCGGACTCCACGGCCACCTCCGGGTCGGCCCGTCCGGCACCGCGTACCTGCCGAACAAGGACTGCGGCGGCGTCCAGGGCGTCGCGGTCAGCGAGAACGGCGGCGCGACCTGGACGGTCCGCAAGATCCCGGGCAGCATCGCCTCCAGCAGCGACCCCTCGGTTGCGGCCGGCTCCGACGGCACCTTGTACGAGGGCTGGAGCGACGGCACCGGTCGGGCGCTCGTCGCCGTTTCCCGTGACCACGGCAAGACCTGGACCACGCCGATCGACACCGGCGGGCCCGCGAAGCTCCGCAACAGCGAGTTCGCCGAGGTGATCGCCGGCGACGGCGACCGGGCCGCCTTTGCCTATCTCGGCACGCCGACCAAGGGGACGACGCAGCCGAGCACCTTCGGCAAGAGCAGCGACGGCACGACGTTCACCGGCGCCGAGTGGCACCTCTACGTCGCCACCACCTATGACCGGGGGCGGACCTGGACGACGGTGGACGCGACGCCGACGGACCCCGTGCAGCGCGGCTGCATCTGGAACGCCGGTGGCAGCAACCCGTGCCGCAACCTGCTCGACTTCAACGACATCACGCTCACCAAGGCCGGCCGCGTGATGGTCGGCATCGCCGACGGCTGCGTCGACGCCACGATCGAGGCCAAGAACGACTGCGTGGCCAGCAAGGACGTGGTCGCCAACAAGCTGGTCAGCCACGGCGCGATCGTCCGGCAGATTTCGGGCAAGGGGCTGTTCAAGGCCGCTGACCCGAAGGTGATCGCGAAGCCAATCGTGAAGCCAGTCGTGACGCCGTCCAAGCCCGGCTCCGGCGGTACGGGCGGCCTCGCCGCCACCGGCGGCGCTCCGCTGCTCGCCGGCCTCGGTGGACTCCTGCTGTTGGTCGCCTGGGGTGCCCGCCGCCGCCTGAACCGCTAGCGGTGCGGTCCGGGGAGATCTACCGTGCGACGGGGGTGCGCTGATGACGCCGGACACCAAGGACTGGACGTGGGTGCTGGATCGGCCGTGCCCGGACTGCGCCTTCGAGGCTGCTGAGCTCCACCGCGAGGACATCGGCACGGTCGCTCTCGTGGCCGCCCGAACGTTGCGGGACCGACTCGGCGCGGAGGGCTGCCGTACCCGGCCCGCGCCGGAGGTCTGGTCCCCGCTGGAGTACGCCTGCCACGTCCGGGACGTCTGCGAGATCTTCGACGGTCGGGTGCAAGCCATGCTCGGCACCGACGGCCCGCTGTTCCCGAACTGGGACCAGGACGCCACCGCCGAGGCCGAGGACTACGGGTCGCAGGACCCCGTCGTCATCGCCGAGCAGCTCTGGGACGCCGCCCAGCACATCGCGACCCGGTTCAACGGTCTCGACCACGACCAGTGGGACCGCACAGGTTCGCGCAGCGACGGGGCCGCCTTCACCGTGGTGAGCCTCGGGCAGTACTTCTGCCACGACCTGGTGCACCACGTCTGGGACGTCACCGGCGAGCACCAGACCTCGCCCTGACCGAGCCCTCCCCTGGCGCCCGAATCTTCGCCGATAATCGATATTATGTCAACTAGCATTCCCCACGCGGGGTGGCGGTCAGCCCCAGCCAAGGGCGTGCAGCCGCTCCTCGGAGAGCCCGACGTGATGGCCGAACTCATGGACCACCGTGATGGCGATCTCGTCCACGAGGTGGTCGACGTCCTCAGCCAGCAGGCACAGCGGTATCCGGTAGATGCTGATCCGGTCCGGCAGCGCCCCGCTGTAGTGCTCCCGCTCAGTCAGCGCGACGCCCTCGTACAGGCCGAGGAGGTCGGGATCCTGGACGTTCTCGTCCTCGACGACCACCACGACGTTGTTGAAGTGCTGGGCCAGCTCAGGCGGCAGCGCATCCAGGGCGTCGGCGACGAAGCCCTCGAACTCCTCGGGTGAGACGGGCTGCACCGGTCAGCTGCTGAACACCACGTCAGCGGTGGCGACGGTGCTCCCCGTGCGGCCGGGGGCGCGCTGCCAGTCCCAGTAGAGGTTGGTGTGGGCGATGACCTGGCCCGGCGGCGGCGCGCCGTACTCGGTCAGGTCCTCGGTCGTGTGCGCGTCGCCGACGAGGGTCGCGTCGTACCCGCGGCCGATCGCGCCGTGCAGCGTGGAACGGATGCAGGCATCGGTCTGAGCGCCGGTGACCACCAGCCGGCCGACCCCGCGGGCAGCCAGCTCCGACTCCAGCTCGGTGTCCTCGAAGGCGTCGCCGTACTTCTTGTGGATCACCGGCTCGGACTCCGTGCGCACGAGCTCGGGGACATACGCCCAGCGCTCGCTCCCCTGCGGCAGCTCCTCCGAGGAGTGCTGCACCCACACCACGGGCACCCGCTCGCTGCGGGCTCTGTCCAGCAGGACGTTGATGTTGGCGATGACCTCGTCGCGCCCGTGGGAGCCGTCGACGACCCCGTTCTGCACATCAACGATCAGCAAGGCGGTGTTCGGTCGGTCGGCCAGGTTCGTCATCGGGAGCTCCTCCGAAGTGGACTCCCCACGCTAGACCGGACCGCCGACAACAGGTACTAGTCCCAACGTCCACTGGTGCGCCGCCCAGCGGGATCGGCACCCTGGAAGCACACCCCGAGACCAGGAGCCCCTCATGATCAAGCAGCTGACCAAGATCATCCCCGTACTTGCTGCCGCCGCGGTCGTCGGCGGCGGTGCGCTGATGGCCACCACCATGGCCTCGCGCCAGCCCGCCCCGACCCGGGTCTCGCACCTCGAGCCGGCCGCCGATGTTGCTACCCCCGAGGCGACCCCGGACGACCCGGCGAGGCACGACGCCAACGACGACCGGGTCAAGGCCATGACGTCCCCGGCGTCCCTGCCGGCCTCGCCGGCGGCCAGGTCCCGGCACCGCAGCACGTCGCACTCGGCGGAAGCCACCCCCGCTGACGACCCGACCACACACGACGTGGCCGACGACCACGGCACGGACGACCCGGCGACCCACGACGTGGGCGAGGACCACGAGTCCGCCACGCCCGAGCCGAGCGAGAGCGCCGACGGCTCGAAGGACTCCGGTTCCGACGACTCCGGTTCCGACGACTCCGGTTCCGACAGCTCGGGCGACGAAGGCAGCGGCAGCGGTTCGGACGGCTCCGGCCACCGCTGACCCCGAACACGCCACCTGCCGGGCTCCCGTCGGGAGTCCGGCAGGTCTTCGTCACAACTTGCTACACTCGTCTCATTACGTGACGAGGGAGTCTCATGAACGTCCAGCCCGACCGTCCCACCCGGGTGGCTTCGGACCTGCTCGCGTCTGCGGCGGTCGAAGGGGCCCGGCAGAGCAGGTCCGCGAAGCAGCAGCTCGACCACTGGGTGCGCGTCGGCCGGGCCGTGTCGATGCCGCACACCGCGGCCCGTCAGCGGGTCGAGCACGCCCTTGCCGGCGAGCTGCCCTGGAGAGACCTCACCACGGGCGAGCGGGAGGTCGTCAACGCCGAGATCGACGCCGCTGTCTCCGGGGCCGCCCGGACGATCAGTTTCGGTGAGGTGCTCGCGGCCCGCGGGGTGACCACGGTGGCACTCGATGACAACGGGGTGCTGACGCGCTACCACCCGGATGGTTCCACGACGGCGCTGGAGTAGCCGCCGGTGCGCCTGGACCTTGCGGTCGGCCCGAACGGCGCCGGTAAGTCGACCTTCGTCGAGCTCATCCTGGCGCCCCGAGTCCCGGGAGCGACCTTCGTCAATGCGGACGTGATCGCAGCACAGCGGTGGTTCGAGGACACGCAGCGCCACTCCTACGAAGCCGCCCGGATCGCCGAGAGCACCCGTGCAAGGCTGATCGCCCTCGGCGAACCGTTCATCGCGGAGACGGTGTTCTCCCACGCCTCCAAGCTCGACCTCCTCGACGCGGCCTCCACCGCAGGGTTCACCGTGGTGGTGCACGTCCTGCTCATCCCGGAGGCCCTCGCGGTCCTGCGCGTGGAACATCGGGTCGCGAGCGGCGGCCACGCCGTGCCCGAGGACAAGATCCGGCAGCGCTACCAGCGGCTGTGGCCGCTGGTGGCGACCGCTATCGAGCGGGCCGACACCGCTCAGGTCTGGGACAACTCGAGGTACGACGGCCCCACCGAGGTGGCGCTGTTCTCGCAGGGGATCGTCGTGGGCGCCTGCTCGTGGCCGACCTGGACGCCGGTGGCCTTGTCGACGCGTTGGCCCCGGAGCACCCGCGGCACCGCCTGAGGTGTGAGGATGGGGATATGGCTGAGGGGACGAGGCGCGCACCGCTGATCGCGGCGACCGTGGTGGGGATCGCGTTGATCGTCGGAGTGAAGCTCGCAAGCGGTGGTGGTGACGGCGGAAAGCCGAGCGCGAACCCCAAGCCACAGAAGTCCGCCAGCTGCGGCATCACCGTGCACCTGACCGCCTCGTCCGAGAAGGCCGCGCTGCTCAAGCAGATCGCCCAGACCTGGAACGGCACCAAGGTGCGAGGTGGCTGTGCGACGGTCGACGTCGTGAGCAAGGCCAGCGGCGGCGCCGCCGACGCGCTGGCTCGCGGCTGGACCGACAGCGACGGCGTCCGTCCCGATGTCTGGTCCCCGGCGGCGAGCTCCTGGACGCAGCTGCTCCGGCAGAAGACGACGGCGCTGGACAAGCCCGACCTGATCGGCAGCGCGAAGCCGGCCTCGATCGCCAACACCCCGCTGGTCATCGCGATGCCCAAGCCGATGGCCGTCGCGCTCGGCTGGCCCGCGAAACCGCTGGGCTGGGGTGATGTGTACGCACTCGCCCGCGATCCGAAGGGCTGGGCGTCGATCAAGCAGCCGTACGGGCCCTTCACACTCGGGAAGACGAACCCCAACTTCAGCACCTCCGGCCTCAACGCCACGATCGGCACCTACGTCGCGGCCACCGGCACCTCGAGCGACCTGACGCTGGAGGACCTCGCCAAGCCGGCCGTCCAGCAGTACGCCCAGCAGGTCGAGCGCGCGGTCGTGCACTACGGCGACACGACCCTGACGTTCCTGTCCAACCTGCAGAAGGCCGACGACCGCGGCGACGGGCTGAGCTACATCAGCGCGGTCGCCGTCGAGGAGAAGTCGGTCTGGGACTACAACCAGGGCAATCCCTCCGGGGACCCGACCACGCTCGGCAAGCACGCCAAGCCCAAGACGCCGCTGGTCGCGATCTACCCGAAGGAGGGAACGCTGCTGTCGGACTCCCCGTACGCGATCCTGCAGGCGCCCTGGGTCTCCTCCGACACCAAGGCCGCCGCGGAGGCGTTCCTGAGCTACGTGCGCGGCAGTGACGCACAGCAGAAGTTCGCGGCGGCGGCGTTCCGGGGCTACGACGGCAAGCCGGTCGCGGCGATCACCGCCGAGAACGGCCTGATCCCCAGCGAGCCCAAGATCGTGCTGAACCCGCCCGCTCCCCCGGTGCTGGCCAAGGTCGAGTCGTTGTGGAACGCCCAGCGCAAGGGCGCCCGGGTGTTGCTCATCATCGACACCTCCGGCTCGATGGGCGAGACCGTCGGGGACACCGGCGACACCAAGCTCGAGCTCGCGAAGGCCGCCGCGCTGAAGGCGTTGACCCAGTTCGGCCCGAACGACGACGTCGCGCTCTGGTCGTTCTCGACCCCGGTGAACGGTCCAGAGCCTTATCGCGAACTGGTTCCCTTCACCCCGATCGCACGGGCACTCCCCCAGCTCCGCACCCAGATCGGGCTGCTGCACGCCCAGGGCGGCACGGCCCTCTACGCCACGGCCCGGAAGGCCTTCAAGGTCATGTCGAGCACCACCACCAACGACAAGATCAGCGCCGTGGTGCTGCTGACGGACGGCAAGAACGAGTACAACAGCGACAACGACCTGACCTCGCTCCAACGCGACCTGTCCCCGGAGGACACCAGCCACTCCGTCCGCTTCTTCCCCATCGGGTACGGCAGCGACGCCGACCTCGGGGCGCTCCGTGGCATCGCCGACTCGGCCCGCGGTGCGGCATACGACGCGAGCGACCCCGCCTCCATCGACAAGGTCTTCACGGCCGTGCTGTCCAACTTCTGACCCATGGGACGCCTGCGCTCGGAGCTCACCGACCCCTGGGGATTCCTGGTGGCCGGCGTGGCCGGCGGGGTGGCCGGCATCGGACTCAGCCTCGGAGCCCCCGTCGCGGTCGGGATCGGCGCGGCTGTGTACGGCGTGAAGGTTCTCACCAGCGCGCTGTACGGACCGTCGGACGAGGCCAAGCGACCCGATCTCCCCACGCCGGCGAAACCGGCGTACGGGACGCCCGCAGCGGTGTGGCTCAAGCGCGCCGAGACCGCCGTGCACGGGCTGAACGAGCTCGCGAACGGACCGGACGCCACCGCCACTGACGTCGCGGCGGCGCGCGCGGCCGAGGAGGCCGAGGGAATCCTCACCACCATGCGACGGCTCGGCGGTCAGTCCGTCGCGGTCGCCCGGGCGCTGAACCAAGCCGGCGCTGAGGGGTTGGACACCGAAGCCGCGGCACTGGCCGCGGCGGCCGCTGGAGCTCCTGACGACCCGTCCGCCCAGCAGTCGGCCGCAGCGGTGGCCGACCGGGTGGCCGTCAGGGACCGGCTGCGCAAGGTGCAAGGGTCGCTCGACGGGCGGCTGCAGTCCTCCGCGCTCGGCCTCGAGGGGCTCTTCGCCCGGGTCGCGGAGCTCCAGGCGACCGCCGCGTCGGTCGGCGAGATCGACCCGAGCGCAAGCGACCTGGCGAGCCTGACCAGCGAGGTCGAGGGGCTCCGCGTCGGGCTGGCCGACGTCGAGCAGGCGGCGAGAACAGCGCTGGGCGCGACCTGACCTACCGGTTGAGCGGCTGCCCCGTACGCGAGCGACGCTGGCCCACCGTGCGCGGCGCGGTCACCACACCGGCGCGGACGTCGAGCCACAACGGCAGGTCCTCCAGCGGCATCGGCCGGGAAAGCAGGTAGCCCTGGGCGAGGTCGCAGCCCATCTCGACCAGCGCGTCCCAGGTCCGCTGGCTCTCCACACCCTCCGCGACGACCCGCAAGCCGAGGTTCTGGCCGAGGTCCACCACGGACCGCACGATCGCAGCGCACTGCCGGTCGTGCTCGAGGTTGGTCACGAAGTGCCGGTCGATCTTGACCTCGTGCACGGGCAACCGGCTCAGGTAGCTCAGCGAGCTGTAGCCGGTACCGAAGTCGTCGACGGACAGGCCGACCCCGAGATCGCGCAGGGCGTTCAGGACGATCATGGTGTCGGTGAGCTCGGAGATGACGCCGGTCTCGGTGATCTCCAGGACCAGCAGCTCGGCGGGAACCTTGTGCAGCGCCAGCAGGGCCGCGACGTCGGGGACGAGCTCGGGGTCCAGCAGCGACCGCGGTGACAGGTTGACCGAGACCGAGAGCCGGCGGCCGTCAGCAAGCCAGCGGGCGCAGGCCGCGATCCCCTCCCCCAGCACCGTGGCGGTAAGCCCGCGGAGCAACCCGGACTTCTCGGCGATCGGGATGAACGCATCGGGCAGCATCAAGCCCCGGTCGGGGTGCTCCCAGCGGACCAGGAGCTCGACCCCGTGGATCTCACCGGTGTTGAGGGCAGCCAGCGGCTGGGCGAACACGCGCAGCTCGTCGCGGGCCATCCCCTCTCGGAGCTGGGTCGCGAGGAGCAGCCGGGCGGGGTCGTTGCCGTCGAGCTCGCGGCGGTAGATCTCGGCACCGCGGTTCGCGCTCTTGGCGGAGTACATCGCGACGTCGGCGGCCTTGAGCAGCGCGCCGACCTCCTGACCGTGCAGCGGCGCGAGCGCAATGCCGATGCTGCCGCCGATCTCCAAGCGGACATCCTCGACGCGGGCCGGCTCCTCCAAGGCGGTCAGTACCGCCCGTGCCACGCCCAGTGCCTCGTCCGGGTCCGTGCAGTCCGGCAGGAGCACCGCAAACTCGTCTCCCCCGAGCCGGGCGACCAGCGCCTCGATCGGCACAGTGAGGCGCAGCCGGCGGCCGACCTCGATGAGCAGCAGGTCGCCGTGCAGGTGGCCCAGGGTGTCGTTGACCTCTTTGAAGCCGTCGAGGTCCATGAGCAGCAGCGCCAGGCCCTGGCTCGCACCGGAGCGCAGGTCCGCGAGGGACTCCGACGTACCGGCTTCGAGAGCAGCCCTGTTCGGCAGCCCGGTCAGGCCGTCGTGCAGTGCCTCGTGGCGCAGCCGGTCGACGAGCCGGCCGTGCTCCAGCGCGACGGAGGCGTGGTTGGCGACGGTCTCCAGGAGCTGTACGTCACTGGCGTCGAAGCTGCGGACGCTGCCCATCCGGTCGCCGACGGTGACGAGCCCGACGACGCCGGACTCTCCCCGGAGCGGCGCCACGATGGCCTCGCTCATACCGCGGCCCTCGAGGTACCGGCGGGCGCCGGCCACCTTGCTGCCGCGCTGCAGGAGCACCGGGGCGCCGAGGGCGACCACCTGCTGCCAGAGCCAGTCCTCCTGGGCGATGGTGGCCTGCTCACGTACCAGCCGGTCACCGCCGTCGTGCACGACCCGGAGCCCGGTGCCGTCGCCCGGGAGGAAGGTCAGCTCGGCACGCTCGGCACGAAGCAGGTCACGGGCCTGGGCGAGCACGCTGCGCATGACGCCTTCGATCTCCGGGTTGGCGCCGACGACCTGACTGAACCGGTAGAGCCGTTCCAGGCTCAGGTGCCGCTCGGACAGGGACGCGTAGGCGCGGTACGCCAGCGCGACCACGATCGCCGCGATCGCCAGGAGCCAGGCCGTCCCGAGGTCCAGCAGCAGGCACGAGGCCGCGATCAGGCTCATCGTCGTGGTGAGGATCGCGACGGGGATGCCCGAGGTGAGCGAGTCGAGCAGGTCGCGCAGCCGGAGCTTGCCCTCGTAGAAGCCGATCGCCACAGTGACGGCCATCCCGGCGAAGGCGCTCGCGCACGCGGCGCCGGCGTAGGCCGCGAGCCAGGCCTGAGTGCCCACCCTCGAGGTGCCCCCGACGACGAGGTGGAAGACCACCAGCGCCAGACCGGTCTCTGCGGCGTTGAGCGCGGTGTTGAACACCAGCTTCAGCGGGGTCTGACGACGGTAGGTGGCATACACGAGGCCGGCGCCGAGCACCCGGACCGCCATCACGGTGACCGGCGAGACGAAGAACATGCCGAGCACCAGCGGGATCTCGCTCATCGAGATGGTGCGGGCCTCGCGGCGGACCTGGACGTGCAGGACGAACACCTCGAACGCCGCGAACAGCCCCAGCAGCACCGGCCACGGAATGGTCAGGCCACGGAACTGCTGCCGGGAGTCCTGGAGCAACAGCTCGAACGCGCACACCGCGAACACGACCATCGCGCCTACGAGCAGGAGCACTCCCGTGGCGGGCGGGATCCGGCGTGTCGTCGGCGCGGCGGCCTCGCTCGGCGCCGTGCCCATGCCTGTACCCCCACGTCGTCCGGTTCCATGGAGTCTCGGCACAAACGCCCGAAGTGTTGAGGGCCGCGTCGGGGTCAGCTCAGTCCCAGGACTGGCCGTTCCAGTTCTGGGAGTTCCAGTTCTGGGAGTTCCAGTTCTGGCTGCTCCAGTTCTGGCTGCTCCAGTTCTGGGAGCCCCAGGTCTGCGAACCCCAGGTCTGGCTGCCCCAGGCGTTCGCGGTCCAGACCGTGCCGTTGAAGCTGCCGCCGTCCCAAGCGCAGTGCCGAGCCTCGAGGACCGCAAGCGCGGCGGTGTCCACGGGGTGTCCGAAGATGTCGAACTCACCGGTGAGCGCATCCTTGCCGCTGCCCAGGTGGGCGCTGCCGCGAGAGCCTTCCAGGCTGCCTGTGCCGTTCGACGGACGGAACGACTGACCCCGGTCCGGAGTAGCTGCGCTGACCGCGGCGGCCACGTCGATCAGGCCGTGTCCCTGCGCGCGCCGGCGGGTGTGGTCGAGCGGGTTGGCCGTTCCGGTCAGCAAGCCCTTGAGCTCGTCCGGGCTCAGCCCCGGGCGGGCGTCGAGCAGCAGCGCCGTGGCGCCGGAGACGACCGCGGCCGCCTGCGACGTGCCGCTGCCCCTGATGAGGCCCTTCACGGCCTTGCCCGGGTTCGTGTCGTCGACGAGGGAGCCGGGCGCGTTGAGGCTGGCGAGGTGTGCGCCGGGAGCAAGGACGTCCGGGTTCCGGCGACCGTCGCCGCGGGAGGAGAAGTCGGCCACGGTCGGGGTGTCGCTGGTGGTGTCCGCTGCACCGACGGCCAGCACGAACGGGTCGATGGCGGGGTCGGTCAGGTGCCCGTCGCTGGTGCCCCGGTTGCCGGCGGACACCACGACCACGATGCCGGCGTGCCAGGCCTGCTCGGCCGCGTAGGCCAGCGGGTCGATCCGGTAGCTCTGGTCGGAGTCGGTGCCGAAGGACAGGTTGAGGACCCGGATGTTCAGGCCGTCGGTCTGCGCGTGCTGCACGACCCAGTCAATGCCGGCGATGACCTGCGAGACGTCGGCGTTGCCGTACGCGTCGGCCACCTTCACGCTCACCAGCCGGGCACCCGGGGCGATCCCCGTGAAGCCGGTGTCGGGGTTGCGGCCGGCGATGATGCCGGCGAGGTGGGTGCCGTGCCCGAACCCGTCGGTTTGGGTCAGCGGGGCGTGCTGGGAGTCGAAGGACAGGTCGGGACCGCGGACGACCTTGCTGCCGGTCAGACCCACGACCGGGGCGATGCCCGAGTCGATGAGGGCGACATCGATGCCCTTACCGGTGATGCCGCGGTCGATGAGCGCGCTGGAGTGGATGTCGTCAGCGACGTCGCTCAGGGACTCCGAGACACCTGGTACGGCTGACCGCGTGCTCTGCAGGTGAACGCCCGCGTCGCGGGTGACCGAGGCAACCCGCCGATCGTGGCTGAGGCGGGCGGCGGCGCCGGCGTGCAGCCGTACGACGTCGGCCTGGATGAGGCGGATCTGGCGGACGACGGTGCCGGTGCGCCGGAGCTCGGTGTCGAGGGCGGCGAGCTGGCCGGGCTGCGCGCGGACGACGTAGGAGGCGACCGGGCCTGCGGTGCCGCTCGCGGCGAACGCTGCGCCGGGGGTGAAGGCGACCAGCCCGCAGACGCTCGCCGCGAGGGTGGCCGTCGCGCGTCGCGTCCAGGTGGTGCTGCGGGTCCAGGTCGTGCTCTGGGGCAGCGACATGCGAGAGCTCACCGGGGTGGAGCTGGAGCGAGAGCGAAGCACGAGACGCACCTTGGGAAGCGCAGGGAACAACCTGTCGCTTGATGCGTCGGCAGAAGCTGGGTGGCCACATAGGGCCATGAAGGGCAACTTTGACTAGCCTGAAAGGACTAGTCACAGTCGGTCCACCCGGTTATCGACCCGGCGGCCGACGGTCTTGAGGCCGCTACGGCACCCGGGTGAGGTCGAGCAGGTCGCCCTTGACGCTCGCTGCGGCGTGCTCGTTGGCGCTCGCGACGACCCGGCCGGCGTGGGCGAGGGCGGCTGCCTTGGCCAGGGCCCCGGCTGCGACCTCGTCAGGGTGACCCATCGCGCCCGGTCCACTCGACGCCAGCGGGGGCTTGGCGTCGGCACCGCTGCGGCGGGTAGCGGCCGGGCGCGCGCCCACGACCGGGGTCGAGAGGGCGATGTCGGTGATCCGCACGGGGACTCCTCGGGGCTGACAATCTCTTGTCACGCTGTCGTGTCACGCTGTCTTGCCATCATCGGCATCGACCTGGCTCGGCGGACCACCCGAGCGGGTGGTCTTTCACGACCCGTTCGGACCAGGTGCGGCTACCGTCACCCCGGTGCGCCCGCTTGCTGTGTTCGACATCGACGGTGTGCTGGCCGAGGTGAGCCACCGAGTGCATTTCCTGGAACGCGAGCGCCCGGACTGGCACGGGTTCTTCCGCGCCGCCCGTCGGGACCTGGTGCACCCCGAGGGGCGGACGCTGGTCACCGAGGCCGCGAAGGACTGCGAGATCGCCTACCTCACCGGGCGGCCGGAGTGGTGCCGGGCGGACACGTTGAGCTGGCTGGCCGCGCACGACTTCCCGCCGGGGACGCTCGTGATGCGACGTGACGGTGACCACCGACCGGCTCGGAAGGCCAAGCCACCGCTGCTCCGGGCACTGGCCCGCGAGCGAGTCGTGGCGGTCGTGGTGGACGACGACCTCGAGGTCTGCGACGCCTACGAAGCGGCCGGTTGGACGGTGCTCCGGGCGACCTGGGCGAGCCGCTCGACCGCCCTGGAGCGCGCCCAGGAGGAGGACGGCCGGACGTGAGCCCGGTGCTGGCGTCAGCGCAGCGCGGACAGGGCGCGCTGGACAGGCGCGGCCTTGGCGTGGGCTTCGGCGACCTCAGCACCGGGGTCGCTCCCCCAGGTGATGCCGCCGCCGGCCCACAGGTGAACGCGCCCGTCCGCCGCTCCGATGGTCCTGATGGTCAACCCGAGGTCGAGACCTCCAGGCCACAGAAAGCCCAACGCACCCATCGCGGGACCCCGGCCGACAGGCTCGAGATCAGCCAGCAGCCCGCAGGCGGCGTGCTTCGGTGCACCCGTCACCGAGCCGCCGGGGAGCAGCGCCCGCAGCACCTCCCCCACCGTCGCCCCGTCAGCCAGCTCAGCGGCCACCGTGGAGGAGGCGTGCCAGAGGCCGGACCAGCGCGACAGCGCGTACAGGTCCTCGACGACGACGCTGCCGGGAGCCGCGACGCGGGACAGGTCGTTGCGCTCGAGGTCGACGATCATGATGTGCTCCGCGCGGTCCTTGGCGCTGTCCCGGAGCCGGTGGGCGACCGCTGCAGTCCCCTTGATCGGTACGGTCGTCAACCGACCTCCCGACAGCCGGACGAGCTGCTCCGGGGAGGCTGACGCCACGGTCCAACCCTCGCCGGCCAGCGCCATCGCGTAGACCGCACCCGGCAGGGCAGTGACCGCGGCAGCCAGCGCGGCGGGGTCGCCGGTGAAGGGCGCGCTCCGGTGCCCGACCACGTTGGCCTGGTACACCTCGCCACGGGCGATGGCGTGTCGAACCTGATCGACCGCAGCCGCGTGCTCCGGGTCACTCCAGCTCCGCTGCCACTCGCCGACACGCGCAGCCCCGGCCGGGTCCGAACCCACGCCGCCCACGCGGTACGCCACCGCCACGCACTCCGGGACGGCGACCGGACTCGCCGCGCCGACCGGCACCCCCCCGAGCTGGGCGCAGCCGCGGGCGCCGACGAGCAGCGCCACCCCGACGTCCCCGGTGTGGTGGCGCGGCTCCCCCGCCAGCCCGTGCTCGTCCAGGAACGCCAGCAGGACGTCCGGGTCAGCGCACTCGACACGCTCGAGCTCGATCAGCGGCCCGCGCCACGCGCTCGGACGGCCTGAGGTCGTTTCCACAGGCCGTACCTCCAAACGGGTGATGAGCGATGGGATCAGTGACACGATGAGACAACCAACACGTCCCGCAGAACGAACGAGCAGTGCCCGGCCCCACGAAGGCTACGAGCAACACATCCCGACCCAGGAGCACGACGATGTGCCAGCACAACCCCGACTGCCCGCCCGCTGAGGCCGTCGACCACGACGCCGCCCGCGTCATCAGCCACCACCCCGAGCAGGGCTGGGTCCTGCTCTGCAACGGGGTGGTCGTGTTCGACGACACCGGCGAGCTGCTCCCGGACCGCCGCGCGATCGCGCCGCACCGGCCGCTGGTGCGCCGGGTCGCCTAGCTCGTGAGGTCCTCCATCGGAGGGCACGAGCAGACCAGGTTGCGGTCGCCGTACGCGCCGTCGATCCGGCGGACGGGCGGCCAGTACTTCGAGGCCTTGGACACGCCGGCGGGGAAGGCCGCCAGGTGGCGGTCGTACGGCAGGTCGTCCGACAGCACGCTCGCCGCGGTGTGCGGTGCCCCGGCGAGCACGTCGCGGTGGGTGTCGATCTCGCCGCGGATGGCGATCATCGCGTCGCAGAACCGGTCCAGCTCGCGCAGGTCCTCGCTCTCGGTCGGTTCGATCATGAGCGTGCCGGCGACCGGGAAGCTCATCGTCGGGGCGTGGAAGCCGTAGTCGATGAGCCGCTTCGCGACGTCATCCACGCTCACGCCGGTCTCCTTGGTGAGCTGGCGCAGATCGACGATGCACTCGTGCGCGACCAACCCTCCACGGCCGGTGTAGAGCACCGGGAAGTGCGGCTGCAGCCGGGCCGCGACGTAGTTCGCACTCAGCACGGCCACCTGCGTGGCTCGGGTGAGGCCGGGCCCACCCATCATCCGGACGTACGCCCAGCTGATCGGGAGGATCCCGGCACTGCCGTACGGAGCAGCGCTGATCGGGCCAGGGCCGGTGGCCGGACCGGCCTCGGCGTTGAGCGGGTGGTTGGGC
>JBKJVH010000005.1:0-5847 GCA_046590985.1 Mycobacteriales bacterium
TGCCCAACCCGAACCAGCCCGACCAGGTGCCGGTCTGGGGCAACGTGCACCACTGCCACATCCAGGTGCAGCGCCCCGGAGGTTCACGTTTCCGGACCTGTTCGCGCAACTGCCGAAGGACCTCGTGCTGTGCATCCCGGAGTACGTCCTGCAGGAGGTGCCTGGTGCCCGCGCACCGGTGAGCTGCTCCGCACGTCACCGCAGCAACGGGTATCGGCATGCTCGGGCCACCGACGGTCGGGATCTTCCCGCACCGGCAGCCGTGCGGGCACGTCGTGCGCCTCGGTGTCCCCGACCGGGCTGTCGTCGGCAGCGCAGGCTTCGGCCGTACCGCCGCTGTCGACCGCGGGGTGTGCCTGGAGTAGGCCGATAGCCTGGCGCGATGGCGGACGACGAGCTGGTCGGGAAAGTGGGCCAGGTCGTCGTCCGCATCCGTGGGACCGGCCGGCCCGGCGAGGTGATGGTGCTGGTCGACGGGGCGCCGGAGCACTACTTCGCACATGCCCACGGAGAGGTACCGATCGGACGTAAGGTGCTCGTCGTCCACGACCGCGGCGACCGCAACCTCGACGTCGAGCCGTGGGACACCGCCATCTAGGGAGCGCGCATGTTCTTCTACCAGGTACCCACGCCTAACGAGGCCATGCTGATCTCCGGCGGCAAGCAGCGGCAGACCGGCGACAGCACGCTGCCGTTCAAGATCGTCAGCGGCAACGGCGCCTTCGTCATGCCGGTGTTCCGCAAGGCCTCGTTCCTCAGCCTCGCGATGCGGGAAGCGGTCGTCACCGACGACTGCGTCACCCAGCAAGGCATCACCCTGCTCGTCAAGGCGGTCATCGCGTTCAAGGTCGGCAGCGACTCCGCCAGCATCGCCGCCGCCGCGCAGCGGTTCCTCAACGACCAGGACCACATGGACGCCCTCACCGGCCAGATCTTCGCCGGCCACCTCCGGAGCATCGTCGGCTCGATGACCGTGGAGAGCATCATCCGGGAGCGGCAGACCCTCGCGGAGAACGTGCTCGACGCCTCCAAGGTGGAGATGGGCCACCTCGGGCTGACCGTCGACTCGCTGCAGATCCAGTCGATCGACGACAAGGGCTCGGGCTACATCGCGGCGCTGGCCGCGCCGCACCAGGCCACCGTGAACCAGGCCGCCAAGATCGCCCAGGCTGCCGCCGACCAGGCCAGCGCGATGGCCCAGCAGGAGTCCGACCGCAACCAGGCCGAGTTCGCCCGGCAGACCGCGATCAAGCGCGCGGAGTACCAGGCCGAGATCGACCAGGCGCAGGCCCGGCAGTCCCAGGCCGGCCCGCTCGCCGAGGCTCAGGCGCAGCAGGCCGTGCTGTCCGAGCAGGCGCTGGTCGCCGCCAAGAACGCCGAGCTCCGCGAGGCCGAGCTCATCGCCGAGGTGATCAAGCCCGCGCTCGCGGAGGCCGAGCGCATCACGACCCTCGCGCGGGCGCAGGCCGAAGCCACCAAGCTGTCCGCCTCAGCCGCTGCCGCCGAGGGTCGGATCGCGCTGGACCAGCAGCTGATCGCGCAGCTGCCCGAGCTGCTCCGCGCCGCCGCCGAGGGCCTGCAGGGCGCCAACCTCACCGTGCTCAACGGCGCCGAGGGCCTCAACGGCACTGTCGCCGCGCTGGCCAGTCAGGGCATGGCGATCCTGCGTACCCTCACCGATGCGATGCCGGGCGAGCAGAGCACGACGGTGCTGGTGCCGGACGAGCCCCAGGCCTGAGCCCGAGGGCTACTTGTGGCCCTTGCCGTGGGTCTTGGTGGTCTTCCCGTGCGTCTTGGCGGGCTTCGCCGGCTTCGGCTGCATCTGCTTGTTGTTTCCGGGCGTCACGACGTGTGTGGCGGTGTACGCCCCCGCGTCCAGGTTCCCCTGGATGTTCAGCACCATGCCGGGCTTGATGTCCGCGGAGTTCTTGGTGAAGCCGCTGAAGTGCGTGGCGTCGTTGAGCGCCCAGGTGTAGGTCGTGCCGCCGACGGTGACGACGAGCGACGCGGCGTCGATGCTGGTGACCGTCGCCTTGTGCATCGCGACGTGGACGACAGCGGGCTTCGGGGACTCCACATCGGCCGGCTCGGGCGACTCACTCTCGGTCGGCTCCGGGGAGGCGAACTCGGTCGCCTCGGGGGACACGCTGTCGGTCGCGGTGGACGTGGAGGCCGTCGGTGTCGGGTCCGTGTTGGCGGCCGGGGACTCAGCGGCCGGGGACTCGGAGGTCACCGGGGCCGGCGCGGAGTCCGCGACCTGCTGGAACGCCACCGCCCCGCCCCCGATGGCGGCGGTCGCGAGGGCACCGCCGACGAACACCGCCCCGGCGAGCTTGGCCTTGGCAGCGAGCAGGGACACGAAGGTGGCGGGCACAGGGACTCCAAGGATCGGCTGAGGCGTTGCTGCTTCTTCGGCACGCCCAGCGGCCCACCTCAAGCGATCCTGCCTGCTGTCACCCGTTCGGCTCTGCCACCTACCACTGCCGGTGAACCTTCACGATGAAGGGATCACGCCGACCCGTCAGGCCTTGGCTTCGGACCAGCGGTTCACCAGGGCCACGTCGGCCACGAAGCGCACGCCCGACCCGGACGCCCAGTGCGCAGCGGTCGCCTGCAGGGCGGAGTGCAACAGCTCGACCGCGGCCGCACCTTCCGACGCCGGGACCTGGATCAGCAGTTCGTCGTGCAAGCAGAGCACGATGCGCCCGCCCCCGAGCCCGTTGCGCACCGACGCTGCCCACGCCTTGAACAGCTCGGCGGCGGCGCCCTGCACGACCGCGTTGCGGGCATACCGGCCGACCCCGCCGCTGCCGACCCGTACGAGTCGGCCGCCGTGGGTGCGGACGTCGACGCCGACCCGGCCCGACTCCTCGGCGGCCCGCAGGTAGGCCAGCGCCGTCGGGTAGGCCAGCTCCATCTGCTTCAGGGCCTGACCGGCGGCGCCGGAGGTCTGGCCGTACATCGCTGCGAGAACGGCGATCTTGGCGGTCGGCCGGTCGCAGCCGAGCATGGTGGCGACCGGCGTGTACAGGTCGTCCTCCGCCGCGGCGCGGGCGAAGCCAGGGTCGCCGGACACGGCGGCGAGCACCCGCGGCTCGACCTGGCCGAGGTCGGCCCGGACCAGCACCTGTCCGGGCTCGGCGGCAACCGCGGACCGGAGCTCCGCGGGCAGCGAGTGCAGCCCGGCCGACGCGGTCATCCGCCCTGCTCCGCCGTCGGCGGCGGTCCACTCCCCGCGCAGCCTGTCGTCCACCCCGACGTGCTGCTCGAGCCACCCGTACCCGTAGGTCGTCGCGATCCGCTCGGCCTTGCGCCAGGTCATCAGCGCGTCGACCAGCGGGTGCGCCTGCCGGTAGGCCTCCAGCCGCCACGACCGGGTGTCCGGGACGTCGATCCCCAAGCGCAGCAGCGCCTCCTTCACCGACCCGGGGTTGCGCAGGTCGACCGGATCACCCCGCAGCAGGGCGTGTACGGGGGCGTCCCGGACGACCCGCTCGCCGTCCCCGATCGAGGCGTGGATGAGCCGGACCGCCTCGGCGCGGTCGACCGGCAGCCCGTCGTGCGCCAGCTCGACGCAGAGCAGGGCGGCGGCCGACTCCGCCCAGGCGGTCACCAGAGCCAGCGGCGGACCGGAGGGCACCGGACGCGGGTCGGGGAGAGCCCGGAGCGCGGCCTGCTGCCGCTGCTGGACCTGAAGCGCCAGCGCCGCCCACTGCTCCGGGGTGCAGGACCGCTCCGCGTCCGGGTGCAACGAACCGTCGGCGCGCACCCCGCCGGTGAAGCGCTCCACGACCGACAGGGTGCTGTCGAGCAGCGTCAGGTCGTCGCCTGGGCGCGCCGGTGCGGGAAGACCGTGGACCGCCGCCCAGATGGCGGCCGGGTCGTCGCGGCGGCCGCCGTACAGGACCTTGTGGACGGCGGCGAGGTCCCAGACCGCACGGGGGCGCAGCGGCAGGAGCGGCGTGGACGCGGCGCTCCAGACGACCCAGCGGGGGCGACCGGCCTCCAGCACCGCGAGGTCACCGCCGGTCCAGGAGCGCTCGGCCGTCGCGAAACCTGGCCCGCCCGGGCCGAGGGCGACCGCGAGCTCAGGCGCCGCCGTCGTCCAGCCGTGCGCGCCGACGGGTGATCTCCGCGATCCTGGCCGCCCGCTTGTCCGCGAGGGCCTGGGCGAACTGCTGGCGCTGGCGCGAGAACACGAAGATGCCCGCGACCGAGGACACGATCAGCGCCGCGAACAGCAGCGGGAAGCCGTTGAGGGCGTGCCCGGCGGCGCCGGTCGCGGACCAGATGAGGATCGCCGACACCACGAACAGGCCGAGGCGGCCCAGTGAGAAGAACAGCGCGGTGCGGCGTACAGAGGGGGTGGGCACGGGCGTCCTTTCGGCGATCAGCGAACTCGCCCAGCGTAGCCGCCACGCTCAGCCGGACTGTGAAACCGGACACACCGTCACCTTTACGACGTTCGGTCGTTGACCGGGCAGTACCGGAGCGCCAGAGTGCCGCCCGGGGGGGAAGGAATCACATGGCCGAGGACATAGTTGTGCGGACGCCGCAGCGGGACCGCCTGCTCACACCGGGCGAGGTGGCGATGCTTTTCCGCGTCGACCCCAAGACTGTGACGCGCTGGGCTTCGGCCGGCCGCATCGGCAGCATCCGCACCCCCGGTGGCCACCGCCGCTTCCGCGAGTCCGAGGTCCGCGCGCTGCTCCGGGGCGAGGAGGCTGCGGTGCCAGCCCAGCCGTCGGCGAACACCGTCGACCTCGCCGACCGCCGCGTCGCCCGCTAGCTCTCGTCCTGCCCGGGCGGTGGTGCCGTGTCGGGTTCCTCACCGAGCCGCCCGTCAGCGAGCTCGGTCAGCAGGTCCAGGTGCCCGAGGTGTCGGCTGGTCTCCTCGATGAGGTGCAGCACGATCCAGCGAAGGGTGTGGTCGCGGTGGGTGCTGACCTGGTCCAGGTCATGTCCGGCGATCACCGCGTCGCACGCATCGATCTCGACTCGGTAGTCCGCCAGCAGCTCCACGAGTGACCGCTGCTGGGCGAGGAACTCCTCGTCCCGCACACGTTGCTCGGGCTCGCCCGCGAAGTGCTCCCGGAACCAGCCGCGCTCCACCCCCGTCAGGTGCGCCACGATCACGTGCGGCGACAGCCCCGTGGGGGTCGACACCCCACGGGCAGCCCGCTCGTCGAGGCCGTCGAGCTTCCAGCAGACCAGCTCACGCTGGCGGGCGAGGTAGGCGAGCAGCAGCTCGCGCTCGCCGAGCTGGTGCCGCGGCATCAAGCCGCCGCCGAGCAAGTCCGTAGGGCGCATGCCCACGGTGTACCCCGATCCCCGGTACCGTGACGCCTTCAAGGGGGTTTGTCGTGCTGTGGGCTGACGGTGCTGTCGGGCTGGCTCTGCTGGCCCTCTGGATCTACTGCATCTTCGACGTGATCACCACGGACGAGGCGCGGATCCGCAACCTGCCCAAGCTCACCTGGCTGTTCCTGGTCGTGCTGCTGTCCGACGTCGGTTCGATCGCCTGGCTGATCGCGGGCCGACCCCAGGGCCCGGCGCGCTCGGTCCCGTACAAGGGCAACACGGGGATCCCGGCGGAGTACGACCGGCCCGGGCGTGCTGCCGCGCAGAACCCCGACGACGACGCGGCGTTCCTGGCCGGCTTGAAGGCGCGCGCCGAGGAGCAGCGCACGAAGGCTGCCGAGCAGGCACGCAAGCTGCGCGCCGCCGAGGACGAGCCCCCGCCAACCCCATGATCCACGGAACTGGCACGGGTGCGGGGCGGCACCGGGACGCCCTTTCCGGTTCCGTGGATCACCGGGTGGGTGGGGGGCGCGCTAGGCGTAGGAG
>JBKJVH010000234.1:0-17942 GCA_046590985.1 Mycobacteriales bacterium
TCGACCGTGTCCCCCAAGATGTTGAAGATCTTCTTCGCCTTCTCGAACCCCGCCGGGTCGTCGGCGTAGTCGCCGGTCAGCAGCTCGGTCAGGACGATGCCGGGGCTGAGCAGCCCCACCTGCACTGCGGTGTCCTTCGTGTCCTTGAGCAGCGCCTGGGTGAAGTACGTGACGGCCCGCTTGCTGGCGCCGTACACCGCCATGCCCGGTGCCTTCTGACCACCGCTGCCGAAGCCCTCCATGTTCCAGAGCTGGCCGTGCCCTTGACTCAGGAATCCGCGCAGCGCAACGGAACTGCCGGTCAGGACCCCCAGCAGGTTCACGTCGATGACGTGCCTGGCCGTGTCGAGGTCCAGCTCCGCGAACGGCTTGCGGGGTGCGCTGATCCCCGCGTTGTTGATCCAGACGTCGACCCGGCCGTAGGCGGCCACAGTCTCGTCCCACAGCTTCTGCATGCCGGCCTCGTCCGTGACGTCGGCGACGATGCTCAGCCCCACGCTGTCGGCGGCGGTGCGGCCGCAGGTCGCGACCGGACAGCCGCGCTTGTGGAACTCCTCCAGCAGTCCCTTGCCGATCCCCCGGGTTCCACCGGTGACCACCACGACCTTGCCCGGGGAGGAGCTCACGTCGGTTGCCAGGTGAGCAGCCCGTGCACGACGTGGGTCAGGGTGTCGCCCTCGAAGACCTCCCAGGCGACGGCGAGCTCCAGGTCTTCCCCCAGGAGCACCTCGCGTCCCTTGAGCTTCCAGGTGCCACCGTCGCTGTGCATGCTCGTGAACAGGGCCCGGCCGTAGGAGGTGGCGTTGCCCCACACGTCCGGTCCGTCGTACTGCGTGCGTGCACCGTCACGGGACCGCTCGAACGTGAAGGCCTTGGTCAGGGGTCCGTCCCACGTCACCGTCTGTCGTGCCCGGCGCAGCCCCAGGGGCTGGTGGTCGATCGTGACAAGGTCCTTGCCGAGCACCCTTCGGTCGGCTGCGACCACTTCGCACTCGCCCGTCCAACGACCTGAGAGCTTGGTGGGCAGCACTTGCGGGCGGGATCCCAGCTCGGTCTCGGAGCCGATCCAGCCGTCGATGAACTCCTTCACGGCCGGGTCTGTGTCGTAGTCAGACGTGCACTTGTAGATGCCGTTGAAGACGGCGCACACCGCCCACCCGTCGTGCAGCACCGAGCTGTACACCTGGGTCACACCGTCAGGCAGGATCTGGTTCCAGGTCCGCAGATCCGCTTGCCAGCCTGGTGAGTAGTAGTGCGCGTCGACGAAAGTGCCGTAGGGCTGGCCGGTGCCGTAGAAGTCCGGGCCGGTGTAGATCCGGTCCTCGTCGGAGTCGACGACCCCGAACGCGAACTGCGCCCCGAGCTCGAACCGGTTCCGGAGCGGTCCGGAGCCCGTGAGCTTGGTGTCCATGAAGTAGGTCGTCACGCCGTCGGCGACGACGGAGGCGCGGTCGACGTACTCATACCCGACGTGGTTGCCCTCGGCGTCGAACAGCGAAGGCCTGCCGTACCAGCGGCCCTCGATCTTCTTCTGCCAGTCGGAGGTGACCTCGTCAGTCATTGTCCACCAGCTGCAGGCGGATCTGCTCGGCCTGGTCCCCGATGAGGCGCGTGATCGTGTGCCAGACCTCGTCCACGTCGGCACTGAACAGGTTGGCCCGGTTGGCCAGGTCGCGGTCCGGCACGTGGGTGTCCGCCGCGCTGGCGAGGACCTCCTCGGACAGCCCGTGGTCCAGCAGCGCCAACCAGTGCTCGAGGTAGAACTCGACAGCAGGTCGCATGCCGAGGAAGGCCTCGTCCGTCGCACGGTTGGCGCACATCCAGTGGCTCATCATCGCCTTCTGGCGAGGGCCGATCGCCGCGACGGTCAGCCCCTCGCGTGACTGCACATCCTCGAAGGTCTCCGTCAGCGGGGTGTAGACCGCGTCCATGTAGGCCAGGTGCGTCGCGAGCTCGAGGCGGGGGATGAGGTCGAGGTGGAAGGCGAACGTGCCCTGCCCGAACACGGAGTCCAACGTGAAGTGCGGCACCAGGCTGTCGGCGTCGCTGAAGGCGAAGACCATGTGCGAGTCCAGCCCGATGGCCGGGACCGCGAGGCCGCAGTAGACCGCCTTTGCCACACCCTTGCCGCCGTTCCAGACCCGCAGGCTGCCCACGGGCTCAGGCGTCATCGGCGAGGTGAGGACACGCAGCGGCCCACCGTCCGCGCCGAGCACCTCCTGCAGGCCGGTCCGGTCGATGATGGCTTCCAACGTGTCGAGGCATAGCGAGCGAGCGAGGGACATTCAGACCTCCAGGTCGGACGTGGCGGGTTGGCGGGTGGGAACTTCCTTCATCACCCAGGCCCGGTTGAAGTCACCCTCGCGGCGCGCGGGCGACGGAATGACAGTGGCTTCTGTGCGCGGACCCGCGCCGACGAACCGGTCGGTCTCGATGCCCCAGCCCTTCTCGATGAGCTCGGCGCGTCGGCGGCGGTACGCGATGGACATCGCGTCGCTGCGCGTGGGCAGCTCCGCCGACAGGTCGGCCGGCAGCAGCTCCGGACGCTGACCCTCCACGACAGCCCGGTCCTGGACGAAGATCTCCATGGTCCGCTTGAGGGCGTCACGGTCGGCCCACCTGCCCGTGAAGAAGGACCGGAACGCCACGAACTTCGTCAGCGTCGTGGTCTCGTCGATCGGGATGTTCGTGTCGTAGATGACCATGTCGCCGAACGGCAGTCGCACGTGCAGCTTGATGAGGTTGGGCATGAACCAGGCCGTCGACGTGACGATGTCCTTGGGGTCAGTGCGGTACAGGACCCGCTTGATTCCCTTGACGTTGCGCTTGGGCGGGTTCAGCCGGACTGTCGCTTCGGCCGACCAGTCGGTGATGACGGGCTCGTACTCATCGACCTCAGGGCGTTCGCGGTTGCCGAAGGCACCGCCGTGCACCCACGGGGTGTGGGCGATGTCGACGCCGTTCTCCAGCACCCGCTCGTAGTTCGCCTTCCACAGGAACTCCCCGTGGACGTACGCCAGCTTGTCGTCGTTGAAGTGCTCGTCCCAGTCCGGGATCGGGGGCCGCTCGGCTTCCGGCAGATCCCCGAGGAAGACCCACACGAAGTGGTACTTCTCCTGCACCGGGTAGGCATCGACGCGGGCCTTCTTGGGGATCGGCCGGCCTGGCTGGTTCGCCGGGATCTTCACGGCCTTGCCCTCTGCGTCGTACACCCAGCCGTGGTACGGGCAGACCAGGCAGCCCTGGTCGTCCTGCCACCCACCGGACAGCGCGCCGCCGCGGTGCACGCACAGGTCGCTCATGACGATGACCGTGCCGCTGACCTTCTGCCGGAAGGCGACCAGCTCCTGCCCCAGCACGGTGAGCCGCGTGGGCTTGTCCGTGATCTCGTCGGTGAAGGCGACGGCGTACCAGAAGTTCTTCAACATGAGGTCAGGCTCCCAGCGTTGCAGTGGTGCGTGAGGGTTGCGTCGTGCGGTGTACGGCGGTCGGGTCGCCGCCGAGGTAGGACTCGATGACGGCAGCGTCGGCGAGCACCTCCTCGGGGGTGCCGACCGCGAGCACCTGGCCGGTCTCCATGGCGACCAGGCGGTCGGACAGGGCTGAGACGAGCGGGATGTCGTGCTCGATGATGATCATCGTTGCGTCGAGGTGCCGGCGCACGCTGGAGAGGACGTCTCCGAGAGCCTCGACCTCGGCCTGTGCCACGCCGGACGAGGGCTCGTCGAGCAGCATCAACGTGGGCTCCAGCGACACCAGGCAGGCGAGCTCGGCGATGCGTCGGGTGCCGGTCGACAGCGACCCCACCTCGGTGTGCCGGTAGCGGTCGAGGCCAAAGAGCGCGAGCAGCTCGCGGGCGCGCTCCTCGCGGGCCCGCTCGGCGCGGCGAGCACCGGCCAGGGACGACCCGAGGCTCGTCGGACGGGACCGCTCGCCGGCGACCAGGGCGGTCTCCAGGACCGTCATGGTGGCGAACAGCGCGCTGTCCTGGAAGGACCGGATGAGACCGGCGCCGGCTCGGCGCTCAGGGCTCCACGCCGTGATGTCGCGCCCCTCCAGCACGATCGACCCCTCATCGAGGGTGACGAACCCGGACAGGCACTCGAAGAGCGTGGTCTTGCCTGCCCCATTGGGTCCGATGAGGCCGAGCACCTCACCCCGGTGCACCGTCAGGTCGATGCCCCCGATCGCCTGCAGGCCGCCGTACCGCTTCTGCAGTCCCGTCGCGACCAGCAGCGGCCCCTCGGGGATCACCAGGTGCGCCTCCCGCACCCGCACCTCGAGCAGGCCGCGGCTGGGCTGGGCGGCACTGGCCCGTGCCGGGTCGGTGCTCTCGCGCGCCGCCACCGGGTCGACCTTGTACGCGCGGGCGACGGCATCGACCAGCCGCTCACGCACCGGACGCAGGAACCCGGCCACACCGTTCGGGTAGTACAGGATCAGCAGCAGCCAGCCGAGGGTGATCATCCCGGAGGTGGCGGCATTGACGTTGACCAAGGTCGGGTAGGCGATGAAGGCGCCGAGCAGGGGGCCGGCGACCAGCCCGGCACCGCCGACCACCACCATCACGGTCACCACGATCGAGGTGTCCGCGGGAAAGGTACCGGCCGAGACGACGGTCTGGGTGAAGGCGAACATCGCGCCGCCGAGACCGGCCAGCGCGCCCGCGAGGCCGTAGGCCTGCAGCTTGCGGAACGGCGCCGAGACGCTGAAAGCCCGGGCGGCGTCCTCGTTGTCCCGGAGCGCCACCAGGAGCCGGCCGAACGAGCTGTCGTGGATGTTGCGGGCGACGAGCAGTGCCACAGTGAGCAGCCCTAGGGCGAGGTAGGCCTGGGTTCGGCCATCATCGATGCTGAGCCCGAGGAAGCTCGCACCGTTCGTCACGGTCGAGGCCCCGAAGCCGATCGGCGCGTCCTGCTTGAGCAGGTAGCCGCGCATCGCGAGGGCGAACGCAAGGGTGGCCACTGCGAACAGCAGCCCGTGCACCCGGAGGGCGGGGATGCCGATCACCACGGACACAACCGCGCCGACGACGACGGCGACGGCGAGCCCCAGCAGGACGCTGCCCGAGCCGCGGGCCGTCGCCACGGCGGCTGCCGCGCCGGCCCCGGCGATCGCGAACTGCCCGAGCGAGAGCTGACCTCCGAGACCGGTGAGGATCGACAGCGAGAGGCCCACGATCACGAGCGCGGCGAACTGCGCCATCACCGAGGCATGCGCAGCGTTGAGCTGCGACGGCAGCAGGGCGGCGAGACCGAGCAGCGGCAGGGCCAGGACCAGTCCGCCGCGGCGCAGCAGCCAGATCTCCCGGAGCTGCTCGGGCAGGGCGGGCCACGGCTTCACGGCAAGCCAGGCGCCCTTCTCCTGCTCGCGCCGACCGGGCTTTCCCTGCAGCAGCAGGGCAACCAGCACCACCCCGAGCAGGATGACGTCACTCAGACCTGCCCTGTCGGGGAGCTTGAACAGCACCACGCGGTCCAGGAGCCCGATGGCCATGCCGGCCGCGAACGTGACCTGCAGGTTGTGCATGCGGCCGACCACCGCGGCCACCAGCGCGCGGAGCAGGAGCGTCGGGCCGAGGGCCGCGCCGGCCAGCGCGCCGAGGCTCGGGATGAGCAGCGCCGCCGTCATGCAGGCCAGCGCTCCGGTGATCGCCCAGCTGAAGTTCGTCAGCCGGCGAGGAGACATGCCGGCCATCGCTGCGGCGTCCGGGTTCGCTGCGGCACCGCGGATCGCGAGGCCGAACCGCGACTTACGGAAGAAGACCACCAGGCCGAGCACGCTGAGCGGTCCGAGCAGCAGGATCCCCGTGGAGTCCTGCCCCATCGGGAGCCCGCTCAGGCTGAACGACGGCATGCCGGGTGGCACCGGGAAGAACGAGGAGCTCGTGGCCTTGGTGTTCAGCAGCAGTGACATGAAGAACAGGAACTGACCGACCCCGAGAGTGGCCACCATGCTCATCAGCCGCGGCGCGCGGGCGAGCCGCCGGACGACGGTCACCTCGATGGAGGAGGAGATCGCCGCGGACACCAGCATCCCGGCAGGCAAGGCGAACCAGTAGGGCACCTTGCCGTCGATGACCAGGATCGCCATGATCGCGGCCCCGAACGCACCGACCTGGCTGTGCGCGAAGTTGATGAACTGGCTCGAGCGATGCACGAGCACCAGCCCGACACCGAGGAGCCCGTACGCGATCCCGGAGCAGAGACCGACGACGACGATCCCCCACGGGAGCGTGAAACCCAGGACGTCGATCACGAGGGAGCCCCCGCAGCGACGCCGGCCAGGAACACCGACCGCACGATGTCCGGCCGGGCCAGCAGGTCCGCGGTCTTGCCATCGAACCGGACCTGGCCCTTTTCCATGAAGTACGCGTGCTGGGCAAGGGACAGAGCAACGTTCACCGACTGCTCGACCAGCACAACCGAGGTGCCCTTCGCGTTGATGCTCCGGACCAGGGTGAGCAGCTCGCCGACGACCTTGGGAGCGAGCCCGAGGGAGAGCTCGTCGATCAGCAGCAGCCTCGGTCGCAGGATGAGGGCCTTGGACAGCGCCAGCATCTGTTGCTCCCCACCGGACATCGTCGAGGCGAGGGAGTTGCGCCGTTCCGCCAGCCGCGGGAATGTCTCGAACGCCTCGTCCAGACCTCGGTCGATGCTGGCCCTGTCGCGGCCGAGTGAGTAGCCGTACAGCCGGAGGTTGTCGACGACAGACAGCGGGCCGAACACCGCTTTGCCGCCGGGGATCTGACTGACTCCAGCCCGGACCCGGTAGCCGGGCTCGGCGAACGTGACGTCCTCGCCGGCGATCCGGACGGTTCCGGAGCTGGGGGTGCCCAGCCCGGACACGACCCGCAGCAGGGTGGACTTGCCCGCCCCGTTCGTGCCCAGCAGCGCCACCATCTCCCCGTCGTCGACCGTGAAGTCGACGTCGAACAGGATCTGCAGCGGGCCGTAGGAGAAGTTGATGCCGCGACAGGTCAGCAGCGGTGGGCGGGCGCCACTCGCCAGCGCCGTAGCGCTCTCGGCCGCCTCGACCAGCCCGCCCGCGGCGCCGGCGACATCGGCGGCAACGCCTTTCGCCACCGACCGCAAGGCGACGCCGCCGACCACCCCGACCAGGCCGAGGACGGGGAGGGCCACCGTCAGCCCGCCGGAACCCTCGACCGACGCCAGCAGGGCGCCTCCCACACCGACGCCGAGCCCGCCGGCGTAGATCGCGGCAACCGCTCCCACGACGCCGCGGAGCTCGGCTGGGACGACGAGCAGCAGCAGTCGGTCGGTGGAGGTGAGGCAGCAGGCCAGGGCTGCGGTGGCCACCAGCAGGGCGCCGGCCGCGACCGGGGCCCACGGCGAGGTGCCCAGCACCGCCGTCGCACCGCCGGCCAGTGCGAGGGACCACGCGCCCTGTCGGGTCAGCTGAGCGGGGTCCCGACGCAGGTCCGAGGCCGCCCGATCGGCCACGGCGAGCAGGGCGACCGCTGCGGCCGCGGCCGCAACCAGAACGACCCCCGCGACGGCCTGCACGCTGAGACCGCCGCGCTCGGCCAGCGCGTAGCCCCCGAACACCACGTCTCCGTAACCCACGGCCCCGACGACCCCGATAACCGCCAGGGTCGGCCGAACCGTCGGGATGGTGACCAGCCGGCGCAACGACTCTCCGAAGCCGAGGCGGCGGGACACCGCCTCGGCCGCCACCCCACCGACGAGCCGCTGGACGTGGGAGGTCTCGTGATGACCGCGCGTGGGCTCGGCCTGGATCGTGATCGCGACCGCCGGCACCGCCACGCCGGCCGCGATGATCAGCAGGGCACCACGCCACGACAGGTCGGAGGCAGCCACCAACGGGAAGGCGACCGCCAGCGCGACGGAGCCGGCCACGAGCCCGGTGGCCCGCGCGGCGGAGAGCACGTGGGACAGCGCCAAGGGTGGGTAGAGGTCAGACAACAGGCTGCGGTGGGTGCCGGCGGAGACGACCGCGCCGACACCGGCGACCAAGGCGCCCAGCGCCACCGTGAGTCCGTTCCCCGCAACGGCGATCGCGGCCATCGCAGCGGCCATCAGGCACCCGCCCAAGCCCGCTGCGAGGATCCGGTGCCGACCGAGCGCTGCCCGCAGCGCGAACGGGAAGCCGAGCACGAGCCCAAGGCTCCAGAGCCCCAGCAGGTGCCCGACCGACCCGACCGAGCGACCGAGGGCTGGCGCCATCGAGGGCGCCAGCAGCAGCACGGCTCCCTCCGCCAGTACGCCTCCGCTCAAGGCACCGAGCAGCAGCAGCGGTCGCCAGCCGGCCCCGGCCGCGACGGCCTCTGCCAAGCTGCCCTCGGCGTGCTCTCCGGTGACGCCGAGCGAGCGCTGCGCCCCGACGGTCATGAGCGATTCCGCACGTGCACCACCGCGACGTCCTCGCCGAGGCGGCGACCGCTGCCATCCAGCGGCACGACGGACACCGTGTGGAACCCCCGAGCGCTCGGTGAGCCGCTACGGGTCCGCCCGACTGCCAGCCGGAGCGAGGTGTCGGTGAGGATCAGGACGTGCGCCGCCGCCGCGACCTTCGCCCCGGCCTTGGGGACGACGGCGTCGACGACAACGGCATAGCCGGCCGCGTGGTCGGTGCGCGCCCACCGCAACCGGAACTGACCTCCCACCTCGGCGCCGTCCACCGGCTCCTGCACGGCGAAGCCCCGGTCCCGCACCAGCGCGCGGTCACCGGAAGCGGCCGCAGCGAGGCCGGCACCGAGGACCAGCAGCACGGCCAGCGTCAGCGGCACCCTGGCCTGGTTGGCGGGGGAGCTCACGAGAACGCCCGGTTGCCCGTCGTGTAGGTCATGCAGCTGCACCCCGCGGAGTAGGCGATCTCGCGGTAGGCCGCGGCTCCCGTGTGCTTGCTGCTGCTGTAGGACGTCCCGAAGGTCTGGGCTGCCTGGAAGCTGCTCCCGAGGCCCTGCGCGACGGCCGTCCAGCTGGCGGCGGTGAGAGTCCCCGAGACCGCGTCCGCGGCCTTCTTGAGAAGCAGGGTGCTCTCGCAGTAGGACATCGCCTGCTTGGAGTTGAACGTGCCGTCGACGTAGCGCCCCGGGATCGAGATGCCGGCCGCCTGGTAGATGCCCTTGCACGTCGTCTCCAGACCGGGCTGGGGGAACGGGTGCTGCGCGTCCAGGACGTCGTCGACGGCGGAGAAGCCGACCCCGATAGCGCCGGCCATGTTCTTGGGGAAGTTGGTGGCCATGTAGCGCGGCACGTCGAAGCTCGTCAGCCCATACACGAACTGGTTGTACTGCTGGTTCTGCTGCACGAAGAACGGCTGCAACGGAGCAGAGCCGAGGAACAACAGGTGATCGACCTGGTTGGCGATCATGGTCTGTGCCGAGGCGTGAATGCCGTTCTCGATGGCGCCGATGTCGGAGTTCGAGATGGTCGTCTGCACCACGGTGACGCCCAGCGACTTCAGCAGCGGGACCAGGGTCTTGTCGGCAACGTCGTGGTAGGGCTTGTCGTCCCAGAGGACGACGCCCACCTTGGTCTCCCCGGCGAGCCACTTCTTGGCCTTGATGGTGGCGACCAGGGCCCGCTCGGTCTGGTCGTAGTCGGCGTAGCTCGGCGACCACAGCGAGGGCGAGTGGGCGGCGTAGAACGAGCTGCCGAACCCGTAGGCCGCGCCCTCGAAGGCCAGCACCTTCTTGGCGGAGTAGCAGTCCCGCGCGCTGTAGTGGATCTGCCCGTGCAGCACCGCGAGGAAGGCGTGATCGGTGCCCGTGATGGTCTGGCAGAGGTTGTTGTCGTTGACCTCACTGGCCTGCATCGCGTTGTAGTCGTGCACCTTGGTCAGCAGCTTGCGCCCGGCGATACCCCCGTGAGAGTTGACGTAGCTGGCGAGGGCGTTGGTCTGGGCCACCGCGTTGCCGGTGCTTGCAGTCTTGACGACGACAACCTGCCCGAGCTGGTCGAACCCGGTGACGTTGACGTAGGACACCGTGAGGTCGCCCTTGAGCCCGGGCGACAGCGTCGCGCCCGTGGCCCTACCGCCGCTGGTGGTGGTGGTCGGGCTGCCGGTGGTGCCGGATGCGCCGCTGGTGCCGCCGCTGATGACGTTGCCGGTGGTACCGCTTGTGGAGGTGGTCCCCGGTCCGCCGGAGGTCCCGGCTCCGGTCGGCCCCGCACCGGAGGAGCCCCCCGCGCCGCCGGTGCCGCCCGGGGTGGACGTGCCCGTGCTGCCGGTCGTCCCCGGGACGTCGCCCCCGGTCGTCGAGCTCACCCGGTCCGAGCTGGCCGACACCGAGCCGTCGAGGCCGGTCTGCTGCAGCCCGCAGGCGCTGAGCGCGACCGCGAGCAGGGTGAGGCCGGTCGCCGAGCGAAACCGGCGCGCGGCACCCGTGACGGAGGTCGGTCGACGCATGAGGGCTTCTTCCTGCCGGCGCTGGGTGAGCGCTGTGCCGCTGGACGGAACACTGTTCCTTACAGCGAAAGGTAGGTCCGTGGCACCGTAGTGTCAACGCTCCTCACACCGCTTTGGTTCAATGAGCGGAACAGCGTTTCGCTTCCGTGAAGGGCACGTGTCAGATGAGTCCTCGTTCCTACCTCTACGTGCCGGGCGACCGCCCGGAACGGCTCGAGAAGGCCGTCACGAAGGCCGGGGACGCGATCATCGCCGACCTCGAGGACGCCGTCGCTGCCGCCCGCAAGGAGCTCGCGATGTCCTGCGTCCTGAGCTGGCTTGACGCCTTGGACGCGGGCGGCCCGGAGATCTGGGTGCGCATCGGAGCCGGACCGCGGGCAGCCGAGGAACTCGCGGCGGTTGCGCAGTCACCACGGCTGACGGGGGTGCTGCTGGCCAAGGTCGACCTGGCCGCCGTCGAGCAGGCCGCTCGCCTGCTGCCGGAGCGCGTCGCGGTCGGCGGGCTCATCGAGACCGCCGGCGCCCTGCTCGACCTGCCGGCGCTGGCTCGGCACCCCCGCGTCCAGCAGCTCGGCCTGGGTGAGGCCGACCTTGCCGCCGAGCTCGGCATCGCCCCGGGCGAGCTGTCGGTCCTGGGCCCCGTGCGCGCGCAGGTCGTCATCACCTCCGTCGCCGCGGGCCTCACGGCACCCACGGGACCTGTCCACCTGGACGTGCGCGACCTGGACGGGCTGCGCACCTCGACCCTGGCCCTGAAGCGTGCCGGCTTCGGTGCCCGCTCGGCCATCCACCCCGACCAGGTGGCCGTGATCGAGGACGTCTTCACACCGACCCCCGAAGAGGTGGCGGGGGCACGCGCCACGGTCGCGGCCTGGGACGCCGCCGAGGCAGGGGTCGTCCTCGACGACCGCGGCCGCATGGTCGACGAGGCCGTCGTGCGGCTAGCCCGTCGGCTGGTTCAGACGGCCGACCGGCTGGGCCTGTGACGGCCTCGGGAAGCGCATCGCCGTCGACGACAGCACGAGACTGACCGTCTGGAAGACCACGAACCACAGCGCCGACCCGGAGACCGCGTAGAAGGTCAGGGTCGCCAGCAGGTTGGGGACGTGGCACAGCAGCACCTTGCGCAGGTTCCACTCCGGCAGGTTGTGCTCGGGCGCGACCTTCACATCCCAGTAGAGCGCGTGCCAGGCGCCCTGAAACCCTGACAGCACAAGGAAGGCCAACCCGACCGTCGCGACCTGCCCGAGCTCGAGCTGCTCGACCAGCACGTATCCCGACAGCAGCAGCTGCGCCTCGGACACACCCCAGACCAGCCCGAAGGCCGGCGAGACCCAGTCACGCGGGCGGTCCAGGGTGTAGGTGCCGATCGGCCAGATCACCCCGTAGGCGACCACCTCGAGCAGCAGGCACCCGACGACCGCAAGCGGCGCCGGGTCCCCGACGCCGCGCACGACGTCACCGAGCACCCCGGCCAGTGCGCTCAGGACCAGGCAGGCTGCGAAGTAGGCACCTGCGCGGACCCAGCGGATCACAGCTCGGCGAACAGGTCGCGCTTGCGGAACGGTGCCACTGTGAAGCGCCAGGCGATCTTCGGCGTGGTGAGCCAGGCGATCTTCGTCCCCGTCTTGGTCGTCGCGAGGATCTTCGCCGCGAGGTAGGGCGTGGTCGTCTCGGGGGTGTCGCCGAGGATGTTGAAGACCTTCTTCGTCTTCTCCCAGCGTGCCGGCTCCAGGTGCTCACTGCCGTGCAGCAGGTGCTCCGTGACGTTGATACCCGGCCGAATGCTGCAGACCTGGACGGCCGAGCCCTTGAGCTCCTTCAGGAACGCCTTGTCCAGGTACCCCACCGCAGCCTTCGTGCAGGCGTACGGCAGCAGCCCCACCTGCACCTCCCCCTTGCTCCCGAGCCCCTCGACGTTGAAGATCTGCCCGCCGCCCTGTGCGCGCATGCCCCGCGTCGCGACCTGCATCCCGAACAGGGTCCCGATCAGGTTGGTCTCGACGGTCTGCCGGATCTCCTCGCTGCCCACCTCCCACAGCGGTACGGGGTTCGTCGTCGTTCCCGCGTTGTTGATCCAGATGTCCACCCGACCGAAGCGGGTGGCAGCGGCATCCCAGAGCGCCTGCACCTGCTGGGGGTCCGTCACGTCCGCAGCCACCCCGAGCACCTTGTCCGGCGCCCCGAGCTGGGCCACGGCCGCGTCCACGGCCTCAGCGGAGCGGCCGGTCACGACGACGTTCGTGCCGAGCTTCAGCAGCTCCCGGGCAAGCCCGAAGCCGATCCCCCGGCTGCTGCCGGTGATGACGGCCGTCTTCACGAGCGGCCCTCCACCGGCGTGTGCCGGGTGACGAAGCCCGCGTCCGCGAGCCGGTCGACACTGATCGGCACAGCCGGGCTCTTGAGCTCGTCACGGAACACCAACGGACCGAAGCCGAGCTCGGCGCCAATGGCGTCGAACCGCTCCCGGTTGGTCACGGGGACTCCCGCATGGGTCAGGTTGAAGACCCCCGGCACATCGGTACGCAGGGCGTGCTCGACCGCCGCCAGCACGTCGTCGACGCTGACCCGGTAGAAGAGGGCGTCTCCGGTGAAGGGCACGCTTCCGTTCAGGACCGTGTGGGCGAACCGGACCTTGTCGGCGATGGGCAGGTCCTGCCCGCCGAAGATGTCGGCGCACCGGAACACCGTCGACCCGCCGCGGCCGAGGTAGATGCGCTCCATCTCCTGGAACTTCTGGGGACTGGCATCGTCCGCGCTGGTCAGCGGAGACTCCTCGGTCACCTCCTCGAGGTCGTCCGCCGCGTCGCCATAGACACTGAGGCTCGACAGCGCGATGACCTTGGCCGTCTCCGGTGCGGCCTCGACGACGCTGAGCGCGGTCTGCACCAGCACCTCGTCGTAGGTGGCCGCCCGCTCCTCGGCGCTCATCGCCCGCCGAGCGTCCGGGCCGGCGCAGACCACGACCGCGTCGACACCGGCGGCAGCCTTCGCCACGGCCTCGCGGTCGCTGCCCTTGAGGACGTGCACCTCGGCGGAGATGTCCTTGAGCGCCGCCACCTTCTCGGGCGTCGTGGTCGTCGTGACGACCTCGTCGCCCTGGTCCGTGAGGCGCTGTGCGAGCTCCCGACCGACCAGCCCTGCTCCGATCACCAGGACCCGCATCAGCCACCGGCCAGCTGCTGTGCGCCGTACCGGAGCGACACCATCGTATCGGCGGTCTCCTGGCCCATCGCCCGGACTGCGAGGGCGTTCATCGGGTCCAAGGTGTAGCACTGGGTGCGGAGCCGATGGTCCCGCTCCTGGAGCGCAGCGCGCTCCTCCGCCGGGACCTCGGGCGCGGCACGCACCAGCTCGAGCCAGCGCTCGAAGCGCTTCATGACGTAGCCCTTGAGAGCCTCGATGTTCTCGGGGTTCCGCTCGGCCATGTAGGAGTGCGCGACCGGCGAGATGATCGCCCGCATGTAGGTGCCGTGGCTGACGTTCCAGGTGAAGCGCTCGTCGCCCCGGAAGGCGAGGTAGTCCTCGTTCTCCGGTTCGTAGTAGCGCTGGACGTAGTCGTTGTCGATACCGATGTCCCGGCGCGCGATGAAGTCGCTGTAGTGGAACAGGTGGGGCACCGTGCCGAACACCAGGCACAGGTGCGGGGCGTCGATGTGCGGGCCGAGCCAGACCGTGATGTTCATGTCCAGGATCGAAGCGCTGCGGTTGCCGATCCACGAGTGCACCAGCCACTCAGCGGTCGGCCCCGTGTAGGTGTTGAGCGACCCCTCGAAGCCGCCGGCCTCGTAGTACTCAAAGCCCTCGCACGACGGGTGCCGCTCGACCGGGAACTCCTCGAGCAGGCGTTCCTTGATCTCGCTGAGGATCCCCCAGAGGGACTCCCAGCTGGCGCGGACGTCGACATCCGGAGCTTCCTCGAGCATCTGGGTGATCGTCTTGACCTGCTGGCTGACCGGCACGTGCACTCCTCTGAGATCGGAACGCCGTCACGCTAGGCGGAACATGTGGTGCGGTCAACCCTAAGCAAGAGAACGCGTCGCCATCGCGAACACCTCCTCACCCAGACCTGAGAGGTATGTCCATGACCAGCTTCCACAAGACCCTCGCCTGCGCCCTCGTGCTCGCAGCGGCCGCCGCCAGCCCCGCGCTGGCCGCTCCCAAGAAGGGGCTGCCCGCCGCCAAGCCGCTCGTCATCACCGACAAGGCCGGCGATGCCAACGGCCTCAACAGCCAGAGCCACCTCGCGCCCGCTGACCCGAGCCAGTCCGGCGGCGGAGAGCGCTCCGCAGCCGACCTGCTGTCGGTCTCCCTGGGGCGCCTGGACAACGGCAAGGCCGTCACAGGCCTGAAGGTCACGTTCACCCTCGCCGCCGCACCCGATCAGGGCACGATCTACCGCCTGCAGGCCGCCACCCCTGACTGCTCGACGTTCTGGATCGCCTACGCGGTGCCGATCGGTGGTACGGCGAACGCGTCGCTCCGCGAGAACTGCTCGGGCACCGCGGTCTCCACGCCGGTCAGCGCGACCGTGAAGGGCTCAACCATCACCGTCACCGTGCCGTTCGCCCTGATGCCCAAGTCGGTCAAGGCCGGCACCACCCTGAGCGACGTCTTCGGCGAGACCAAGGGCCATGCGGCAACCCCGGCGACCAGCCCGACCGTACCGACCATCGACGAGACCGCCATCTCCCCGGCCGTCTACAAGATCGGCAGTTGAACCGAGGTCAGTGCTCCCGGAGCAGCCGGCCCGCTCCGGGAGCCTGATCGCTCAAACCGTGGTCGCGCAGCGCGCTCCACAGGGTCGCGCTGTTGATCGCGAGCACCGGCTTGTCGAGCTCCTGCTCGAGCTGGTCTGCCAGCGCTACGAAGGACAGGTTGGTGCCGACCTGGACGATGGCGTCCACGTCGGGGCCGTCCAGCTCAGCAACGACCTCGCGCAACCGGGCGTCGGGCACCCGCGCGATGTCCATCGCCGTGGGACAGCGGAGCCCGGTGATGGCGGCGACGTCGAAGCCCGCCTCCCGGAAGAACGTGCCCACCTCTCGGTCGGCGATCGGCTGGTAGGGGGAGAACACCGCGATCCGTCGACATCCCAGCTCCCGCAGGGCCGCTCGGCACGCGCTCGCTCCGGTGGTCACCGGCAGCCCGGTCTGGTCACGCAGCCGCTGCTCGAACGCGGCGTTGCCCGCGACGCCGCCCCAGAAGGTCTCTGCCGACATGCCCATGACCATCCGGTCGGGCTCGGCGGTGAGGACGTCCCGAACCGCGGTGTCGATGCCCGCCCGGATCTGGACCAGCAGCGCTTCGAAGTCCTTGTCGTTCGTCATCACCGGCTTCGGGATGTACATCGAACCTGCTCGGTAGGCGACCCCCGGCACCCGCGCCGACCAGTAGTCGTGCTCGACCACGGTGTTCGTGCTGGGGACGATGACGCCGAACACCGCGCGAGGTCCGACCGCGTTCGTCATGCCTGCACCAGCCGCGCGACGACGTCGTCGACGGTCCGGTGCGCCCGGGTGCGAGCCGTCGGCTTGTCCAGCAGCAGCGCATCCAGAAGCAGCGGGGAGACGATGGCACTGACAGCGTCGTCGCGGTCAGTGGCCCGGGTGACCCCAGCGGCTCGCAGGGCGGCATGGAAAGGAGCCCGCAGGTCCTCGACGTACCTGTGCCGCAGTTCACCGGCCCCCGGGTCGCTGGACGATGCCGCCACGAGGGCCTGCAGGAAGGCGCCGACAGGCTTGTCCCGTAGCCGGTTGCACAAGGCATCGACCTCAGCACGCAGATCCTCGGACAGGTTGCCGCTCATCGGGTGTGGTCCCGGGGGCGCCACGTCGATCAACGCCTCGAGGACGACGTGAGCGGTGGGCCAGTGGCGATAGACCGTGGAGCGGGAGACACCCGTAGCCAGATGGAGCCGCTGCGGCGTCAGCGCGCCGGCGCCCTCCTGCAGGAGGAGGTCGAGGGCCGCCGTGAGCACTACCCGCTCGGTCTCCGAGGTAGGGCCAGCGGGCCGTCCAGGTCGCGTCACCTTGCTCACGGTACATCTTGTGTCGGAATCTTGTAACCGATACGATTTGCATCGGATAACCTGGGGAGGCACCAATGCGACCGCATGTTGAGCTCGTCGATGAGCGCGACCTGATCTGGCACATCGCGGAGTTCGCGCAGGCCACCGGGAGCGCCGAGCAGCGAAACCTGTCCTACGACGAGGAGGACGGCTCGGCCTCGGTCAAGGTGCGCTTCACGACCGAGTGGTCGCGCCCGGCCGGCGTCCACGTCGCGGAGACCGAGTGGCTCGTGCTGTCTGGCTCCGTCACGATCGGCGAGACCGTGCTCGGCCCGGAGGGCTACTGGCACGCACCCATCGGCGTCTGGACCCCTGCCATCACGGTCACCGCCGGCACCGAGGTGCTGTTGTTCCGCGAGTTCGGCGACTGGGGCTTCGAGCCGCGCGAGGCCTCCCACGAGAGCGTGCGTGAGGACCAGGAGCTGGTCGTCCTGCACACGGCCGAGATGCCGTGGATCGACGTCAAGGACGGCAGCCCGATGCGGTTCGACCTCGGCGGCACGCCCGTGCCGGGGCTCTACATCAAGATGCTGCACCGCGATGCGAAGACGGGCTTCTACAGCCGCCTCATCAAGGCCAAGCCCGGCTGGGTCGAGAAGCCGCTCGCCCACCACCCCTGCAGCGAAGAGGCGTACTGCCTCGCCGGCGGTTTCGACTACAACTACGGAAAGATGTGGCCCGGAACGTACTTCTGGCGGCCCGCCCTGATCCGACACGGCGACTTCACGGCGGACGCCGAGCTCGGCTGCACCTGGATCGTCCGCTCGGACAGCGACCTCGTCGACTGGTACACCGACGACGCCAGCGCTTCCATGAGCGGGACCCCGCAGAACTGGGGTGACGGGTACCCGCACAGCGCCGCCCCGCGCTTCATCGAACCGGTCCGCTCCCGGTCCATCGGCCCGTGGACGGACCCCACTCACCAGTAGCTCCCTGCGTCCTCAACACCAAGGCCCATCGAAGGGCCGGTCCTGAGGACGTAGTGCTCACAGGGCCGAGGGGTAGGCGGCGGCACCGCTGCCGCTGCCGCCCGCCCGGAACGCCGCAGGCGCGTGCGTGACGCAGGTCTGGCTGTACGCCAACAGCCCCTCGTCGCCGTACTCGCGCCCGTACCCGCTGGCCTTCACGCCACCGAACGGAGCGCGCAGGGACATGCCGGTGCGGTTGTGGGTGTTGACGAACACGAACCCTGCCTCGAGCCGGCGGGCAACCGCAAAGGCGTGCTCCTCGTCAGCGGACCAGACCGAGGCCCCGAGGCCGAGCTCCCCCGCATTGGCTCGGTCGACCACCTCGTCCTCGTCGTCGAACACCAGCAGCGGTACGGCAGGACCGAACTGCTCGGTGGCCACCAGCGGCGCGTCGTCCGCGAGCCCCGTGACGAGGACAGGCGGGACGAAGTAGCCGTTGCCGAGCTCCCGCAGCGACCCCAGTGGGTGCGAGATCCCCTGGGACAGAAGGGAACGCACGCGCACGGCGG
>JBKJVH010000073.1:0-2325 GCA_046590985.1 Mycobacteriales bacterium
GCTGGGCCGGCGGTGACGTGCAACACAACTGATTGCGCTGCGTGACAGCGGGGATACCCTTTCCGCACACACGTCCGGTACCCCTCTCAGGACTGGAACGGCCACTGATGAACGCACCTCCCCGTCCCGATGACGCACGCCTTCGCGTGGGTGTCATCGGTGCTGGACGGGTCGGCGCTGTGCTCGGTGCGGCCCTGCGCCGCTCGGGCCACGAGGTGGTCGCGACCAGCGCCGTCAGCGAAGCCTCCCGGGCCCGTGCTGCAGCCCTGCTGCCAGGGGTGCCGCTGCTGCCCCCGGACGAGGTCGTGGCCGCCGCGACCATGGTGCTGCTCGCCGTCCCTGACGATGCCCTGGGGCCTCTCGTGCAGGGCCTGGCCGAGGTCGGAGCCTTCCGCGCCGGGCAGATCGTCGCGCACACCAGCGGCCGACATGGGCTGGCCGTGCTGACGCCGGCCGAGGGCGTCCTGCCGATGGCGCTGCACCCGGCGCTGCCCTTCACCGGCACCGAGGTTGACCTCGAGCGGCTGCAGGGCGCCAGCTTCGGCGTCACCAGCCCCGAAGTGCTGCGGCCGATCGCCGAGGCCCTCGTCGTCGAGATGGGCAGCGAGCCGGTCTGGATCCTGGACGAGCTGCGGCCCCTGTGGCACGCCGCCCTGGCCCACGGCGCCAACCACCTGGTGACCCTGGTGGCTTCCGCTGCCGACCTGCTGCGTGAGGCGAGCACGGCCGACGGGTCCTCGGCGCCCGCCCCGCTGCTCGGCGCTGCCTTGGACGGCGCGCTGCGCAGCGGAGATGCCGCTCTCACCGGGCCGGTCAGCCGGGGAGACGCCGGCACCGTGGCGGCCCACCTTGCGGCCCTCCCTGAGCAGATCCGGCCTGCCTATCTCGCTCTCGCCCGGCTGACCGCGGATCGCGCGCTTGCCTCGGGCCGGCTTGGTGCCCAGCAGGCTGAGCCACTGCTGGGGGTGCTGTCGTGAGTCCTGCTCCCATGAGCATCTCCGGCACTCGCGATGAGCTTGCAGCAGCCCGCAAGGAGCTGGCTGGCCGCGTCGCTGTCGTGATGACGATGGGCGCGCTGCATGACGGGCACACCGAGCTGGTCCGGCAAGCCCGCGCTCTGGCTGACAGCGTGGTCGTCACGATCTTCGTCAACCCGCTGCAGTTCGCGGCCGGCGAAGACCTCGATCGCTACCCGCGCACGCTTGCGGACGACCTGGCGCTGCTCGACGGCCTGGCCGACGTCGTCTTCACGCCCACGCCCGACGTGGTCTACCCCCATGACCCGATCGTGCGGGTCAGCGCCGGCAACATGGGCTCCACGTTCGAGGGTGCAGCCCGTCCTGGTCACTTCGACGGCGTGCTGACCGTCGTCCTCAAGCTGCTGCACCTGACCCAGCCAGACGTCGCGCTGTTCGGGCAGAAGGACGCCCAGCAGTTGGCCGCCATCCGGCGCATGGTCGCCGACCTCGACGTGCCGGTGAGCCTGGTCGCGGTGCCGACCGTCCGCGAGAGCGATGGGCTCGCCCTGTCGAGTCGCAACCGCTATCTGACTGACGAGCAGCGCACGGCCGCGCTGTCTCTGTTCCGGGCACTGCAAACCGGCGACCTCGCTGCCGGCCGTGCCCTGCTCGACGCCGCGGATGGCGTCGACCTCGACTACCTCGAGCGGGTCGATCCGACCACCTTCGAGGCAGCCCCTGACGGCGAGTTGATGATCGTCGCCGCCACGGTGGGGACGACCCGGCTGATCGATAACCTCCCGTTGAAGGAAACCTGATGCTGCGCACCATGCTCACCAGCAAGATTCACCGGGCAACAGT
The DNA here is from genome assembly GCA_046590985.1 of Mycobacteriales bacterium. Classification (GTDB taxonomy): domain Bacteria; phylum Actinomycetota; class Actinomycetes; order Mycobacteriales; family SCTD01; genus RYN-111. The sequence goes on from JBKJVH010000073.1 coordinate 1,821, forward strand.
GACCCAGGCCGACCTGCACTACGTCGGCTCGGTGACCGTCGACCAGGACCTGCTCGACGCCGCCGACCTCTACCCCGGCGAGAAGGTGGCGATTGTCGACGTCACCAACGGCGCGCGGCTGGAGACCTACGTCATCAGCGGACCTCGCGGTTCGGGCATCATCGGCATCAACGGGGCCGCGGCCAGGTTGGTCCACCCAGGAGACCTCGTCATCCTCATCGCCTACGGGCAGATGGAGGACGAGGAGGCCCGCACCCGTCAGCCGCGCGTGGTCTTCGTCGACGCCGACAACAAGGTCATCGGGACGGGCACCGACCCAGCAGAGGCGCTCCCGCAGAGCGGACTGCTGCGCGGTGACCAGCCGCACGTCGGCTCCTACGACGACGACCCGACCTTGGTCTGGTGACTTCTCGGTGACAGCAGCCACCCGGCTGCTCGCCCCCGAACCTGGCTGGACGGTTTCCGCCGATGTGGTGGTCGTCGGGTCTGGTGTCGCCGGCCTGAC
>JBKJVH010000233.1:0-13133 GCA_046590985.1 Mycobacteriales bacterium
GGCCGCCCTCGGGGTCGACGCTCTGGTGGCGATCGGCGGCGAGGACACCCTCGGCGTCGCGACCCAGCTCGCCGCGGCGGGGCTCAAGGTCGTCGGCGTGCCGAAGACGATCGACAACGACCTCGGGGCGACCGACTACACCTTCGGCTTCGACACCGCCGTGCAGATCGCGGTGGACGCCATCGACCGGCTCCACACCACCGCCGAGTCCCACCACCGGGCCCTGATCGTGGAGGTGATGGGCCGGCACGCCGGTTGGATCGCCCTGCACTCCGGCCTCGCCGGCGGTGCCAACGTCATCCTGATCCCCGAGCGGCCGTTCGACATCGACAAGGTCTGCGAGTACGTCAAGGCGCGCTTCGAGCGGCACTACGCCCCGATCATCGTCGTCGCCGAGGGCGCCCAGCCGGCGGAGGGCACGCTCGCGCTCCAGGCCGGCGAGCTCGATGCGTTCGGGCACGTCCGGCTCGGCGGCATCGGGCAGGTGCTGGAGCGCGAGATCCAGGCGCGTACCGGTTTCGAGTCCCGGCAGACCGTTCTCGGGCACGTGCAGCGCGGTGGCACCCCCACCGCGTACGACCGGATCCTGGCGACCCGGTTCGGGCTGCACGCGATCGACGCCGTCCACGAGGGCGACAGCGGGGTGATGGTGGCGCTGCGCGGCACCGACATCGTGCGGGTGCCGCTGGAGGAGGCGACCCGGGAGCTCAAGACCGTGCCGTTGGAGCGGTATGAGGAGGCGCAGGTGTTCTTCGGCTGATGCCGTCCCGCCGGCAGTTCCTGCTGGGTACGGGTGGGCTCGGCCTCGCGGGGTCGTCGGTCGGCTGCTGCGGGGGAGTCCCACCTCGTCCCACCCCGTGCCGTCCGGGCCAGCCGGCCAGGTCGTGTCGGGCACCTTCCGGTCCGCTGCGCGGCGGGCCGTCACAGGCTGGTCTGTCGCGTACCCGGCGGCGGTCATGGACGGGCTGCCGGTCTTGGTGGTGCTGCACGGGCGCAGCAACGACTACCGCGATGCGTTCGGGAGTCATTACCTCGACCGCTACCTGTCCGCTGCCGTCCGGTCGGGGGTTCCCGCGTTCGCGATCGCTTCCGTCGATGGGGGCCACCACAGCTACTGGCACAAGCGCACCTCGGGGGAGGACCCGCAGGCAATGATCGTCGAGGAGCTGCTGCCCCTGCTGGCTGCTCGCGGGCTGAGAACCCACCGGGTCGCGCTCGGTGGCTGGTCGATGGGCGGCGACGGCGCGCTGCTCCTGGCCTCCCGGCTCGGGGCTTCCCGGGGCGGATCTCGTGCGGCACGTCCGACCCGTTTCTTCCGGGAGTGCGGGCGTTCCTGTCGCGCGCGCCCTCAGCCCGGCACGAGCTGGCACCGGGAGCCCACGACGTCGCCTGCTGGCAACACGCAGCGCCCGCTCAGCTCGCCTTCGTGGGTCGCGCGCTGGCATCCTGAAGCTTCTTCTTGAGCAGTGGCCAATCACGGCTGACGATGGAGAACATCGCGCTGTCCCGGAACAGCTGCTCCTCATCGGCGACCTGGGAGGGCTGCCAGCTTGGCAGGACCCCCTCGAACGTCGCGCCGATGCCCATGATGGCGTTCCGGGAACGCGCGTTGCGGGCGTCCGTCTTCAGGTCGACGCGCTCCCTCTCCCAGACCTCGAACGCGTACGTGAGCAGCAACAGCTTGGCCTCCCGGTTCAGTCCGGTGCGCTGGGCGCTCCCGGCCAGCCAGGTGCCGCCGATCTCCACCGCGAGCGGCCGGATCGTCAGGTACCGGGTCATGCCGACGGGATGTCGGCTGCGCTGGTCGACCTGCGCGAAGGGAACGACCTCGCCCTTCCTGGCCTGAGTCAGCAGGGAGTCGACGTGCGCGGCCATCTCGTCCGCGGTGCCCGGCACGGTTCAAGGCGTACGAGGGAGCTTTGGAGGGTCGGGACCTGCAGCGTCATGCCGGTGACCCTGGCATCTCTGGTTGGTCAGGCGCCATCGGATATGGCCAGCTGTCAGGGGATCGCTGGCCCGTTGACCACGATCAGCCTCGGAGTTCTCACCGGGCCAAGCTAGCTGGGCTGACGTACGGTCATGGGGTGGTTGCCACCGAGACGACCCGGAGCCCCTTTCGCTGGATGTTCGAGAACCGGAGCACCGGGCGGCTCACGTTCGCCCAGTGGCCGAACCTGCCCTTGTGGGTGTGGGTCGGCGCCACCGTCCTCGGAAGGTTCGTGAGCAGTCCGGTCATTGGGGTCGTCGGGGACCTGGGCCTCGGCGTCTGGGCGATGCTGGAGGTGTGGAGCGGCGTGAACCCCTGGCGTCGGCTGCTCGGGCTGGGGGCGCTCGTGAGCGTCGCCCTCTCCACCTTCGGCTGAGTACGGCTAACAAGCGGGATGCGGTGGGTCCAACCGTTGTGGCTGTCGGTGGCGTTACCGTTGGCCATGGCTCCCGCAGGAGCCGCCCCGTGCTGCTGCTGACGCGGCCGTAGGAGCAAGCGCCGGAATCACGGTCTGTTGGGCCTGGGGATGGAGAGGCTTCGGCACGGTGGTCTGGACCTGCGGGAGCCGCATGCAGGGAGCCGACGTTCTCATCTGTACCTCGCGAAGCTGGGCGGCGTTCTGCGCGGTTCCTGACGGGCTGGGCAGCCCGGTGCTGGATGCACAGCCGACACGCCGGCGAGTCGCCTCCTCAGCCAGCACTGGGTCACAGGGCTCGGCAGCGACTGCTGGATGTGCAGCGAAACGCCGAGCGCGGCGGCTGCCAATCCAGCAATAGGCGCGGGCAGGCGGAGGCGTCGCGAGGGCGCGGGCCGTATTGCTTTCGGGCAGGCCCTACGACCCGGCTATGCCGGTGATCGACTGTGTGAACGTGCCGTTAGCCGAGATCGTTTGCGAGGAGCAGCCAGCCCGCCCCGGTTCGCCACGAACAAGCCAGCATTTGTGCAGACGATCACACCTTGCTGCCGAACTCAGGTCTACGTGAGTACGGCCAACAAGAGTGATACATAGGGTCACGAGGCCGGGTGAGCGATCTGGGCCAAGACACGCACGATCCGTCGGCGCTCCTGTCTTGGCGTACGTCGCGGCCCAGCACCGGAGGGGAGCACCTGCACGCTCGGCAGCGTCCCTGGGTCTGGTGACGACCCCACCTGCGCCAAGACAGGCATCCGGACCCGAGGCACATGTCTTGGCGCACGCGCAGATCCCGCACTCAGATCCCGCACGCACCGGCTGGGGACAGCGGTCCCCAGCAGTCAGGACCTGACCCAGCCGTACTCAGGTCCATGGGAACCACGCCGATACCTCAGACATGGAGAGCCCAGGGGTCCAGGTCCCGTGCGACCGGCAGCACCTCGACCAGTTGCGCGCACCCACCAGCGACATCGCCGTCCCCAGCAACCCGGCCGCCCTCGCCAGCGTCGCCGCCCTGCTGGCGCACGTCCGCCTCTGAGCTCAGCGCCGGCGGGCCAGCCCGAGCTCGCGGGGCCGGTGGTCCGGGAACACCGTCGACGACCCGGCTGGGCCGCCGAGGCGTCGGTGCACCAGCTCGCCCAGCACGTCGCGGTAGTCGGTCGTCACGGCCAGGTCACCGTTGTCCAAGTGCGCGAGACCGGGCCAGCGGCCGTACACCCGACCGCCGCGGATCCCGCCGCCGAGCACCAGCATCGCTGAGCCGTGGCCGTGGTCGACGCCACTGCTGTCGTTCTGCCCGACCCGCCGGCCGAACTCCGACATGGTGACGATGGTGGTGGTCGCCAGCAACGGACCGAGGTCGCGGGCGAACGCCCCGATGGCCTTGCCCAGCCGCCCCACCAGGTCGGCCATGTAGCCCGAGGACGGGTTGCCCATGCCCTCGTGGGTGTCCCAGCCACCGGCGTCGACGGTCGCGACCTCCAGACCGACCCCCGCCCGGGCCACCTCGGCGACCTGCTTCAGGCTGTACCCGAGGCCGTCGCTGGGATAGACCGCACCCGCCCGCGGCGTGTAGGTCCTGTCGCGGAACGGCGCGAACCGGCGCAGTGCGTCGAGGGTCTCCCGACCGGCCTGGGCCGGGCCGCCCGCAACGCCGCGGTACATCTGGCCGAGGGCCTGCTCGGTCGCCAGCCTGCGGTTGTCACCGACCCGGACCCGAAGGTCGTTCACGTCCTTGATCGACAGCGCAGGGGCCGGACCCGCGAGCGAGCCGGGAAGCCGGCCGCCGACCGCGAGGGCGGGGAAGCCCCCGGCGCCCCGAGCGACCAGGTGCCGATCCACCCAGCCGGTGCCGACCGTCGTGCCGAGGTTGACGCCCCGCTCCATGTTGTCGGTCGCCTCGAAGTGCGACCGTGTGCCGTCGGAGTCGCCCACTGCGTGCACGATCGCGAGCCGCTTGTCCGTCCAGTACGGCAGCAGCGGCTTCAGACCAGGATGCAGGCCGAACGTCCGGTCCAGGTGCAGCGCCTGCGTAGGCCGCACCCCGATCCCGGGTCGGGCCTTGAGGTAGTCGTGGTCGGCGAGCGGCGGGACCAGGGACAACCCGTCCGCACCGCCCCGCAACGAGATCACCACGAGCAGGTCGCTGCGCGACGCCGAGGGTGCAGCGAACGCCAGCCGCGGGCCGGCCAGGCCGAGGGCGGCGAGCGCGCCGGCTCCGGCCAGCACCTGACGCCGGGAGCAGGTCAGCTCAGGACAGGAAGGCGAGCTCATCGGACCTGGGCCTCCGGGGACGACAGGAGCAACGCCGCCATCGGCAGCGCCGCGGATCGGGCCGCGCTCGTGGACAAGGTCGACGACGCCTTCAGCACGACCCCGTGCAGCACCGCCGACTTCAGGACCGCGCGCGGCGTGGCACCGAGCAGTCGCTGCGCCAGCCGATCCACCAGGGCACCGGCGGTCGTCGGGTAGGGCGAGCCGATGAGGGCATCCGCTGAAGGTGGCTGCAAGCCGCCGACGCCGCCGTGGACGAGCGCCTGCGCGAGGTTCCAGCGCGTCAGCATCGAAGCCGTGGAGGCCCACGCCGACGTCACGTCCGGGTAGCCGTCGGGAGTCACCCACTCGAAGGGCGCCTGGCCCAGTTGCCGGGTCACCTCGACGACGGCACCACCACTGACGGCCAGGTCCGGCTGAGGCTGCAGCCCCAACGCCCGCACCGACGCGGTGAACCACTCCAGCGGCCGCTGCGACTTCGCCCCGGCACTGCGGGCGAACTCGGCCGACCCGAGGATGTGACGCAGCACCGGCACGATGGCCGTGCCGTTCGCGAGGAAGACCTTCGCGCTGCTGGCCACCAGGTGCGCCGGCGGATGGTCGCTGACAAGCCGGCGTACCAGCTTGGTGGCGATCCGGTTGGCGGTCGCCGGGTGGGTGGCGAGGTAGTGCACGAGCGACAGCGCGACCTCGAGCCCGCCGGACTGGGTGGCGTTCGCGCTGTGCCACCCCAGCACGCGCACCGGGCCGGTGGCATGCCAGGACGGCTGGTAGTGGAAGGCACCGGTGCTCGGGTCGACGGTCAGCCCCGTCAGGACGAGCGCCGCGTTGCGGACGTCGGCCCCGCGGTAGCCGGCGTGCACCCCGACGGTGTGCAGCTCCAGGAGCTCGCGGGCGTAGTTCTCGTTCGGCTTGTGGCCGGCGGAGGTGTCGTTGTTGAGGTAGCGGAGCATCGCCGGGCTCTGCGCACTCGCGGCCAGGAGGTCGGTCAGCTTGCCGAGTGCGTGCGTGCGGATCACGTCGCGGTCATCCGCCACCTTGTACGCGCCGACGTGCTCGCTGGAGGCGTTGATGGACAGGTGGTTGCTCCAGAACTCCACCATCAGCTCGTACAGCTGGTTGTCGCCGTAGAGGGCGCGCGAGATCGTCGCGAGCTGCAGGTCCCGGACGGCGCCCCGCCCCGCAGCGGTGTTGACCTGATCGGCCACGACCATCGGCAGCGGGAGCGCCCCGACCGCCAGTCCGCGCACCGTTCCGTTGACGTCCGCAGACCTGCCGAGCTGCTGGTCGATCCAGCCGGCGACCCCGACCTTGCGGACGTGCGCGACCAGAGCGGGCGTGGCCCCGAACGTCAGCCGACGGACGGTGTGCAGCACCGGGTCGTGCGTCACAGGCAGCGGGTGGGTCGGGCCGGGCACGCAGCACCTCGAGACAGGGGGATCTTGCGTGACTCAACGCCGGAGCGACCGAAAGGTCACGCCCGAGAACATAGTAAACAGGGGCGAAACGGTCAGCCTCGGTAGGACGCCCGCGCAGCAAGCATGGAGCGCGTCCCCTTCACCTGGAGCTGGGACCGTTCACCGTCGGGGGTCCGCAGCACCAGCGTCCACGGCAGCAACCCGACGATCTGCCCGAGCATCAGCAACGGGATCAGCGCCATCAGGATCGCGATCTCGGCGGAGAACACCAGCAGTCCGAGCACCAGGAAGAGCAGGACCGGCAAGCCGATCAGCAAGAACACGAGCGAGATCACCAGGCTCACCGGGTCGTCACCGAGGTCGGGAAGGTCGAGGTCGAAGTCGCGCTCTCCCTTCTTGCTCCGCCAGCGCGGCCGCCACGGCAGCATCCGCACCCGGACACTCGAAAACGTCACGTCAGTCGAGCCTGCAGATCGGCGTCCTTCGCCCGGGCCTGGTCACCGAGCCTGAGCTGGAAGTCCCGCATCCGCTGGAGCAGGTCATGGTCGGACGCCGCCAGGATCCGGACGGCGAGCAGCCCCGCGTTGCGGGCGCCCGCGACCGACACGGTCGCGACCGGCACGCCCGCGGGCATCTGCACGATCGACAGCAGGGAGTCCATCCCGTCGAGGTACTTCAGCGGCACCGGCACGCCGATGACGGGCAGCGGGCTCATCGAGGCGACCATGCCGGGAAGGTGCGCGGCCCCGCCGGCGCCGGCGATGATGACGCGGAGCCCGCGGTCGGCGGCCGAGGAGGCGTAGTCGAGCATGTCGACCGGCGTCCGGTGGGCAGACACGACCCGGATCTCGTGCGGGATGTCGAACTCCTGCAACGCCTCGGAGGCAGCCTCCATCACGGGCCAGTCGGAGTCGCTGCCCATGATGATGCCGACTACGGGGTCCATGAGCCTGTCCTCAGGTAGTGGGCCCCGACGCGGGCCCGGGCGGTGACGTCGTCAAGATCATCTCCGAGGGCCGTGACGTGCCCGATCTTGCGGCCGGGCCGGACCTCCTTGCCGTACAGGTGAACCTTCAGCGCGGGGTCGCGGGCGAACAGCAGGTGCAGTCGTCGGTCCAGGTCGGGCTCGCCGGAGCCGCCGAGGAGGTTGGCCATCACGACCCACGGGGCGGTCATCGTCGGGGAGCCCAGCGGGTAGTCGAGGACCGCCCGCAGGTGCTGCTCGAACTGCGAGGTGCGCGCCCCCTCGATGGTCCAGTGGCCGCTGTTGTGCGGCCGCATCGCGAGCTCGTTCACGAGCAGCCCGTCGGCGGTCTGGAACAGCTCGACCGCGAGCACCCCGACGACGCCGAGCTCGTGGGCGAGCCGCAGGGCGAGCCCCTGCGCCTCCAGAGCCAGCTCCTCCGACAACCCCGGCGCCGGGGCGATGACCTCCACGCAGATGCCGTCGGCCTGGACCGTCTCGACCACCGGCCAGGCCGCTGCCTGCCCGTAGGGTGACCGCGCTACCACCGCCGCGAGCTCCCGCTGCAGGGGCACCAGCTGCTCCGCGAGCAGCCGAACACCGGAGGCCAGCACGTCGGCGGCCGCCGCCACGGACGGCACCACCCAGACGCCCCTGCCGTCATAACCGCCGGTGGCCGCCTTCAGCACCACCGGCCAGCCGTGCTCGGCGCCGAACGCCTCGAGCTCGGCAGCCGACGACACCCTCGCGAAGGGCGGTACGGGAGCGCCCAGGGCCTGCAGGCGCTCGCGCATCACCTGCTTGTCCTGCGCGTTCAGCAGCGCCGTCGACCCGGGCAGCACGGTGAACCCCTCGGCCTCGAGCGCGGCGATCAGGTGCCCTGGCACGTGCTCATGGTCGAAGGTGACAACCTCGCAGCCCTTCGCGAAGGCCCGCAGGTCCTCCAGGGACGTGTGCGAGCCGACCGTCACGCCGTTGGCGACCAGGGCCGCGGAGTCGTGGGTCGCGTCGGCCAGCACCTTCAGCGACAACCCGAGGGAGATCGCCGCCTGGTGGGTCATGCGGGACAGCTGCCCACCGCCGACCATGCCGACGACAGGCAGTCCCATCGCGCCGAGGACAGCCACGGTCAGGAGATTAGCCGCCGGCTCAGGCGCGCGACTGTCTCCTCGTCGACACCGATGGCCATCGCCAACGCGTGCACCCCGCCGTACTCCGCGTCGATCCGGTCCAGGAAGCGCTCCATGTTGGCCGCGTGTGGTCGCATCGCCTCCAGCGACCGTTCCTTCACGTTCTCGCTGTACAGGGGCGTCGCGATCAGCCGGTCCCGCACCGCGGCAACCCGCTCGTCCGTCCGGGCGTAGTCCGCCACCACCGCGTTCCGCTGCACCCCCACGAGGGACAGCGCCAGGGCCACCACCACGCCGGTGCGGTCCTTGCCGGCGGCGCAGTGCACGATGACGGCGCCACTTCGGGGGTCGGCGATCGTGCGCAGCGCCGTGGCCACCTCGCCGGGGGCATCCCTCACGTAGTCGAAGTAGAAGTGGTCCATCGCGTGCTCACTGGCCGTCTCGTCGGGGATGGTCCGGTCGACGAGTGCCCGGCCGTCGAAGCCGAGCGGGATGAGGTCCAGGTGCAGGTGGGTGATGGAGGTCGCCCGGAGCGGCCCCGGGCCGGTCAGCTCGAACTCCGGGGCGGTCCTCAGGTCGACCACCGTCCGCACGCCCAGGTCCTCAATGACCGCGACATCGGCCGGCGTCAGGTCCTGCAGGTTGTCCGCGCGGATCAGCACCCCGCTGCGGGTCCGATGCCCGTCGATCGTCGGGAGTCCTCCGACGTCACGGACGTTGCAAGCGCCTTCCAGGGCGATCCAGGTCACGATCAGACTCTTGCACGTCACGCTTGGGTAGGCTCACGGGATGCCCCGCACCCTGACCGAGCGTCTGCGGTCAGTGGGAGCGGAGCTCCTGAAGTTCGTCGTCGTCGGCGGTTTCTGCTTCGTCCTCGACACCGCGCTGTCACTGCTCTTCCGTTTCACGGTGCACCTCGGGCCCACCACGTCCAAGACGCTCTCGACCATCATCGCCACCGCGGTGTCCTACGTCGGCAACCGGCTGTGGTCGTTCGCGCACCGGGTCGACGACGACCGCGGGCACGGCCAGGACATCACTGTCTACGCCGTCATCAACGTCGTCGGACTGGTCATCACGCTGATCCCGGTCGACATCGCGCACTACCTGCTCGATGAGACCTCCCCCGTGGCCTTCACGGTGAGCGGCGTCATCGGGACGGCCATCGCGACCGTCTTCCGCTTCTGGGCCTACCGGCGCTGGGTGTTCGTCAACGACCGGGACCACGCCGAACGGGCGGCGCTGGTCTGATGCGTGTGCCCGCACTCCTGCTGGCCCTGGCCCTCGCGGCCGGCTGCAGCAGCGGATCGTCCCCGACCGCGACGAAGACCCCGACACCCACCTCCACGGCCACCTCCAGCCACGAGCCGTACGCCGACCTGGCCCCGCCGGACTCTCCGGGGATCGGGGACTTCGACCGGCTCGTCGCGAACCGCGCGTACGTCGCGACGCAGGGCAACTTGGCCGCGGAGCTGCTCGAGCCGACCACCCTGACCGGGTCCGGCGATGCCGTCCTGGCAAAGCTGTTGCAAGGCGCCAGCGGCGACCCCGCACCGGCCCGGGCCCTCGCCAGCACCCCCACGACGAAGGGCCTGCTGTACAGGCCGTTGTTCGCCCGGGGCGTCACCGTCGGGAAGCCGACCATCGTCCGCAGCGTCTACACCGGCGACGCCGTCACCAGCCTCGGCGGCGAGACCGCGATGCGGATCAACTGGTCCGGCACGGTCCACTACGCCGTCACGCTCCGCGGCGCTGCCCACACCGTCGCGTTCTCACTGAACATCGCGTTCGTGTACACGCTCGACGCCGTGGACCGCACGGGCGTCACCCTGCAGGTCAGCGTCCCGGGCACCTCCCACGCTGCGCCGGTGGAGGCCGCGTGCCTGGCCAAGGGCGTGCTGCTCCCCGTCGCCGGGACCCTCACGGCGGTCGACGACAGCGCCGGCCCGTGGCCCGCAGCACCGGCCGGCGGCGCCTGCCCGGTCTAGCCGAGCGGCCTGACCAGGTAGGGCGTGAGCGACCGGTAGCCGCGCACCGACCGCTTGGAAAGGGGCCGCACGTCGAAGCCCACAAGGGCCTCCGCGGCGTGCTTGTCAAGGAGCAGCGTGTCCGGTCGGGCCTCGTCCGTGAGCCGACTGGCGATGTTCACCGGCTCCCCGAAGACGTCCCCGAGCCGGACCAGCACCGGCCCGAGTGCGATACCCGCCCGCACGGAGGGCAGGTCCGCGTCGACTGCGTGGGCAGCGACGGTGTCGAGGGCAACCTGCACGGCGTCAGCGACCCGGTCGGTCGTGAAGAGCACTCCGTCGCCGAGCGTCTTCACCACCCGCCCGCCGACGGCCGCGACCCGGCGCGAGGTGTCCCGCTCGAAGCGCTCCAGGGTCCGCTCGAGCTGCGCGGAGTCCCAGGTCCGGCTGGAACGCGTGAAGTTCACCAGGTCCACGAAGCCGATCGCCAGCACCGGCATGCCGTGCTCGGTGACCGTCACGATCGAGCGCTGCACCGCGGCCGCGAACTGCCGGCGCCACACGAACAGCATGAGCTGCTCGAGCTTCGGCAGCACGTCGTCAGCCGCTGACGCGGCGGTCGTGATGGCCTCCTCGACGCTCATCCCCCCCGACAGCGACCGGAAGACGTCGAGCTGTGCCTCCGCCAGCTTGGACAGCCCCTGACCCATCGCCCGGGCCATCACCAGCAGGGTGTCGGGGTCGATCACGCCGAGGTCGAGCAGCGAGGTGGCGGTCTTGAGAGCGTTCAGATCGCTGTGTGTGAAGGCCACCTGGCCGTACGGGATCTCGGCGAAGCCCATGGCCGCCCAGATGGCGCTGGACTGCTCCGGCTGCACGCCGGCGCCGCCCTCCACTTCCTCGCGCGTCAGCACGACCGGCTCACCCAGCAGCAGCGTCTCGAGGTCCTCCACACGAGCAAGCGTGCCAGATGCGGTGGCCCTCCCGTCGGCGTACCGTCCAGCACATGACGCGACGGCAGCAGGCCTACTTCGCGTTCCGCGGCAGCTCGGCCGGGATCTTCCTGCTCTCGGCCACGGTGCTCCCTCGTGGCGCCCCGGCCGTCATCGGCTGCCTGGTCGCCGGGATGGGCGGCTTGCTCACGTGCATCGGCGTCAACGCCGCCGGCCCTGGCGAGCGCGCCGGGGCGGTCGCTCAGGCGGCGCTCTACGACACGGTGCGTGCTCCCCAGGGGGACTGGCCGCCGTTCGACGAGAATCGCGACATCGAGGGTGAGCTCGCGCCCTAGGAGTGACCGGCCTGCTGCACGAGCTCGTACAGGGTGCGCTGCGTCGTCTCGACCTTGGGCACTTCCCGCAGCTCGACCTGACCGCGCTCACCCGCCGACTCCACCATGAGCGTGCCGCAGCCCAGCAGCCGCTCCAGCAGGTTGTGTGTGAACGTCACGTCGTTGATCCGGTTCAGCGGGATGTCCCGCCCGGTACGGGACAAGATGCCGGTCCGCACCACGACCCGCTTGCTGGTGATGACGAACAGCGTCGTTCGCCACCGCAGAAAGGGGACCAGGGTGAGCACCAGCACCAGCACCGCCGCCACCCCGCCGATGATCTCCTTGGCGAGGTTGCTGTCGACGGTCGCGATCAGGAACCCCGCGACGCCGGCGACGACGAGCAGCACGAAGATCGGGACGACGAGCGTCTTCCAGTGCGGGTGCGTCTCCACGACGACGGTCTCGTCCTCGGACAGCAGCTTCTTGGGGTAGGCCACGGGTGCACTATCGCAGGTGCAGGACATCCCCAGCCGCGTACGCAACGCCGTCGATCACGATCCGGCCGTCGTCATCGATCGCCTGCGCTACGCCTTGCACGGGGTCCCGACCCGGCAGGTCGATGCGCACCTCGCGCCCCAGCGTCCCGCACATCGCCCGGTACGCCGCCTTGTCGCGGTCCCCCAGCACCCCGGTGAGGCCGCGGAGGATGGCTTTGAGCAGGGTGTCCCGGTCCGCGGTGCCACCGACCAGCAGCAACGACGTCGCCTGGTCGTGCGGCAGCTCGTCGGCGTGGGTGCTGACGTTGAGGCCGATGCCGACCACCACCGCGCCGCCGACCGCCTCCGCCAGCAGGCCGGCGACCTTCTTGCCTCCCACCAGCACGTCGTTCGGCCACTTCAGCTCCGCGTCCACCTCCGCCTGGTCGCGAAGCGCCTGCGCCACCGCGACGCCGGCCCAGAGCGGCACCCAGCCGAGCTGCTCCGGGGGCAGGGCCGGCCGCAGCAGCACGCTGAACGTGAGGCCGGCGCGAGGCGGCGAGACCCAGCTGCGGTCCAGCCGCCCCCGACCGGCGGTCTGCTCCTCGGCGACCACCACGAGCCCGTGCGCCTCCCCGCCGCGGGCTCGCTCGGCGACCACGGCGTTCGTGGACGCTGCCGAGGCGAGCACCTCGAGCCGGTAGCCGTCCGGGGCGAGCGCCCTCGTCAAGGCAGCGGTGGCGAGCGGGGGCCGGTCGAGGTCGCCGTACATGCCTGCATTCAACCCCCTGCAGGCTCCCCGATACGCTCCACCGCGTGACTGCTGAGCCTGTGACCCCCGCTGCTGACCTCCACACGACCGCCGGGAAGCTGGCCGTGTTGCGCCGGCGCGTCGACGCCTCGCTCCACCCCGGCACGGAGGCGGCCCTCGAGAAGCGGCACGCCAAGGGGCAGCAGACCGCCCGCGAGCGCATCGAGAGCTTCCTCGACGAGGGCAGCTTCACCGAGACCGACGCCCTGGCGCGGCACCGGGCGCGCGACTTCGGCCTGGAGAAGAACCGGCCCGTCGGCGACGGCGTCATCACCGGCTACGGCACCGTCGACGGCCGGCCGGTCTGCATCTTCAGCCAGGACGCCATGGTGTTCGGCGGTGCGCTCGGCGAGGTCTACGGCGAGAAGATCGTCAAGGTCATGGACCTCGCCCTTAAAACTGGCTGCCCTGTCGTCGGCATCAA
>JBKJVH010000024.1:0-14299 GCA_046590985.1 Mycobacteriales bacterium
CGGCTGCGATCTGCCAGTCTTCGATCTGGTCGGTCGGGGACTGCAACGGCTGACGCTGCTTCTTGCGGTAGATGTTGTTGAACGTGTTCGTGAGGATCCTGTAGAGCCAGGCCTTGAGGTTGGTGCCCTCTTCGAACTGGTGGAAGGCCGCGAACGCCTTCACGAAGGTCTCCTGAACCAGGTCCTCAGCGTCCGCCGGGTTGCGCGTCATGCGCAGCGCCGCGGAGTAGAGCTGGTCGAGGAAGGGCAGCGCGTCGCGCTCGAACCGGGCTGTCCGCTGCTCGCTCGTCTCAGTGACGGTGTCCACCTCCTCCGGAGATCCTGACTCTACGGGGGCGGCTCCGTACGGCAGCAGCGAGGGGACCGCGGCTGCGCCCGACCAGGGCGCCAGGGTCCTCGGATCGAGCCGCTTCGCGCAGCCGTTGTGGCTCATCAACAGGTCTCCTCGAACGTGGTGCGTGTCGCCTTGGTCAACGCCTGTGCAGGGCCACCTCATTCCACCGCGCGCCACGTAGGGTGGAGGAATGGAGCGGGAGCGTCAGGCGGGGGTGCACAGCCATGGCCCCGGCGCGGGCCACCACCCGGCCGTCGAGCAGTACCTCGAGACGATCCTGGAGCTCGAGGAGTCGGGCATCCCGCCCATGCGGGCCCGCCTCGTGGAGCGGCTGGGCGTCAGCGCTCCGGCGGTCAGCGAGACCGTGAAGCGGCTCGAGCGGGAGGGCTACCTGACCCTGGACGCCGACCGCGTGCTGCACCTGAGCGCGCACGGCCGCGAGTACGCCACGGCAGTGCTGCGCCGGCACCGGCTGGCCGAGCTGCTGCTCGTCGAGGTGCTCAAGGTGCCGTGGAGCCAGGTGCACGAGGAGGCCTGCCGGCTCGAGCACGCGATCAGCGACAACCTCGAGGCCCACCTGGTCAAACTGCTCGGCGACCCCGGGGTGTGCCCGCACGGCAACCCCATCCCGGGCTCGGCCAACGTCGTGGACCCCGGTCCGCTGCAGACCCTCGCCAGTGTTCCCAGCGGCACCCGGTGCGTGATCCGGCGGATCGACGAGCACCTGCAGACCCAGATCCCGCACATGGAGGAGCTCGAGCGCGGTCGCCTCATGCCGGGGCAGCTCGTGACTGTCGAGAGCAACAGCGACCGGCTGCTGCTGGATGTCGACGGCCTGCAGGTGGCCCTGGACCACGTCGTCGCCACCGAGCTCTACGTCGGCCTGATCACCCCATCGGGGGAGTAGCCGGCCTGTTCGGCCTCCGACAACACTGAACATGAAGAAGCTCATCACCCTCGCCCTGTTGTCCGCCCTCGCCCTGGTGGCCCCCGCCACCGCCGCCGCCGCCGCCGAACAGCCCACCTCCCGCAGCCACGGGCCGGCCCCGGTCTACGGTCTGATCTGAGCGCAGTCACCCGGATGGCGCTGCTGTTGACCGGCTGACGGTCCGACAGGACAGGGATGAAGCGCCTTCTCGCCCTCGCCGTGGTCGTCGCCGTGGCCACCCCCGCGTTCGCGATCGGCACCTCCCGGAACCTCCCCGGCACCGCCTGCCCGGCGTTCCCTGCCAACAACTACTGGCACGCCGACATCAGCAGGCTTCCCGTCAACGTCCGCAGCGCGCAGTGGATGTCGCACATGTCGCCGACCCGCAAGCTGCACCCTGACTTCGGCCCGTCCTACGGCGCCCAGTCGGTGCCGTACGGGATCCCGATCACGACGGTCGCGGGAACGCACGCCAAGGTGCCGGTGACGTTCACCTATGCCGGCGAGAGCGACCGGGTCGGCTACCCCCTGGGGTCCGACACCCGTATCGAGGGCGGCCAGCTGACCTCGGGTGACCGGCACGCGGTGATCGTCGACAAGACCGCGTGCCGGGTCTACGAGACCTACGCGACGCACAAGAGCGGCACCCGCTGGGTCGCCGACTCCGGGGCCACCTGGGACCTGCGGGGCAACGCCCTGCGCCCCGCCGGCTGGACCTCCGCCGACGCCGCCGGGCTGCCGATCCTGCCAGGCCTCCTGCGGTACGACGAGGTCGCCGCCGGGCACGTCGACCACGCGATCCGGTTCACCACCAACGTGACAGATCGGCGCTACGTGTGGCCCGCGCGGCACCAGGCCGGGTCGGTGACCAACCCGGCGTACCCGCCGATGGGGGCGCGCTTCCGACTCAAGGCGAGCTTCTCCCTGACCGGCTACCGCGGCGACACGATGGTCGTCCTGAGGGCCATGAAGGCGTACGGGCTGGTGCTCGCCGACAACGGGTCGCCGTGGTACTTCCAGGGGACCCAGGACACCCGTTGGGGCGCGCCGCTGCTCGATGACCTGAAGCGGGTCCCCGCGTCGGCGTTCGAGGCGGTCGACTCCGTCAAGCTGATGATCAGCTCAGGGTCTGCAGCCAGTCGCTGACCGCTTGGCGGACCTGAGGGCCGGCCGGCTCGTGGCCCTTGCTGACCTTGAACCCGTGGTCCGCACCGGGGATCCGTTGGGCTTGCTCAGGCATCCCAAAAGCGTCCCGATCGCCTTGTACGACGAGGATCGGGACCTGTACGGCCTCGAGCTCCGGCAGCCTGCTGCGTTCCGGTCGGCCGGGCGGGTGCAACGGGAACGCCAGGCACAGGACCGCGTCCGCACCGGTGGCGTCAGCCGTTCGGCAAGCCACCCGGGCACCGGCGCTGCGACCGCCGACGACCAGCGGCGTACCGGTCAGGGTCTTCACGACGTCGAGCCAGGCAACGTCCAGCCGGGGCGGCGCCTCGGCCACCTTCCGTCCCCGCACCCGCCACGGTTGCTCGACGCGGGCGACCCGCCAGCCCAGCGCGAGCGCCGCGTCCCGCGCCGCAAGCAGGTCGAGGGCGTCGATCCCGCCGCCTGCGCCGTGGCCGAGCACGAGCAGCGGCTGCCCCTCGCCCTCTCCGTGGACGCGGGCCAGACCGACGGCGGTCTCGACCTCTCTCAGGCTTCGCTCTCCTCGAACTTCTCCTGGTCCGCAAGGCATCGCGCGGCCTCGGGGCGGAACTCCAGCCGCGCCGGCGCGATCTTCTCGCCGCAGTCGATGCACAGGCCATAGCTGCCTGCTTCGAGCCGGGCGAGTGCCTCCTCAGCGTCGCGCTTGCGAGCCTGGGCCGCGTCCACCAGCGCCTCTTCGCGGTCGGACTCCGACTGCTCGCTGGCGATGTCCTCGGAGTGCTGCTCCTGGTCGTTCTGGTCGTCGTCGGCCTCCTCGGCCTCCAGCTCCAGCACGGCGATGGTGGCAACGGCTTCGCGCACGATCTGCTCGAGGTCGGCCCGGATGGCGTCGAGGTCCACGGAAAGCTGCTCCTTCGTCGAGGGGGTCTTCGGTGAGCATGCCCTACCCGGTGCGCCTAGCCTCAACGGCGTGCTCAGGGTCGCGCTCGTCACGCTACTGACGGTCAGTGTGCCCGCACCGTCCTCGAGCATCGACCTGCCTTCACCCGAGGCGGCCAAGGTGCAGCAGAGCAACCTGATCACGGCCGTCGGTGGCCGGCCCGACCGGCTGCTGACCTCCGTCGTCCCCGGCCCGGTCGTCAACGACGAGACCGTGCAGGTAGGGCTGGCGGGCGACGGCTCGGTGCGCACCGTGACCGCCGAGCAGCGGTTGCGCCTGACCGGCACGGGCGACTACGCCGTACGCGAGCGGGGGCCGGCCCGGTCGGCGCGCTCGCTGTCGGCCGACCCGCCGCCGGTGACCCGCCGCGGTGCCGTGGTGTGGCAGGGCTTCTCCCCCGGCAGTCGCGACCTGGCCGCTTCGCTCACCCTCGACCCGCAGATCGAGGGCCCGCACCTGCCCCTTGCGGTACGGGTGACCGGGGTGTCCGAGGCGGGCCGCGTGGACGCCGCCGGGACCGTCACGCTGACCCTGACCAACACCACGTCCCAGCCGACGGACCTGCCCACCGCGACGGACGCGCCGGCCGCCGCCCTGGCGACCCCGCTCGACCGGGCGCTGGCGGTCGCCCGGCACCCTTCCGCGGCCCGGCTGCCCACCACGGAGGACCTGCTGCCTCCGAAGCTGACGGTCACCGGCGGCGGCGCGGTGGGCGGCGCCCAGGCTGTGCCGCTCAGGGTCGTCGGCGCGCTGCACCTGACCGGCACGACCGGCACCCTCTCAGGGCCGGCGACCACGCCGGACGGCACGTTCGCCGGGACCCTCGGCGGCGTCAACGGCACCGCCTCGGTGACCTTCACGTTGGCAGTAACCGGGCCGGGGACGCTGGCGCTCGACCTCACAGCGGTCAACGCGCTGAGCCCGGTGGAGCTCACGCCGCCGCGCGGCCTGCCGTCCTGGAAGGCCTGGGCTGCTTCGTCGCCGCCGCAGGCCGAGCGGCACGCCGCGCTGGACCTGCTCGTGGAGGTGGCCGCCGCCGGTGCCCGCGCATCGTCGTACAGCCCCTACCTGGGCGCGGACCTCAAGGGGACCGGGTCCACGACCTTCGCGTTCACCTTCGCCCCCGCTTCGCAAGCGGCCACCGGGCCAGCCGTGCTGCACCCGAGGTGGGGACGTCTCGGGCTCGCCGGCGTCGGCTTCCTCATGCTGGTCGGGGCGGCCGGTTGGGTCTGGCGCCGCAGCTGAGCTACCCGACGGGCGCGTTCAGGGAACGGTCGTTGTTCCGGACGTTGCCGACCGCCGCGCCGACCGGCCAGACGTCGAGAAGCCCTGCCGTACCAGGGATCAGCAGGTCCCCGGGATCAGGAACCGAGGGGTCGAGCCACAGCGACCAGTGCTCGCGCGGCACCAGCAGCGGCGCGCGGTCGTGGATCTGGCCGAGGTCATCCGGTGCGGTCGTGGTGATGATGGTGCAGGTCGACAGCCACACCCCCTCGGGGGACTTCCAGTGCTCATAGAGTCCCGCCATCGCCAGCGGGGCCGGCGTGCTCAGGTAGTACGCCTGCTTGCCGGTGCCCTCGGGCTTCCACTCGTAGTACCCGTCCGCCGGCACCAGGCAGCGTCGGGTCGCGTAGGCCTTGCGGAACGCGGGCTTCTCGCGCACCGACTCGCTCCGTGCGTTGATCATCCGGGCGGCGCCCTTGGAGTCCTTGGACCAGGACGGCACCAACCCCCAACGCAGCACCCGCAGCTGGCGGGTCTCCTTCGTCACGACGGCGTACACCGGGTCCGTCGGGGCGACGTTCCAGGACGGCGGGATCATCTCGTCAGGGGTGTCTTCGACCTCGAAGAACGAGACGAGGTCGTCCGGGCGCCGGCTCGAGGCGTAGCGGCCGCACACCTACTGCGGCACCAGCGGGAGCACCGTCGACAGCTTGTCGTCGCGGTTGGGCACGAAGCGCATGCCTTCGAAGTGCGCGAAGTACATGTCGTCGGGGCTGACACCCTCGCGGTCGTCGGGCCCGAAGCCGCGCTCGTCACCGTTCGCGCCCGTGATGCTGACCGACTGCAGCGCCTCGAAGACGCTCACCCCCTTGCGCTCCAGGGCAGCCTTGACGAGGTTGACCGCGTCATAGGGGTACATCGACCAGTCCGGTGGCATGACCACCTTCTTCCCCGCTGAGCTCACCCCTACCTCGTCCGGTCCGTACGCCTTCTCGTAGGCCTTGCGGTACGCCGCGAAGGGTTCGCCCCCCACCTCGCTCGTGATCCGGAACGACACGAAGGTCAAGCCCTCGACCCACTGCGGCTTGTCGGCCAGCTGCTGGCGTACGAGGGGGTCCTCAGCGGCCGGGCCGGAGTAGATCGGGACGTCCCACCCGGTGCTGCGGGCGGCCCGGACGATGGCGGCCACCCCCGCCGCGCGGGCCCAGACCACCAGGACCTTGGCGCCACTCCGGCGAGCTGTGAGGACCTGGGCGCTGACATCCCGCGCGCCCTCCGGCACGGTCTGGTCCGACACGACCCGGACGTCGTCGTGGAGCAGGTCCGCCTTCACGTTCGCACTGCCCTCGCGGCCATAGCTCGAGTCGTCCCCGAGGAGGGCAGTCTCCTTGCCTGGCTGGACATCTGCGAGGTAGTCCGCGAGCCGCCGGCACAGAGATGTGTTGGCCGGGGCCAGCCGGAACAGGGTCGGAAAGGTCTTCGGGTCGGTCAGCGACGCACCCCCCTCGAAGGTGACGAAGACCGGCAGCTTCACGGGGTCGGTCACCGCCGCGATCGCCCTCGCCCCGACCCCGTCGGTGATGAGCGCCACCGCCTTCTCCGCCACCGCTCGGCGGGCGTTCGCGACTGCCGTCTGCGCCGAGCCGCCGTTGTCGAGCACCTCGACGCGCACGTGCCGCCCGGGACCGGCGTTGACCTGCGCGGCAGCCAGCAGCGCACCCTTGCGCAGGAACTCCCCGATCCACGGCTGCGCCGTCAAGGGTGCGGACACCACGACGAGGGCGTCCTTTGCCGGGGCGGCCGACGAGCCGCTGCAGGCGGACACACCGAGCACAAGAGCGAGCAGCAGGCGCCTCACGCGGGGACCTCCGGGACAACGGGGCCGGAGCCCAGGTAGGCCCGGCGGACGGCCGGGTCGGCGCGAACCTCGACGGGCGTGCCGCTCGCCAGCACCCGACCGGCATCAAGGACGGTGACCCGGTCGGCCACGTCACCGACCAGCCTCAGGTCGTGCTCCACGAGCAGCACCGCGGCGCCGCTCGCGGCCAGCCTACGAAGGACGGTCGCGAGCCGGGTGCGTTCGTCGGAGGTCAAGCCCGCGGCCGGCTCGTCGAGCAACAGCACGTGCGCCCCGGTGGCGACGGCGCGAGCGACCTGGAGCACCCGCTGGTCGCCGGCGGCCAGCGTCCTGGGATCAGCCCCCCGCACGTGGGTCAGTCCGGTCAGCTCCAAGGCCTCGAGACCCCCGAGCGGCCGCCGGGACGACGGGGTGGCCAGCAGGTGCCTCACCACTGAGCACCTCTCGCGCGACCCGCCTCGCGCCCCGACGGCCACCTGACGGTCGGCGGGCAGCGCCATCAGCACGGTGTCCTGAGGTGTCCGCGCGACGCCGGCCAGGACCCGGTCCCGGACCCCGCGCGGCTGCCGTCCGGCCACCGTCACCCGACCGTCCAGCTCGCCCGCCAGCACCTTGAGCAGGGTGGACTTGCCACTGCCGTTCGGCCCGACGAGGGCATGGATCTCACCGGACCGGAGCGCCAGGGAGACGTCGTCGAGAGCCAGCAGACCGGCGTAGGCGACCGTCACCCCGTCGGCGCGCAGCACCTCCTCGCCGGGTCGGCTCTCGGTTGCCGTCAACAGTCCCGCGCGACCCGGGGCACCCCCGCTGCGGTTGCGGTTCAGCGGTCCGCGGAGCGCGAGAACCGCCAGCAGCAGGGCTGCCGTGAGCACCCCCCGGGAGCGCTCTGCGTCGACGTCGCCGGCACGGGCGAGCGCATCGGCAACCGGCGGCAGGGCGGTCAGCACCGCGACACCGAGCACCGGCCCCCACCAGCGTGCGGCGCCGCCCAGGAGCACCGCGACGAACAGCTCCAGCGATACCGTCGGGCTCACGTCCGCGGGCGACACCAGGCCCAGCAGCACCGTCGAGCCGGCCCCCGAGGCGGCCCCGAGCGCGGCCGTCACCGTCAGCACCGTCCGGCGCCGGCGGGGTACCGGGATGCCGAGCGAGGTCGCGAGCGCCGGGCTCTGGCGAAGCGCCGCGAGGTCGAGCCCACCAGGTCCCTTGGCCACCCTCCACAGGGCAGCCAGCACGAGCAGGCACAGCAACCCGGCCAGCAGCACATGCACGGTGGGGGTCAGCACCAGGTCGAGCCCGAACGTCCGCGACACCAGGTGCGCCGGTGCCGGCCGGGTCAACCCGTCCGCGCCGCCGCTGACGTCGGGATAGGCGAACAGCGCCCGTTGCACCAGCCAGGCCAGTCCCCAGGTGGCCAGCGCGAGGGTGGCTCCCTCGAGCTTGGAGGCCCCGAGCGCGACCAGCTGACCGAGCGCCGCGGCCAGCAGAACGCTTGTCAGGCAGGCGATCCCGAGCGGCCAGCCCTCACCGCCCGGCCCGAGCAACGCGGTTCCATAGGCGCCCACGGCGAGGAAGGCGCCCTGTCCGAGCACCGGCAGCCCGGCGTACGACACCGAGACGGCCAGCCCGAGGGCGGCCAGCAGCAGCCACAGCGCCTGCGCCACCTCCACGATGCTCATGGGCTGCGGAGCCCCTGAGGTCGGAGCGCCAGCAGCCCCACGAGCAGCGCCAGCGGGGCAACGTCCTGCAGCGCGGCGCCTCCGGCATAGACCGCGAAGGCCTGCAGCAGCCCGACGGCGAGGCCCCCGGCCAGGGCGCCACGCAGCGAGCCCAAGCCACCGAGCAGCGCAGCCGCCACGCCTTCCAGGCCGAGGACGACACCGTCGTCGACCCCGACCGCCCGGCCCGGCGCATCGAGCAGCCCAGCCAGCCCGGCGAGCAGTCCGGCTGCGACGAAGGCGAGCAGCACGACCCGGCCGGCGTTCACCCCGCAGAGCGCCGCCGCCTCAGGGTCGTCGGCCACCGCGCGCAGGGAGCGCCCGAACCGGGACCGCACCAGCAACCGGTCAGCGGCCAACCCGACGGCGAGACCCAGGACCAGGACGGCCAGCACCCGAGCCGGCAGGGTGCTCCCCCCCGGCAGGTCCACGAGTCCGTCCGGGAGGTGGAGCGGGTCCGGGACGGCGTACCCCTGCTGCGGGAACAGCAGCCCGAGCACAGCGCGCAGCAGCAGCCCCGAGGCGACGCCGCCGGCCACCCAGCCGAGCGCGTCACCGGGACGGCTGCGCGTGACGTCAGGGAGGTAGGGCCGGATCGCCAGCAGCGCGACCAGCCCGGCGAGCACCGCCGCGGCTGCCAGGACCAGCAGCACGAAGAGCAGCGAGCTGCCGGGGCCCAGGACACTCGCCACGGGGGTCCGCCCCAGCACGCCGAGGACCCCTGCGAACACCGCGGCGAGGACCACGTCGCCGTGCGCCAGGTGCAGGACCCGGACGGTACCGGCCACGAGGCTGAAGCCCAGCGCCACCAACCCCAGGACGGCACCCGCCGACAGGCCGGCGAGCGCGACCTGGAGCAGCACACCCACGGTCAGCCGAAGGGGAGCGGTGAGGGGCTCGCGGTGGTCTGGCGCGGCAGGATCGGGCTGTTGCCGGTCGGGCGGGACTTCGTGACGGCCACCAGCCAGTCGGTCGCACAGGTGTCGCGCGCGAGCATCTTGTACACGCCCCGGAGGTCACCTCGCCCGAAGGGGGCGTCGGCCTCCGCCGGTTCCGCGTCGCCGCGTCCGAGCGTGAAGCCGGCCTTCTGGATCTCCTTGACGACGAACAGCACGCTCTGCTGGAGCGACGTCGTCGTCCGGAAGCGCACGATGGTCAGGCCCTGCGGGGTGGTGTTCACCATGCCCAGCACGGCGGTCGGCGGCTGCGGCAGGTCCGCCGGGACAGGTGCCGGCCAGCGGAAGTGCGCCGTCGGCACGATCGGGCAGGGTGCCTGGGTCGGCGTCACCGGAGTGGGGCTGGTCGCCGACGGTCCGGCCTGTGGCGCGGAGGAGCCACATCCCACGAGGAGCAGCCCAGTGGTCATCGCAAGAAGAAGCCGCTTCATCGTGGAGCACAGGATACGGAACCGCGGGACGGCCCGCCTGCGAAGATGACCCGGTGAGCAGTCTTCCTTGGTCCGCGCCGCGCGCCACCCAGCCCCTCGACGCTGTCGTGTCCTTGCCCGGGTCCAAGTCGCTGACCAACCGGGCGCTGGTACTCGCCGCGCTGGCCGACGGCCGGAGCGTGGTGCGCCGACCCCTTCGGAGCCGCGACACCGAGCTGATGGCCGAAGCGCTGCGGGTCCTCGGGATCGGCGTCCACGACCAGGGGGAGGACTGGGTCATCGACGGCGTCGGCGGGCCCTTGACCCCGACCGGCTCGGCCATCGACGTCGGCAACGCCGGCACGGTGGCCCGGTTCGTCCCGCCGATGGCGACCCTCGCCACCGGCCCGGTCTGGTTCGACGGCGACCCCCGCGTGCGGGAGCGACCCCTCGCGCCGCTGCTCCTGGCGCTCACCTCACTCGGTGCCGACCTGTCGTCCGACACGCTGCCGCTGACCGTGCGCGGGACGGGTTCGCTGAGAGGCGGGGCGGTGGTCGTGGACGCCTCCCAGAGCTCGCAGCTCGTCAGCGGCTTGCTGCTCGTGGGTCCCCGGATGACCGACGGGGTGGCGGTGACCCACGAGGGCGGCCGGTTGCCGAGCGCCCCGCACCTGGCCATGACCGTGGATGCCCTCCGCGCCGCTGGGGCGAGCGTCGACGACAGCGTGCCCGGCGTGTGGCGCGTGGCTCCCGGTCCGCTCACACCCCGGGACGCCGCCGTCGAGCCCGACCTGTCGACCGCCGCGGCCTACCTCGCAGCCCCTCTGGTCGCGGGTGGGTCCGTCACCGTCACGGGTTGGCCGCCGGGCACCCGGCAGCCCGGGGCGGTGCTGCCCGACCTGCTCGAGGCGATGGGAGGCGTGGTGACCCGGACCCCCGACTCCGTGACTGTCTCGGCCGGCTCCGGCCTGCACGGCATCGACGCCGACCTCGGCGACGCCCCCGAGCTGACGATGGTGCTCACCGCGCTGGCGGCCCTCGCGGACTCCCCCAGCCGGTTCAGGGGGGTAGCCCACATCCGGCTCCAGGAGACCGACCGGCTCAAGGCCCTCGTCACCGAGCTCGGCCGCGCCGGCGGCGACGCGGAGGAGACCTCGGACGGGCTCCTCGTGAGGCCCGCCCGCCTGCACGGCGCAGCGCTGGCGTCGTACGACGACCACCGGATCGCCATGGCGTGGGCCGTTCTCGGGCTCGGCGTCGACGGCGTCACCGTCGATGACATCGCCACCACTCGCAAGACCGTGCCGGACTTCGTCGGGTCCTGGTCCGGGCTGCTGGGAGGCTGACGGGTGCCACGCGAGCTGGACGAGGACGACGTACGCGTCCGTCCGCCCCGCAGCACACGCCCCCGCACCAAGTCCCGGCCCGGCCACGAGGACGCCGCCGCCGGACAGGTCGTCACCGTCGACCGCGGCCGCTACCGGGTCCTGGTCGGCGACGTCCTCGTGACCTCCGTCCGCGCGCGCGAGCTCGGCCGTCGCGCGGTCGTGGTCGGGGACCACGTCGCGGTGGTGGGGGACTTCTCGGGCGGACCGGATGCGCTGGCCCGCGTCGTACGGGTGGAGACGCGCACCTCGCTCCTGCGGCGCACACCCGACGACACCGATCCGGTCGAGCGCGCGGTCGTGGCCAACGCCGAGCTGCTGGTGGTGGTGACCGCGCTGGCCGACCCGGTGCCCCGTCCACGGCTCATCGACCGCTGCCTGGTCGCAGCCTTCGACGGCGGCCTGGTGCCGCTGCTGTGCCTGACCAAGAGCGACCTCGCCTCCGCTGAGGAGCTGCTCGCGCTGTATGAGCCCCTGGGCGTCGACTCCATCGTCACCGGCCGGGGCACCGGCGTCGCAGAGCTGCAAGATCGCCTGCAGGGCAAGACGTCCGTGCTTTTCGGGCAGTCCGGCGTCGGCAAGTCCACGCTCGTCAACCAGCTCGTCCCGGACGCCTTCCGGGCGACCGGCGCCGTGTCCGGTGTCGGCAAGGGCAGGCACGTCTCCTCGTCCGCCATCGCCTTCCCACTACCTGGTGGCGGAACCGTCATCGATACCCCTGGCATCCGCTCGTTCGGACTCGGTGCCGTCACACCCGCCGGGGTGCTGGCCGCCTTCCCGGACCTCAAGCTCGCCGCCGAAGAGTGCCCGTCCAGCTGCGACCACCTGTCGCCAGGCTGTGCGCTGGACCTGCTCGTCACCGAGGGCGAGGCCACCGCGGCCCGGCTGGAGTCCTACCGGCGGCTGCTCCGCAGCCGCGACGGTGCCGATCCCGAGTAGCCCTCAGGGCGCCTCATGCAGCAGCCACCACAGCAGCGCCGTCAGCGACAGCCCGTCCGCCAGGTCGTTGCCACGGACGTGCTCGCGAACCCGGTCCACCGGCACCCACTCGATCCGCTCGGACTCGCTGGGGTCAGAGGGCTCACCGATCTGCACCGCCCCGTCCGCGACGAAGATCTCGAAGCGCTGGTCCGACAGCCCGTTCGACGGGTGGTAGCCGAACAACCGCCGCAGCGGTCCCGGCTGCCAGCCGGTCTCCTCCAGGACCTCCCGCGCGGCGGCGCTGGCGACGTCCTCACCCTCCTCGACCCGACCGGCCGGGATCTCCCAGCCCCAGGTGCGCGTGATGAACCGGTGCCGCCACAGCAGGAGCAGTCCCCGTTCGGGGTCGTGCACGATCACCCCCGCGGCCGGCGTCGTCCGGCGCACGACGTGGTGCTCGAAGCGCGCCCCACCCGGCACCTCGACGTCGACCAGGTGCAGGGACACCCAGGGCGAGTCGTAGATGGCCCGCTCACCGTGCTCGATCCACTCCACCCGCCCGACGCTATCCCGGTTCACCCGATGGAGTGAGAACGCCCACCCGCCGGTGCCCGATGGGAGACGGTGCCCGTCGTCGTGCCCGCCTCCCGCACCGAGGGTTCCCCGCCTGCCGAGGTGCTGTCGTGGGACACCCCGGTGCCGCTGCATGCCGAGTCCCGGCCGCCCCGCGACGACGAGCCCGCCAAGGGCTTCCTGCTCCGGCTGCACACCGACCCCGCGTGCCCGTCCAGGCTCGCGCCCGACCTGCCGCTGCTGGCTCACCGCTACGACCAGGCGAAGGCGGCCGACCTGTGCACGGGGTGCGCGACGACCCTGATCCCGGCGGCGCGGAGCAGCGTCGTACGACAGCTCCGCGATGCCGAGGCGACGCTCCAGCGGATGCGGGGCAGGTCTGCGGACGGGCCGATGCCGCGGGAGATGGTGCAGTGCCGGGCGATCCGCTTCGAGGCAGAGACCGCGGCCAGCGTGCACCCGGATGCCGGCGCCCTCGCCGTGCGGGTCGCGGCGCTCGCCGGTGAGGTGATGGCTGCTCTGCGGGAGGTGATGGAGGCCTACGACCGGCGGCGTTGAACCAGACCGCGTGCGCTGTTCCTCATCGGATCCGGACGGCATAGGGTCACCGCGACACCACACGGAGGAGGGGCGATCAACGCGGAGACCGACCGACGCACTCGGTTCGTGCTGGACCCGGAGTTCTGCGCGGTCCTTGTCGATGCTCGCTCCACGATCGGGTCCGTGAGCTTCGGGAGCACCGACCTTACGGGGGTCATCGAGGTCGAGCTCGACGGTGAGGACATCGTCGTCACGTCGTCACCCCTCGCCCGCCTCAGCCTCCCGCTCACCAGCCTGATGTCGGGCAACCCGCTGTACGACGCCGAGCTCAGGCAACGCCTGGACGTCCAGCGCTTCCCCGATGTCGCCCTCGATCTGAGGGAGTCCCAGCACGTCGGTGGCCCCGACTACCGCGCCTCCGGGACCGTGACCCTGCACGGCGTGACCGCGACCCTGCACGGCGGCGTCAGCATCACCTTCCCCGAGCCGGGTGTCATGGCGGTCACCGGGGAGCAGGTGTTCGACGTCCGCGACTTCGACATCGACCTGCCCACGGTGTTGATGTTGCGGATCTACCCCGACGTGAAGGTCAGCCTGCAGCTGCTGGCCCGGGCCGTCTCGAGGGGTCTGGTGGGCGGGTGATCGGGGTCGCCGTGGCCTTCTGCGTCGGCTGGTCGGTCGGCGCCAAGGTCGGCACGGAGGGCGTCCACG
Organism: Mycobacteriales bacterium; assembly: GCA_046590985.1. Taxonomy (GTDB): domain Bacteria; phylum Actinomycetota; class Actinomycetes; order Mycobacteriales; family SCTD01; genus RYN-111. The sequence continues at coordinate 13,645 of JBKJVH010000024.1, forward strand.
AGGTGCTGGCCGCCGCCAAGACCGTGAAGGAGTCCGAGGAGTTCGACGCGCTCGTCGCCATCGCCCGCGTGCACGGCGCCGAGGTCCTGGTGCGGCTCAGCAAGATGGTGTCCGGCGAGATCGCGATGCCCGAGCCGGTCGACCTGCTCGACCGGGTCAAGCGGCTGAAAGCCCGCCAGAGGGCCTAACCGGCACCCCGTGCCAACACGTCGGCCAGGACCTGCTGGAGCTCGTCGGCGTCGATGGGCTTCGCCAGGTGCAGATCCATCCCGGCGGCGAGGGCACGCTCGACATCCTCCTGCAGCACGCTCGCGGTGAGCGCGATGATCGGCAACCGACGGGAGCCGTTCTCACGCCGCCGGATCTCCTCCGTGGCTTCGTAGCCGTCCATGACCGGCATCTGGCAGTCCATCAGCACGACGTCGTACCGACCCGTCGCCACGGCCTCCACGGCCTCGAGCCCGCCTGCGACCACGTCACAGGCGTAGCCGGCTCGGGTCACCAGCATGGAGGCCAGCAGCAGGTTCGTGGCGTTGTCGTCCACGACGAGGACCCGGGCGTCGGCACGCGGCCGGGCGACTGGCTGCGGGCTCAGACCGGAACCAGCCACGGGTCTGTGCTGTGACACCACACCGGGCGCTGCCTCGAGGGCGAC
>JBKJVH010000235.1:0-12252 GCA_046590985.1 Mycobacteriales bacterium
CCCCGTCCCTGGCGACCGAGGTCGACGCAGCGGGCAACGGACAGCTCTCGCACGAGCCCTGGCTGTACCTGATGTCGCCGGTTACCTCTGCCTTCGACACCTGCACGTCGACCGTGCCGATGCTGATGCCGACACTTGCGCGCGCCCGATCCGTGAAGGTCGCCCCGGCCCCGGGGCCAAGGGTGAGCAGCACCGCCACGATCAGGGTGACCGTGGCGGCGCTGCGCCCCAGGAGTGCGTGGTGTCTCATCGGAGGACTGGCGACCGGCTGGATGCTGCTACGGAGCCGACGGCGCGGAGTTGGCGGTCTCGTTCTCGACAGCCCGCACGTTGAACGTGGGCGAGATGGTGCCGCCCTGGTCGGCGTTCGTGTAGCCACCGCGTGGGCTGCGGAACTCGACGGTCACCGTCGCCACACCGCCGGCCCCCAGCGTGATCGGCAGATCGATCCCGGGGCACAGGTTCGGTCCGGAGGCGCCAGCTGCCTCGACGTTGCTGACGGAGTCGCCTGCCTGGACCACCGTGGTGTCCCTGGCCAGCTGCGACGTGTCCGAGCCGGTGAGGTCGCAGCTGAGCGTGGCCGGCAGCGTGCCGAAGTTCTTGACCGTCACCCGGTAGCGCTCGTCGAGGATCGAGCCGTTGTTGCCGCTCGTGCCGAGGTTCAGCGACTTGACCCGCAGGCCAGGCCCGGCGAGGGTGACCGAGTCGCCGAGGCCACCCCCGTCGCCGGCCGCGGGGTCATATCCCTGGAACGTGACCCCGGTGATCGCCAGGTCGAGATTCCCGGTCTTGATCGTCTGAGTGACCTGCACCGCGTCGGTGAAGGACGCGCCGGCGCCCGCCCCGATGAGTGCCAGTCCGGCCACGCCCAGTGTGGCGACGCCGATGAGCTTGCTCCGTGACAGTGTCATGGGATTCCTCCGTGGGGTCTCGCACGTTGACGGGCCCAGCCGACCCGGATGCGACGGACTGAAGCACTCGGCGCGGGCCAGGGCAAAGGCTCAGTCGGGTAGCGGACACTCCGACTGACAGCGGGCTGGGGGAGGCCTACTTTCGGCGCCATGGTCAGTCCCAGCGTCAGGTCCCGTACAGCGCTCGCGGCCGCGTTCGTGACCCTGTTGAGCGCCAGTGGAGTGCTTGCCCTGGCCGGTCCGGCCGCCGCCTCCGACACCGGGCTGGTCGTGTCCGCCTCTCTCAACGGGCACTCGCTCACCGACAGCGGCAGCAACGACCCGATCGCTCTGCACGCCGACGCGGCGACGCTCGTCTCGGTCACGATGACGAACAAGGGCAGCAGCCCGGTCGACGTCGCCGCCGTCGGCCTGAACTCGCGCGTCCTCGGGATGCCCTTCCTGTCCTACACCACGCTCGTCAACGTCACCGTGGCACCGGGGGCCACCGAGACCCGCTCGTTCGTGCTGAACGCGATCGGGCTGGACGGCCAAGCCACCGGTCTGCTGCCGGCGTCGGTCTCGCTGCTGACGCTCCGTGGCAAGGTCCTGGCCAGCACCGACGGAGCGCTGGACGTCAAGGGCAACCTCTGGTCGGTCTACGGGGTGTTCGGCCTCGCCGTGGGTGCGATCACCGCCTTGCTGCTGGTCACGCTGGTCTTCCGGCTGGTACGCCGGACCCTGCCGGAGAGCCGTTGGGCCAGGGCGATCCGCTTCGCCGCCCCGGGCCTGGGGTTCGGCTTGACCTTGACCTTCACGCTCAGCGTCCTGCGGGTCCTGGTGCCCAGCTCCGGCCCCGCCTTCGCCATGCTCGTCGGCGGCCTGCTGATCGGTTTCGGCCTGGGCTACCTGACACCCAACCCGGCCGACGAGGCCGATCGTGACGAGCTCGACGAGCGCGACATCGTCCGAGCCGGCGCCGGCTCCAACCCCGTGCCAGGCTTCGACCGGGGACCCGCGCCCACCACCGCGTCCCTGGGTGCACCCGCGACCATCGACCTGAACCACCCGCGAGCACCCGAGCCCGCTCGTGAGACCGAGAGCAGTGCCGCGCCGCCGGCGCCCCCGGGAGGCTGACCGCTCGCCGACGGGTGCGGGCCGGTCCCTCCGCTGCCCGCGCCTGAGGCTACTTCTTCGTCGGGCTGAGCCCCAGCGACATACCGGCGAGCCCGCGTGGCTTGCCGGTGAGCTTGTCGACGATGTTGAGGAGCTCCTTGCCGGCAGGTGAGTCCGGCTCGTCCAGGACCAGCGGCCGGCCGTTGTCGCCGCCCTCGCGCAGTCGCTTGTCGATCGGGATCTGGCCGAGCAGCGGGACCTCGGCGCCGAGCAACCTGGACAGGGACTTCGCCACTGCTTCCCCGCCACCGGCGCCGAAGACGTCGACGGCTTCGCCGCAGTGCGGGCAGGGGAGGTAGCTCATGTTCTCGACCACACCGGCGATCCGCTGGTGGGTCTGCAGGGCGATGGAACCGGCCCGCTCGGCGACCTCCTGGGCGGCCAGCTGCGGGGTTGTGACGACGAGGATCTCGGCAGTCGGTACGAGCTGCGCGACCGAGATCGCGATGTCGCCCGTACCCGGGGGAAGGTCCATGAGGAGGTAGTCCAGGTCACCCCAGTAGACGTCGGCGAGGAACTGCTGCAAAGCCCGGTGCAGCATGGGGCCGCGCCACACGACGGGGGTGTTGTCGGCGGTGAACATGCCGATGCTGATGACCTTCACGCCGTGCGCCGAGGGGGGCAGGATCATCTGCTCAACCTGGGTGGGGCGGTGCTCAACGCCCATCATGCGGGGCACGCTGAAGCCGTAGATGTCGGCGTCGACCACGCCGACGCGCAGCCCCTTGGCGGCCATCGCGGCGGCCAGGTTGACCGTCACGCTCGACTTGCCGACGCCGCCCTTGCCGGACGCGATCGCGAAGACGCGGGTCAACGAGCCGGGCTGCGCGAAGGGGATGTCGCACTGCGGGTTGTCGCCGCGGAGCAGGGTCTGCAGGGCCTGCCGCTGCTCGGTGCTCATGACGTCGAGCTCGACGACCACGCTGGTGACGCCGTCGAGCTCGGACACCGCCTCGGTCACGCGGGAGGTCAGGGTGTCCTTCATCGGGCAGCCGCTGATGGTCAGGTAGATGCCGATGCGCGCCGTGCCGTCGGGGTCGACGACCGCGGATTTCACCATCCCGATCTCGGTGATGGGGCGACGGATCTCGGGGTCCTCGACGGTGGCGAGGGCGGCCTGAAGGGCTTCTGGGGTGACGGTCATGATGGCTCCAGCGTACGTGCGACGTCCGCCCATGCCTTGGCGGACATCGTCGGGCGGGCGCGGGTGAGCAGGTCGACCAGCGCCGGCGATGCGGCGGTGTCGCTGTTCGCCATCACGTCGAGCTCGTTAGCGACGGTCAGCTCCACCAGGGGCGCGACGTCCGGTGGGTCGAGCGTGACGCTCGCGCCGGTGAACCGGTCGGTCCAGACGACCAGGGGCTGGCCGAGCTGGCGGAAGAACGGCTGCCTGTCGGTCGCGGCATACCGGTAGACGAGGTCCTCCGCGACAGTCCCGATCGTCTGCGCAAGCAGGGCTCGTTCGTCGAGCTGGAACAGCGCGGTGTCAAACCCGTCCGTGCTGTACGCCGCATGCGCCAGCCCAGCGGTCACCAGCTCAGGACCCGCGCCGTAGGACGCGAGCAGGTCGGCGACCCTGACGAGGTGGGCCAGCAGTGTGCCGCCGGGGTGCGCGATGGTGCCCGCCCCGCGCTGCTCCAACAGCTCGAGCGGGGTCACGATGCCGGTGTCACGATGCTGGTCTCACGATGCTGGTGTCACAGCCCGGCGATGGCCTCGGCGGTCGCCAGCACCCGCAGGGCGATGTCGCGGTGCAGGTTCTCGACCATCCGGCCGTCCACGGTGACGACCCCACGGCCGTCACGCTCGGCCTCGGCGAAGGCGTCGACCACCTTGCGGGCGTGCTCGACCTCAGCCTCGGTCGGCGCCCATACGGAGTTGGTGACATCGACCTGGTTGGGGTGGATAAGGGTCTTCCCGTCGAAGCCCATCTGCTTGCCCTGCAGGCACTCTGCGGCGAAGCCGTCGGGATTCTTCACATCGTTGTACACGCCGTCGAGGATGATCTTGCCGGCCTCGCGGGCACCGAGCAGGGCCATCGCCAGGTGCGGGAGCAGCGGTCCGCGACCTTCGACCATCGAGGCGCGCAGCTCCTTGACGAGGTCGTTCGTGCCCATCACCAGCGCCGTCACCTGGGGGAAGCCGCAGATCTCGCGGATCGCGAACAGCGCGGCAGGGGTCTCGACCATCGCCCAGATCGGGGTGTCGCCCGTGATGGCCGTGATGGCCTTCAGGTGCTCTGCGCCGCCCACCTTCGGGACCACGATCGCGTGCGGCTTCGCCTCGGTCGCCGCTGCCAGATCGCCTGCGCCCCAGGGTGTGTCGAGTCCGTTGCAGCGGATGGTCAGGGTCTTGGTGCCGTACTCCCCCGAGGTGGCCGCCGCGACCGCCTGGTCGCGGGCCGGCTCCTTGGCGTCCGGAGCAACGGCATCCTCGAGGTCAAAGATGATGGCGTCGGCCGCGATCGCCTTTGCCTTCTCGAGCGCCCGTGCGTTGCTCGACGGCATGTACAGGACGGAGCGCAGGACGGTGGTCACAGGCCGTACGCCTCCTTGAGATCGGCGTCGCGGGCGGCGAGCATCGTGGCGAGCTCGAGCACGACCTTGCACTGCTTGTACGTCGCATCGTCCTGCATCTTGCCGTCGATCATCACGGCACCGCGGCCGTCCTCGCCCATCTCCTCAACGACCCGGGCGGCCCAGCGGACCTCCTCGGGCTCAGGGGAGAACACCTTCTTCGCGATGTCGATCTGTACCGGGTGCAGCGACCAGGCGCCGACACAGCCGAGCAGGTAGGCGTTTCGGAACTGGTCCTCGCAGGCGAGGGTGTCCTTGATGTCGCCGAACGGCCCGTAGTAGGGGTAGATGCCGTTCATGGCGCAGGCATCGACCATCCGGGCGACCGTGTAGTGCCAGAGGTCCTGCTGGTAGGTCTGCCGCTCGACGTCGTCGCCCGCGGGGTCCTGGCGCACCAGGTAGCCGGGGTGCCCGCCGCCGACCCGGGTGGTCTTCATCCGGCGGTTGGCGGCGAGGTCGGCGGGGCCGAGCGAGATGCCCTGCATGCGCGGGGAGGCGGCGCAGATCTCCTCGACGTTCGCGACGCCGCGGGCGGTCTCGAGGATCGCGTGGACCTGGATCGGGCGGCTGGTGCCGGCCTTCGCCTCGAGCTGCGCGAGCAGCCGATCGACGTAGTGGATGTCCTCCGGGCCCTCCACCTTCGGGACCATGATGACGTCGATCTTCTCGCCGGCCTCGGTGACGAGGGTGGTGAGGTCATCGAGGATCCACGGGCTGCCGAGGTCGTTCACCCGGGTCCAGAGTGCCGCTGGTCCCTCGAACGACTGGGCCACCTTCACCAGACCCGCACGGGCGGCGACCTTGTTGGAGGCCTGGATCGCGTCCTCGAGGTTGCCGAGCAGCACATCGACCCTGGTCGCGATGTCGGGGACCTTCGCGACCATCTTCTCGTTCGACGGATCGAAGAAGTGGATCATCCGTGAGGGAGTCCAGGGGATCTCGCGGAGGGGCTCAGGAGCACCGACGGCGAGCGGGCGGAAGAAGTCCTTTGAGGGGCGCACGCTGAAACGGTACCGACTCTTGCGCGAGCAACTAGACTGAGGCCGTGGTGATCTCCGCGACAGCGTTGACCGAGCGTGAGCTCGGGGCCTGGCGATCCTTCCTGCGTGCGCATGCCCAGATCACCCGCAAGCTCGAGGCTGACCTCGTTGCCGAGCACGACCTGCCGTTGCCGTCCTACGACGTGCTGCTCCAGCTCGCGGAGGCACCCGGCCGGCGGCTGCGGATGACCGACCTTGCCGACCGGGTGCTGATCTCCCGCTCCGGGCTGACGCGCCTGGTGGACCGGCTCGAGCGCGAAGGCCTGGTCGAGCGCACGGCCTGCCCGAACGACGCCCGCGGCACCAACGCGGTGCTCACCGAGGGAGGCCTCCAGCGGCTCCGGATCGCGGCCCCGACTCATCTGCGAGGGGTCTCGGAGCACGTCACGTCGCGGCTGTCGGTGCCTGAGCTCGACCAGCTCAAGGAGCTGATGCTCAAGCTCATGACCGACCCGGGACCGATGCCGGAGGGTGGCTGCGGCGCCGCCGAGGGCGTGCGCTGACGGAGGACGAGCGCCGCGAGGTCCGGCGGCGTTCGCTGAGCATCGGGATCGCGGTCGGCACCTACGGCGTCTCCTTCGGTGCCGCGGCGGCGACGGCGGGGCTCTCGGTGCCGCAGGCCTGCGCGCTGTCGATGCTGGTGTTCACCGGAGCCTCCCAGTTCGCGCTCGTCGGCGTCCTCGGCTCAGGCGGCTCGGTGCTGGCCGGCGTCGCGACGGCCTGGCTCCTGGGCAGTCGCAACGCGATGTACTCCGTGCTGCTCGCCGAGCGCATCCCGCTGTCCCGTCGCCGCCGGTTGCTCGCCGCCCAGATCACCCTGGACGAGAGCACCGCGGTGTCTGTGACCTCGCCGGAAGCGTTTGCGGGGCTGGGCTTCTGGACCACCGGCCTCACGATCTACGTCGTGTGGAACGTCATGACCCTCGTCGGCGCGGCGGGGGCGGCCTCCGTCGACACCCGCGCGTTCGGGCTCGACGCCGCGGTGGGCGCCGCCTTCCTGGGGTTGCTCTGGCCTCGGCTCCGGGAGTCCTGGAAGGTCGCGCTCGGCGGAGGGCTGCTCGCCCTGGCGGCCATCCCGCTCACGCCGGCGGGAGTCCCCGTCCTTGTCGCCGGGCTCGCCGTGCTGCCGTCCCTGGTGCGCCGGTGATCTGGACCGCGGTGCTCCTCACCGCCGCCGGCTGCTACGGCTTCAAGGCGAGCGGCTGGTTCGCGCCGGCAGCCCTGCTGGAGCGGCCGTTCGTACGTTCCGCCGTCACGCTGCTGCCGGTCGCGCTCCTCACAGCGCTGGTGGTCGTGCAGGTGTTCGCGGTCGGAACGTCGGTGCGCGTCGACGCCCGCGCTGCGGCGCTCGTGACCGCCGCGGTGTGCCTCTGGCGGCGGTTGCCGTTCCTACTCGTCATCGTGCTGGCCGCCGCGACCGCTGCCGCCGTCCGTGCGCTCTGAACCACCCGCGCAGCCCGTGCACCCGCACCCGCCTGCGCCCGCGACCGGCTGCGCCCGCACCCCCGTAGCCGGTGATCGTGGCCGGTGATCGTGGCCCCTGATCATTGCGGGTGATCCGGACGCGGCCGGTCCCTGGGGCCCGCAAAGATCGTCAGGCGGGGCGCCGGGCAGCACGATCATTGTGGGTCGGAGTGACCAGCCCCCGCGTAGGGACCCGCAAAGATCGCCTCCCCTGGGGCGGCAGCGGCGGCGTCAGAGGGTGGCGAGCGCGGTCCGGAGCGCCGAGCAGGCCTCGGACGCCGGGTCCAGGTGCTCGAAGTGCCCACCGGGAACGCGTACGAGGGTGCAGTCGGTGGCGACGCCCAGGTAGTCGGTGCTCTGGGACAGCGGCACGATCGTGTCGGCGACCCCGTGGACGAGCACCGTCCGGACTCCCGAGGGAGCCAGCGCCAGTGGATCGGCTGCGGCTGCGCGCTCCGGCACGGCACTCGGCGCGCCCCCGAGCAGCGCCTCAACCGCGCCACCGCCCAGCCCGAGCGCCACGGCCCGAGCGAACGACGCCACGGGCGCCTGCGGCACGGCCAAGGCGGGCTGGACGTGCGGCGAGGCCCCCGGTGCACCGGCTGGCAGGCGTCCCCGGGACGCCAGCCAGAGCGCCAGCTGCCCACCCGCGGAGTGCCCGACGACCGCGACCCGCGTCCGGTCGACCCGGGAGGCGTACGAACCCCTGAAGGCGAAGTCGTAGGCCGCGGCGGCATCGGTCAGCGTGGCCGGCCAGGGCGACGACGACGGCGCGTAGTCGACGTTCCACACCAGGTACCCGCGACCGGCGAGGTCGGCGGCGACGGCGTCCTCGAGGTGCAGGTCGTAGCCGTCGCGCCAGTACCCGCCGTGCACCAGGACGACGAGCGGCAACGGGCCTGCCGCCGACGGCGCCCACCACTCACCGACCTGCCGGGCGCCGGGTCCGTAGTGCTCGACGAGTCGATCCGTACCGGGCACGACGTGGGCGCGGGGGGCGGGTGAGCCGGGGCGGAGGAGCTCGACGAGGCCGGCACCGGCGGCGCCGAGCAGCCCGAATACTCCGAGCGCACCACGGCGGGACAGGGCCATGGCCGCAGGTTAGCCCGCAGCGGTCGGCAGCGTCCGGCTCTCCCGGGTGAGGAGCGCCAGCACCCGTTCCTCCAGCAGCAGCGGCTCGACCGGCTTCGCGAGGTAGTCGTCGGCCCCGGCGTGGCGGGCGTCCCGCTCGACGGCGGCGGAGGAGGTGCCGGTGAACAGCACGATGGGCAGCGTGAGCGTCTTCGGGTCGGAGCGCACCAGCCGGATGAACTCCACGCCGGACAGGTCGGGCAGCCCGTTGTCGACGAGGATCCCGTCGAACTCCTCGGTCCCCAGCAGGTTCAGGCCCTGCTCCGAGCTGGTGGCCGTCGTCACGTCCACACTGCCGGTCAGGGTGGTGCGGATGAAGCCGCAGACCGACTCGTCGTCGTCGATCACCAGCAGGCGGGGCAGGTCACGGACGGTGCGTTCGGGCTCGACGGACGTGTGTCGGGTCACCTGCGTGCGGCACCACGGGCAGACCTCCCACTCGCCGTCCAGCTGCTTGTCGCAGCCGCCGCAGCGGTTGCGGTGGAGCAGGGCGCCGTCCCAGGGGCAGCAGATCATGTCGTCCGCGAGCGCCCGGGCGCACGACGGGCAACGGGGGCCGCTGACGGTGTCGACGTGCGTCGAGCGGAGCACCTCCTCGAAGGTGGTCTCACCCCGGTACGCAGCAGCGAGCGCGGATGCGCGCAGGGTGGTCATCCCGTGCTCCCGCGCCGCCGCCCCGATGGCGGCCTCGGTCGGGGTCGACAGCAGCACCTTGCGAAGGCCCGCCGTCACCGGCAGCACCTCGAACACGCCGGTGCGTCCGCGGTAGCCGGTGCCGCCGCACTCCGCGCAGCCCTTGCCCCGTCGAGGGGTCGCGCCGGTGAGGTCAGCGTCGACGAGCCCGAGCAAGGCCAGCGTGCGCGCCGACGGGACGTACTCCGCTGCGCAGGAGAAGCACGGCCGGCGGACCAGCCGCTGGGCAACGACCAAGGTCAAGGAGGACGCGACCAGGAAGGGCTCGACGCCCATCTCCACGAGGCGGGTGATGGCGCTGACCGCGTCGTTGGTGTGCAGCGTGGTGAGCACCAGGTGACCTGTCAGGGAGGCCTGGAGCGCGAGCTCGGCGGTCTCCTGATCGCGCACCTCGCCCACGAGCACGATGTCCGGGTCCTGCCGGAGGATGCTCCGCAGGCCGCGCGCGAACGTCATGCCGGAGCGCTCGTGCACCTGGACCTGGGTGATGCCGGCGACCTGGACCTCGACGGGGTCCTCGAGGGTGACGATGTTCCGGTCGGGGGTGCTGACCTGCTGGATCGCGGCGTACAGGGTGTTGGTCTTGCCCGAGCCGGTCGGGCCGGTGATGAGAACCAGCCCCTGCGACTGCGTCAGGGCGGACCCGATCAGCTCGAGCTGGACCGGGGTCATGCCTGTCTTGGTGAGCAGCGGGACGTTCTCCGCCCGGGGGAGCAGCCGGATGACGACCTTCTCGCCATGCAGGGTCGGCAGCGTGGACACCCGGGCTTCGACGGTGAGGCCGTCAACGGTCAGCTTCGCGCGACCGTCCTGCGGTCGGCGCCGCTCGGCGATGTCGAGACCCGACACGATCTTGACGCGGCTGACAGCAGCGGCCGCGGCGTTCTTCGGCACCGTCATGACGTCACGCAGCAAGCCGTCGACGCGGTAGCGAACCCGCAGCTCGTTGGCCTGCGGCTCGATGTGCACGTCGGAGGCGCGGGCCCGGACCGCATCGGCCAGCACCACGTCGATCAGCCGGACGATCGGGGCGGCCTCGACGGCCTGCTGGGCGAGGTCCTCCTGCGCGGCGTCCGCGTCGGCCTCGAACCCCTCGAACAGCGTGCTCATGCCGCCGCTCTCCTCCGACAGCGACCAGGCCCGGTTGAGGTGGTCCTTGACCTGGCTGACGGTGGCGACGAGCAGGTGCAGGTCGGTCGCACCCGTGTAGAGCCGTACGTCGTCGAGGGCGACGACGTTGGTGGGGTCAGAGGCGGCGACCTTCAGCCGGGTCCCGATCTTCTCCAGCACGATGACGCTGCTGCGCTCAGCGACGGCTCGGGGCAGCAGCCGCACGTGCTCGGGCACCACCATGACCCGGCCGAGGTCCACCAGCTCGAGCCCGAGGGCTTCGGCGAGCGCCTCGGCGACCTGTCGTTCGGTCGCGAACCCGAGGTCGGTGACGACGGTGCCGAGCCGCCTGCGCTGCTGACCGGGCGCGATGTCGCGCTGGGCGGCCAAGGCAACGACGAGCTGCTCCTCGGTCAGCAGGCCCTGGGAGACCAGCACCTCGCCGATGCGCTTGCGTATGCCGAGGGGGCCAGGTTCAGTGCTCACGACATTCCTCTCGACCGGTGGGCTCGTGGGGTGAAGCCCTTCAGGGGGCGTCCTCACCTGCGAACGGCTCCGACAGCTTGCCGCCCGGTGAGTCCGGCTGGCTGGCCCGGCGCTTCTTGCGCTCCGCGCGGCGCTCCCGTTCCTCGCGCTTGAGGCGGGTCTGCTCGTAGAGCAGCGCACCGGCTCCCTCGCTCGTGCGAGCCACCACCTCCTCGGTCAGGTCGCGCAACTGGTCGCGCAGGAAGTCGCGGGTCGCGACCTCGCCGAGCGACTGGCGCAGCGACGCGAGCTCACGGGTGAGGTACTCCACGTCCGCCTGCAGCCGTTGGTTCTGCGCGCGGTCCTCCTCCTGCGACACCCGGTCCCGGTCGGCCTGCCGGTTCTGGGCAAGCAGGATCAACGGCGCGGCGTACGAGGCCTGGAGCGACAGGATGAGGGTGAGCAGCGTGAAGTTGGCGGCCGAGGTGTCGAAGCGCAGCCCGCCCGGAACGGTGCTGTTCCAGGCGAGCCACACCACGCAGAACACCGTGAGGTAGACCAGGAAGCGGCTGGTCCCGAGGAACCGCGCAATCCGCTCGGACAACCGGCCGAAGGCCTCCGGGTCGTAGTGCGGGCGCGGCAGCCCCGAGCGCGCCTGAACGGGCTGGTCGAGCCGCGGCCGACGGGGGCTGCGGTCAGCCACGACCGGTCCCTCTGCTCTCGCGCCAGTCCCGCGGCAGGACGTGGTCCAGGACGTCGTCGACGGTGACCGCACCGAGGAGCCGCTGCTCGGAGTCGACCACGGGCACGGCCACCAGGTTGTACGTCGCCAAGTGGCGCGTCACCTCGGCCAGCGTCACCTCCGGGGCGAGCGGGTCGATGTCGATGTCGATCGCCGCACTGATGAGGGTCGACGGCGGTTCGCGCAGCAGCCGCTGGAAGTGCGCCGTACCGAGGTAGCGACCCGTTGGGGTCTCGTACGGCGGCCGGACGACGTAGACCTGCGCAGCGAGGGAGGGGTGCAGGTCGGCGCTACGGATCCGGGCAAGGGCCTCCGCCACCGTCGAACCTGGCCCGAGGATGACCGGTTCGCTGGTCATCAGCCCACCGGCGGTGTCGTCGCTGTACGCCAGCAGCTGGCGTACCGGCTCGGCCTCGTCCGGTTCCATCAGGTCCAGGAGCCGGGCGGCGTCGGCGGGCTGCATCTCGCCGAGCAGGTCGGCGGCGTCGTCGGGGGCCATCGCCTCCAGGACGTCGGCGGCGCGCTCGTCCTCGAGTCCCGCCATCAGCTGGACCTGCTCGTCCTCGGGCATCTCCTCGAGGACGTCCGCCAGCCGCTCGTCGTCGAGGGCGGCGGCGATCTCCCCGCGGCGCTTGTCGGACAGGTCATGCATCACACCGGCCAGATCGGCGGGCCGAAGCTTCTCGAAGACCGCGAGCAGGTTCGCGGCGCCCTGGTCGCCCTCAGCCAGGGACAGCCCGCTGACCTCGTCCCACGCGACCTGCTGCAGCTCGTTGCGGCGGCGCCCGCGACCCTGCCGGACCGCGACCTTGGTCACGAGCCAGTCGGTGCGCTGCTGCTCCATCGCGACGTCCACGACGGTCACCTCTGCGCCACCGTCGAGCACGGTGACCCGCCGGTCGAGCAGCTCCGCCAGCACCAGCGTCTCGCCGGCGCGCTTGTCGAAGCGGCGCAGGCTAACGGTG
>JBKJVH010000045.1:0-3262 GCA_046590985.1 Mycobacteriales bacterium
CAGAACTGGTAGAGCAGGTTGACCGACCAGGCGGCCAGGATGATCTCGACCGGGACGCCCAGCAAGGCGACCGGCAGGAAGAACAGGACGGTGTACTCCCCGGTCCAGGTCTGCCGGAGTGCCGTCGACAGGTTGTACCTCGTCGAGCTGTGGTGGATGACGTGCGAGGCCCAGAGCAGCCGGATCTCATGCCCTGCGCGGTGGTCCCAGTAGTAGCAGAAGTCCAACAGCACGAACGCCACGATCCAGGCGACCCAGCCGTGGCCGAGGCGCAGAGGCGTGAGATCGGCTGCTACGCCGAGGATCAGCACCTCCACCAGCCGCCAGGCACCGTTCACCACGAGCGACCCGACCCCCATCGTCAGGGAGGTACGGGTGTCGGTCCGGGCGTAGCCCAGGGCCCGTTGCTCCTGCGCCTGACCGGCCCGCAGGACGGCGAGCTCGAGCAGCAGCAGCGTGAGGAAACCGGGGATCGCATACAACAGGATCGCGTCAGCCATGGATCAAGGAAAGCAGATAAAAAGCAACCTGTCACTATCTCGGGGAGAGCAACATCTCTAACGCGTCGAGGATGACGTCGTGGGAGGTGTCGATGACTGCGGCCCCGATCGAGGCGCCCTGGACGGCGGCCAGCGCGAGCTCGACGTAGGAGGCGAACCCAGGCAGCGCGACCAGCGCCGGGTCGAGCACGCTGAGGGCGATCCGCTGCAGGTTGGCCCGGTGCGCCGGCTCGATCCTTGCGAGCGCCGCGGCCAGGTCCGGATCGGTGCGGGCGGCCACGTAGAGCTCGACGGCGGCCTGCAGGTCGGGCTGGCGGTAGGTCTGCCAGAGCGCCTCGAGGGCCTCCCGGGCGCCTACACCGCGACCGGCGAAGGCCTGCTCGTAGGCCGTGGTGACACGACCCAGCAAGTGCGCCGCCGCGTCCGCGAGGAGCTCGCCCTTGGTCGGCCAGTACCGGAACAGCGCGCCCTGGCTGACGCCGGCGCGGCGGCAGACCTCGGTGGTCGAGGTCCCCGCGTACCCGACGGCGACGAGGGCCTCGATCGTGGCATCAAGCACCTTCGCCTGGGTCGAGGCGCGACGTTCGGCCTGGGTGCGGGTCACCTGCCCAGCCTACGGAGTCACACCTCGGCGAGGAGCTCCTTCTTCATCGCCTTGAGGTTGATCCCGGCGGGCGTCGGCCACCCCAGCTCCATCTCGCGGAGCGTCTCCAGCAAGAGGTGGCTGACGGCCCAGTCGCGATACCACTTGCGGTCGGCCGGCACCACGTACCAGGGCGCGACGTCGGTGTTGCACCTGGCCAGGGCGTCGAGGTAGGCGGCCTGGTAGTCGTCCCAGCGGTGCCGTTCCGGGATGTCCGCCGTCCCGACCTTCCAGTGCTTGGTCGGCTCCTCGAGACGCTCGAGCAGGCGGGCCTTCTGCTCGTTCTTGGACAGGTGCAAGAAGACCTTGACGACCGGGCAGCCCGCCGCCACCACGCGCTTCTCGAAGGCGTTGATGCGGCTGTAGCGGCGGCTCCAGGTCGCCCGGGGGACGAGCTCGTGCACCCGCACCACCAGCACGTCCTCGTAGTGGGAGCGGTTGAAGACGCCGAGGTGGCCGGGCTGGGGCAGCGCGTTGTTGATACGCCACAGGAAGTCGTGGGCGAGCTCGTCCTTGGTGGGCTTCTTGAAGGACGTGATGCGCACCCCGGCCGGGTTGACCTGGCCGACGACGTGCTTGACGGTGCCGTCCTTGCCACAGGCGTCCATGCCTTGCAGCACGAGCAGCACCTTCTTCGGCCCCCCGACGCTGCCGTTCGCGAACAGCTTCTCCTGCAGCCCAGCCATCTCCGGACCGATGGTGGCAAGGTCTTCCCTGGCCTTGCTCTTGCCGCCCTTGAAGCCCGGCGTGTCGCGCGGGTCGGGCAGGGTCCCGTCGAAGCGCAGGATGGTCCTGATGTCCATGGGTGTCCTCTCAGCGGGCGCTTGCCAACCCGTACAACAGCAGGTCCACCCGGGTGCCGTCCACCTCGACCGCGTCGCAGACCTCGCGCCCCACTTGCGCGACGTCGTCCACCGACCTCGCTCCCTGTACGCAGAGCGCCCGCGCCAGCTTTCCTTTGGTCCACTTGTTGTCGTGGCTCACCACGGTGCGTCGGCCGTTCTCGTCGCGCAGCACTCGCACCTCCACGGCACCCGGGACGCGAGCGAGGTTGACGTAGGCGCCGCTCCGCAGATCGATCACGAACGGGTGCTGGGCGAGCTCCTTCTCCAGCACCGGCCGCCAGATCGGCGCCAGTCCGCCCAGGCCCGGCAGCGTCGTGCTCCCCGAAAGCCGGTACGACGGGACCCGGTCGTCCGGGCGCAGCAGTCCGAACAGGCTGGACGCCACCACCAGCGACTCCTGCGCCCGGGTCCGTGCGGCCCCGGTGAGCGTCGCGAAACCGAGGTTGTCGTACACGATCCCGGTGTAGAGCTCGTTGGCCGGCAGGGTCGGCGCCTTCATCAGCAGGGCGTTGCGGTCCAGCTCGTGCTTCTGCTTGTCGGACAGCCCGAGCGCCTTCTGCAGCGCGGCAGGCTCCTTCTTCGCCAGCCGCATGAGCTCCCGCACCAGGGTGCGTCGGGTCTTCGTCAAGGCGGGAAACGCCAGCGCAGCGAGGTCCAACGGGGGACCCTCGACTCCGACGGCCTTGCCCTCGGAGGGCGGGAGCAGCACGAGCACAGCGGCCAGCCTAGGGGCGTACCCCTGGGGCGCCGCGGGACGATGACAGTCAGGAAGAGGGGGACTGAGTGCTGGAATCGAGCGGAACGGTCGTGGGACCGGTCTTCGTCGATGCCTCCGGGCGCAGGGCGCGCTGGTTCACTCGCGTCTGCTGGGCTCTGAGCGCTGTGATGGTCGGCTACACCGCACTGGTCGTGGTGTCCCTGGTTGCCCCGTCCGGGGTGCTCCGGCTGGCTGTTCCCGGACTCGGTGCGCTGCTGCCCGGCCCTGCTGCCCCGGTGCTCACGACCACCGGGGGAGCGACGCTGTCTCCGCAGTCGGCGCTGGCAGGCGCGACGCCGAGCCCCGCCGCGACGCCGAGCCCGGCCGCGGTGCCAGGCAGCGGCCGCCCGAGCACGGCATCGCGGCCTACGTCGAGCACGCGCCCGACAACCGGACCGACCCCGGCGCCACCGCCGCCGACGCAGGCCGCGAACCCGACCCTCCAGCCGAAGCCCACCACCGCGGCCACCGGTCAGCCCACCACCGCCCCGTCACCTCGCGGGAGCGGTGGAGCGAC
>JBKJVH010000227.1:0-38329 GCA_046590985.1 Mycobacteriales bacterium
CCTCCTGCGCGACCTGACGACCGGTCGAGCCGAACTGGGTCGTGATGACCGCACCGGCGGCGTCCGGTCGCAGCCCAGCAGGTGCCCCCGGCAACGGGATGCCGAGCGCCTTGGCGAGCACCGCAGCCGGCACGGGCTTGGCCTGTTGCGGGGCTTGTTCCGAGGCGGGCGTGGCTGTCCGGCCTTGCAGCAGCGAGGTGCCAGCCAGGTCAGGGCCGTTCCCGAAGGAGACCGCCGTCCTGGTACGGACCACCCGGCCGTTCAGGGTCCAGGTGTCCTGGAGCATCCGACCGTGGGTGTCGACGCACGACGTGGTCCGGTCGAGGTCGGTGGCTGGTGCGAAGTCGGCGGCGTCGAGCGGGTCCTTCGAGAGCCACTGCACGCAGTCGCGACCGGCGACCTTCGCCGAGGTCGAGCGGGCGACGAGGTGCAACCGCTCGGCCACCGGCAGCGCCACCTCGAAGTGCGTGTCGACGCCGGCGAACGCCGGCGGTGCGGTGGTGATCTCGCCTGTGGAGCCGTCGGGCTTCATCACGTAGACGTGTCCGAGCTCCCACGCGCTGCCGCCCAACGAGGCCGTACCAGGGGGCGGTCCGTCGAGGGTCTGGATGCGACCGCGATAGCGGGACGCGACGTCCACCACCTCGGTGCGGGTTCGCGCCTCCGCGCCGCTGGTGTCCTCGACGCGGTAGACGATCTGCGCTGAGTGGGTGCCGTCCGGGGCCGTGCTGGTGCACCCCGCCACCAGGGCAACAGCGAGCCACCAGCCGCGCGAGTTCATCGGCTGAGTATCCCTACTCGACCTTGTAGCCCTTCCAGTACGGGCTCAGGTTGACCGAGCCGCTCTTGTTCGGGCCGATCACCTTCCAGTACCGGGGGTAGTCCGGGAACTCATACGTCGCCTTGGCGCTGTTCCAGGTGATGATCGTCAGGTGCTCCCAGCCCTTGCTGCGGAACGGTCCGTTCGGGCTGGGGAAGCTCCACAGCAACGGCACGTGCGCGTCGTAGTAGAAGCGGCCCCGCACGCTGTCGGCGCCGATCAGCAGCGAGTCGGCGTTGAGGACGCCGGTCAACGCGACGCCGCGGCGCATGATCGCGCTAACCGAAAGGATCTGCGCACAGGCGATCTGGGTCGCGACCGAGCCGTCCTGGCCGTCGCCGGAGTTGTACTTGTTGTAGACGCGCTTGCAGTTGCCCTCGGCCGGGTGACCCACGCCCGCCGGCACGCGGGAGGACAGCCCGATCGCGTTGCGCCACTGGGCCTGGTCCATGAGGGATCCGCCGAGGTCGCTGTCGGCCAGCACGGTGTAGGAGGTGAAGGTCCACTGCGGGAACCAGGCGGCCTGCGTCATGGCCTGCGTGAAGAACACCCAGGCGATCGGGTTGCCGGAAGCGAGGTAGACCTGGTCGCAGCCGTCGGACTTCACACGGGTCGCGATGGCGCCCGCCTGCTGCTGGGCGGTGGAGATGTCGTTCTGGTAGACGATCTCGTCCCTGAACGTCAGGCCCTGCAGCTTCATCTGCTTGTTCATGATCTTGGCGTAGGTGTTCCAGTCGCCGCTGCCATCGCTGCTGGGATGGATGAAGCAGGCCTTGTGGTGGGCGGTGTCGATGACGTTCTTGCCGAGCGAGGACCAGGCCGCGAACGTCGGCTCCACCGGCTCGGTGAGCATGATGCCGTTGGCACCGACCTTGCTCAGGGTGGCCGGGTCGTCGCGCCCGCCGAAGACCGGGATCTTGTGCGCCTGCAGGTAGTCCGACTCCACGTGCAGGCCGGGGATCGCCAGGAAGTCGTGGTTGTCATCGGCGATCTTCTTGGCCGCCGCGATCGCCTGCTGGTCGCACGCGCCGCCGCCACCACCGCCGTCGTCGACGGTGTCGAGGACAAGCTTGCGGCCGCCGATGCCACCGGTCTCGTTCACGTACCGGACGAAGCTGGAGTAGGCCTTCGCCGGGTCGCCGCTCTGGGCGTTGCTGAACAACGCGGACACCTGGCCGGCCGAGCCGCAGCCCGAGACGTTGTAGCTGACGCCGACCTTGACACTGCTCGCGGTCACGCCCTGGGTCTTGAGGCCGAAGTCCGGCAGGCTGTCTCCGGGCTTGCGGGTCGGGAGCGGCGGCTGGTCGAGGGCCGGAGCGCTCGGCTGTCCGCCGATGACGGGCCGGTTTCCCTTGCCCACAGCCACTTTCGCGGGCGCCGACGTGGCGGTCGGGACCGCGCTCGGCGTCACCTGGCTCGTGCCGCCGCCGGGAGTTGACGTGGGCGATGTCGTGCCGCCGTCAAGAGAGCTCTGGCTGCCGGACAGCGTCCCCGTGGGGGTCTGACGGAGGTCGTACCGGACCTGTCCGATGGAGGCGATGCCGGTGACGAGCACCGCGACGGAGGCGACGGTCACCACCCGGTGGACCCGTTGGGTCGGCTGCTGGCTGAACCAGGTCTTCATCGTGCACTCCTTGTCATCGGTTCATCCCGGCGCCGGCGCCCTCGAGGAACACCGAGCGCAGCAGGTCGCCGCGGGCGAGCAGCTCCGCGGTGGGTCCGGAGAAGCGCACCTCGCCCTTCTCCATGAAGTAGGCCCGGTCCGCCAGCGTCAGGGCCACGTTGATCGACTGCTCCACCAGCACGATCGCGGTGCCGGTGGCGTTGATCTCCCGCAGCGCGACGAGCAGCTCCTGCACGACGGTCGGGGCCAGCCCGAGGGAGAGCTCATCGATGAGCAGCAGCTGTGGGCGCAGCAGGAACGACTGCGCCAGGGTGAGCATCTGCCGCTCCCCGCCGGACAGCACCCCGGCCGGCTGCTTGTACCGCTCCCGCAGCCGAGGGAACAGGTCCAGCACGTCGGCGGTGCGCTCGGCGACGAGCTTCTTGTCCTTGCGGATCAGGAAGGCGCCCATCGCGAGGTTCTCCTCGACGGACAGTCGAGGGAAGACGCCGCGGCCACCGGGGACCTGCACGATGCCGCGCGCCACCGTGCGCTCGGGCGCCTCACCGGTGATCGGTTCGCCGTGGAACCACACGATGCCGTCGTCCGGTTCCACCACCCCGGAGATGGCGTTGAGGATCGTCGACTTGCCGGCGCCGTTCGTGCCGAGCAGCGCGACGATCTCGCCCTTGCGGACCTCGATGTCGACGCCGAACAGGACCTGCACGCCGCTGTAGGAGACGGTGACGTCCTGGGTCTGCAGCAGGATCTCCGCTGACCCCCCGGTCGCCTTGGCGCGGCGCTCCGGGTTGAGGCGGTCCACGTCGGAGTCGATGAAGCGCGAGGCCAGGAAGAAGAACCGGATGCCCAGCAGGAACAGCCCACCGAGGTAGGCCAGCGCGATCCGCGGGTGCTTGTCGCCGATCGCCACGCCGACCAGGGCGAGCGGCGCGCCCGCCAGCGCCATCAGGCCCTGCAGGGAGAAGGCGGTGCTGCGCATCTCGGGTGGCGCGATCGCCGCCGTGACCGCGAGCAGCGCCGGCGTGAGGACGGCGAACAGCGCGAAGATCAGCCACAGCAGGAGCACGACGAAGACCAGCAGCGGCGCGACCGAGCACAGCAGCAGGGCGACCCCGACCAGCGCCCCGAGCTGCGCCAGCAGGTGCAGCCCCTTCGACGGTCTGACGTTCAGCCGGCGTTGGACGTGGGCGGTCCCGCTGAGGATCGCGAACAGCGTGAGCAGCGTCCCCGTCCCCGTGATGGCTCCTCGCCAGCCGGCCCCGACCCCGAAGTCGTCACGCAGGAAGAACGGGAAGATCTGCCTTGCGGGGATCAGCCCCGCAGCGGCGAACGCCGTCCCGATCCACTGGTAGCGGAGGGATCTCAGCTGCCAGAGCTGACGAACGGCGACCTTGAACGGCGGCGCGGTGGGCGTCTCCATCGGTTCGAACCGGCCGCGCTCCGGCTCCTTGAGCCGGCTCGCGAACACGATGACCACGAACGTCGGGATCGCCAGCACGATGAACGGCACCCGCCAGCCGAACGCCTGGCCGAGCAGGCCGGCGCCCACCGCACCGAGCGCACCGCCGACGGTCTGACCGATGTTGTAGACGCCGTACGCCTTCATCCGGGTCTGCGGCGAGTAGGAGTCGGCAAGCAGCGAGCTGTGCACTGGTGTGTTGACGATCTCGCCGGAGGTCGAAATGACGCGGGCGGCGATGAGGAACCACAGCACGGGCGCGAGCCCGGTCAGGACGGAGAAGACGCCCCACACCACAGCGCCACCGACCGCGAAGGGAACGCGCTTCGTGCGGTCCGCGAGATAGGCCAGCGGCAACCCGATGATCGGACCGACCAGCAGGACCAAGATCCCGATCGTGCCGATCACACCCTCACCGACGTGGAACGAGTCGGCGATGTCCGGGCCAAGGATGTCGAAGGTCCTGGTGTCGATCTGGTCCGCGAGGGTCAGCCCGAACATCACGGCCAGCGGGAAGAGCTTCTCGCCGCCGAGGTAGTCCTGCACCTGGGCGCGCCAGGTGCTGGGCCTGCCGATCGACCTCATGAGCTGGCCCTGCCGGCGACGACCAGCTGGCCGGTCGCCGTGGGTTGAGTCGCGGCGCCGAGGTGACTGGCTGCGCTGAGCTGTTGGGCTGCGCTGAGCTGTTGGGCTGCGCTGTGCAGCTCGTTCTCGGTGCTCACCCGTACGGCCACGGCGGTGCGCGGGTCGTAGCCGGTGACGAGGAGGGCGAGCCGATCGCGCAGCGCGATCACCGGGCGGATCAGACCACCGGGGAGGAAGAGCACGAGCAGTAGCAATCCCAGTCCGGTGGACAGCAGGCTGATGACGGCGGCTTGCTCGGGGAAGAGCTCCGCCGCGAAGTACTGCACGGCGAAGATGTACGTGCCTCCGATGAGCGCGCCGCTGATCGACCCGAGGCCGCCGATCACGGCGGCAGACAGCAAGGCCAGCGAGTTCGTCGCCGGGAAGATCGACGGGTCCGCCGACCCGATGGCGTCGATGAACAAAAAGCCCGCCCCGGCGGCCATCGCGCCGCTGATGGCGAAGGCGGTGAGCTTGGTGCGTACGACCGAGATGCCCATCGAGGAGGCCTGGATGGGGTTCTCCTTGACCGCCCGGATCGCCCGGCCGAGCTGGCTGCGGTCGACAAGGCGAGCCACGCCGACAACGAGCGCCAGCAGGGCGAAGGCGGTGACGTACTGCACCTTGGTGGTGAGGTAGCTGGGGAGCGAGAGGTTCTGGCCGGGCCGGATCCAGGACTTGCCGAACAGCCACGACGTGCAGGTCACGGCGAACGCGAGGGTCACGACCGCGAGGTGGACGCCCTGCAGGCGCAGCGCGGGGAGCCCGACGAGCGCGGCGACGACGGCCCCGATGACCAGGGAGGCGGCGAAGGCCAACCAGAACGGCACGCCGTTCTCGGCGTAGAGCCGGACGCCCAGGAGCCCGCCGAGGCCGGCGATGGCCCACTGGCCGAGGGAGAGCTGACCGGCCCAGCCGGTGAGGATGGTGACGGAGACGACCGCGGCGGACAGCAGCACCGTGGCGGCGACGAAGTAGGTGTCGTGTGAGGGCAGCACGAACGGCAGCGCCACCACGACCCCGGCGAGCACGACCCGGCTGGTGAAGAGGGCGTCGATCCAGCGCGGGTCCGAGGTGATCGCGGCGGGCAGCGGCCGGATCGGCTCGCCGGTGTCGGGGGCGGACTCTGCGGCACTGGTGGCTTGCCGGAGCACGTCGCGGCGGGTCAGCAACGTGAGGACAACGGCGACGAACAGCACGACGTCGGTCAGGCCCGCCTGGCCGGTCCAGACGAAGATGAGCTGGTCGGCGACGCCCAGGGCGATGCCGACGCCGAACGCGACACCCACCGACGACAGCCCGGCGATGGTGGCGGCCGCCAGTCCGCGGAACAGCAGCGAGAGCCCGACCGCCGGGTCGGAGGAGTAGCCGATGACCGGCGCCAGCAGGATGGCGGCTGAACCGGACAGCACCGCCGCGAGCACCCATGCGAGGGTTGAGACGCGGCGCACCGGGATGCCGAGGAGGCGGGCGCGCTGGCTGTTCTCGGCCGCGGCGCGGAGCGCGATGCCGTAGGACGACCAGCGCAGGAAGGCGAACAGCGCCAGCGCGAGCAGCGGCCCGGCGACCAGGACCAGCACGTCGGCGCTGTGGAAGACCGCGCGCCCGAAGCTGATCGGCTTCATGTCGAAGGGGACGGGGAACGCGGTGGCACCACCGAAAACGACGCTCGTGCCCCCGGCGGTCTTCGGCTTCGGGATGCCGGCGCGCAGCGCGGTGATGACCTGCGAGACCCCGATGGTCGCGATCAGCACGATGAGGCGCGGGCTCGTGAACAGCCGCCGGATGACGGTGGTCTCGATGAGGGCGCCCAGTGCTGCGGTGGCGAGCAGGGACAGCAGGAGGGCAGCGGCGTAGGGGAAGTGCGCGCGGTTCGACAGCGCGAACATCACGGCCACGGCGAACGCGCCGAGCTCGCCCTGCGCGAAGTTGATGGCCCGGTTCGACATGTAGACCAGCACGATGCCGGCGGCGAGCAGCCCGTTCGCGACGCCGAACACCATGCCCTGCAGGACGATGTCCACTACGCCACCGCCCCGGAGCGGTAGATGGCGGCACTGTCGTCGCCGAGGTAGGACGCAACGACGCGGGGCTCCCGGACGACCTCGGCCGGCAGGCCGCTCGTGATCACCGTGCCGGTCTCCAGTGCGTAGAGCCGGTCGGAGATGCCGAGGAGCAGCGGCATGTCGTGCTCGATGACCAGGATCGAGGCGGCCATCTCGTCGCGGATCCGGCCGATCAGCGGGCCGAGTGCCTCGGCCTCGCGCTGGGCGATCCCCGAGGAGGGCTCGTCGAACAAGATGACCTGCGGGCGCTGCAGCAGCAGGCAGCCGAGGTCGACGATGCGCCGGGTGCCGGTGGACAGCTCGCGGACGAACTTGCTCGCGTAGGCGCCCAGGCCCATGAGGTCCACGATGCGGTCCGCCTTTGCCAGGGCGTCCTTCTCGGCCCGCCGCGAGGCGGGGGTGCCGGGGATCCGGGCGAGGCGCCGCCGGTCGCCGTAGTGCAGCTCGGTGGCGGTGCGCAAGGTGTCGCGGACCGTCAGCGAGGGATAGAGCCGGGCGTCCTGGTAGCTGCGGCCCAAGCCCGCCGCGGCGCGCCGGTGCGGGGACAGCCCGGAGACGTCGTGGTCGCCGAGGGTGACTGTTCCGGTGCAGGCGAGGTGGCCGGTGATGCAGTCGAACAGGGTGGTCTTGCCGGCGCCGTTGGGGCCGATGATGCCAACGATCTCGCCGGGGTTCACAGTGAGGGAGACGCCGGAAAGGGCCTGCATGCCGCCGAACGCCACGCTGACGCCCACCACGGTGAGCGCGGCGGGACGGTCGGGGCTGGCTGGGGTTCCCACGGGAGCCTCTCAGAGCGGGTAATATGTATTAGAGCCTTGCAAATAGGGTGACGTCAAGAGTCGCTGGTGTTCTTGAGAAGGGTTCGCCACACATGACCGAAACTCCTGCGTCCACCTGGGTGGCCGCCATCGAGGGCTTCTACGGCCCGCCCTACAGCCACGTGCAGCGGCTGGAGCTACTGCGCTGGCTGCCGACCGCCGGCCTGACCGACTACGCCTACGGGCCGAAGGACGACGCCTTCCACCGGGAGTCCTGGCGTGAGCCCTACCCGAGTGCCGAGCTGGCGCTGCTGGCCGAGACTGCTGCGGTGGCCCGGGACGTGGGCGTGACGCTCACGCTGTCGGTGTCGCCCGGGCTCGACTGGCAGGGCGCGGCTGACCATGCTGCGCTGGCTGCGAAGCTTCGGCAGCTCTATGACCTCGGTGTGCGCTCACTGGGCGTCTACTGGGACGACGTGCCACCCGGAGGTACGGACCTCGGCCACTCGCACGCCCGGGGAGTCGCCGCCGCGATGCGCGCGTTGCCGGACGACGTGCGCTGGCTGACCTGCGGCACCGACTACGCCACGTCCACGGTGACGGCATATCTCGCGGGGTTCGCCGCTGAGCTGCCGTCCGAGGTGGCGATCGCCTGGACCGGACCGGAGATCACCAGCCCGACCGTGCCCGCAGACCTGGCGGCCGGGTTGGCTGCTGAGCTGGGGCACCCGCTGCTGCTGTGCGACAACTGGCCGGTGAACGACCTCGGGGCAGCGTCGCTTCTGCACCTGGGGCCGGCGCCGCTCCGGGAGCCGGCGCTGCGTGACGCCGTCGCCGGCATCGGCTTCAACCTGATGGGCCTGCCGCTGGCCAGCCGGGTCGGGCTGACCCTGGGGGCGCGCCACTGGCGGTCGCCGGAGGAAGACCGGCAGGCGGCCTGGCTCGACGTGGTGTCCGCGGTGCCAGGGCTGCTGCCCCTGGCCCGGGCCTGTCGATCGTGGGTGGACGCCCCCGGTCCGGACGCCGAGCTGCTCAGCTGGGTGGACACTGCCTTCGTCGGTGACGACCGGCTGCTGGACTACTTCGAGGCAGGCTGCCGCGCCGGGCTGGCCCCCGACTGGGAGGCCGAGCTCGAGCCCTGGCTGGCCAGCTGGGAAGCCGAGGCGAGGCTCGCCTGCTGGGTGGTCCGGTCGGCCCGCGGGGAGCAGGTCGAGGGAGCGGCGACCAGCCTCGGGACGGACTGGCCGGCGCTGCACCGGCGCGAGGCCCAGGTGCTCGGGATGCGGCTGGCGGTCTACGGCCGGAGCTATCGCAAGGGCGACCTGCTGCTGCCGCACCCGGCCAGCCTGGTGCGGGGGGAGAACCTCACGGACGTCATCGTCCGGCGGGCGCTGGAGACCTTGCACGTCTGATCTCTATTTGCAACAATCGCATACAAATAGGGGGTCCTCCGTGAAGTCACGGCTCGCGTTGCTCGTTGCTGCTGCCGTGCTGGCGGCGGTGGCACCAGGGGTCCGGGCGGCCCAGGCCGAACACTGCCCGTCGCTCCTGGGCTGTGGGGCGGACCTGCAGGCGGCGATCGACCTCGAGAACCGGATGCGCGACCACCTCTGGTACGGGCTGGCTCTCCCCGTCGACTACCGCACCGCCGACCGGACGCCCGGCGACCTGGCCGACCTCGGGTCCGCCTGGGGGGACGCCGGGCTGTGGAGCGGCAACTACCTGGCGGCGGAGTCCTACCGGTACGCCGTTGCGCGCGAGAAACTCCGCAGCGAGGGCCACAAGGGCTTCTGGAAGGACCAGCGTGAGGAGTCCAAGGCCCGGGTCGACGACCTGCTCTCCCAGGTCGACCTGCGCACCAACATCGCCCGCTCGTGGCAGACCACGCTCAACCCCTCGGTAGGCACCGCGCCCGCGGTCAGCTTCGGCGGTGGCGTCGTGCCGGGCGAGGCCGGGATGTTGATGTTCTCGTGCGCGCCGGCGAACGCGCCGGCCGGCCGGGAGATGTACCCCAGCTCGGACGTCCGCGGACCGTTCGCCTGGAAGGGAGCCGGTCGCCAGGCTCGGCTCGCGCAGCCGAACGGCGACTACGTCTGCGAGGCCTCCACCACCCGCGACGCCTACGCCGGCACCTTCTTCGGCCTGCTCACCGCCTTCGACCTGGTCGGCCCCGACGACCCCGCCGTCCGGGACCTGATCCGGGACGACATTCTCGCGATGGCGGACTTCCTGCTGAAGTACGGCTGGAACTACGCCCATCCCCACGGGGAGGTCGCGCTGCCGCCGTTCGGTGACGTGTACGACAACTTCCTCACGCCCACCATGGTCGTCTCGCCCAACTACCGACTGGGCGTCACGCAGGCCGCGAAGCACGTTGCGGAAGTCGCCGGGCCGGCTGACGAGAAGCAGAAGTGGCAGGCGGTCTGGGCCGAGGAGCTCGCGACCCAGGGGCCGTCCGACATCATCGCCGGCGAGGTGAACGACCCGACCCCGACGGCCGGCTACTACGGCCTGAACCTGTCGCACCTGATGGACGCCTCGCTGGTACGGCTCGCCGCGAACCCCACCGAGCGGGACATCCTGGTCCGGAACTTCAGCATCATCGACCGGCAGACCGCCGACGACGACAACGCGTTCTTCGAGTCGGTGACCTACGCCATGGGTGGCGAGACAAGCCGCCGCGACAAGGCCATCACGCACCTCCGGCAGTGGCGCGACTACCGGGCCCGCACCGACCTCGGCGGCACCACCGACCTCGCGAAGCAGTGCGGCACCAGCCTGACCTGCGTTCCGCAGGACCAGTACGACGTGATCGTCGACGGCCCGGCCGGTGAGGTCCGGACCACAGTGCCGGGGACCTCGACCAACCCGCGCTCGGTCGCTCCCATCCCGATCAAGGACCGGGTGCCGTCCGACTTCCTCTGGCAGCGCTCACCCTTCACCGAGATGACCGGCGTCGCCAACCCTGCTCATGAGGAGCCGGGGATCGACTACCTGCTGCCCTACTGGATGCTCCGCTACCACACCGAGGTCGCCGTACCGGCCTTGCAGCCGCTGCCGGTGTGGTCCGGTCCGCGCTACAGCGGGACCTGACATGCGACGCATCGGGATCGTCGGCACCGGGCTGATGGGCAGTCACCACCTGTGGGCGCTCCAGGCGCTGGGAGCGGCCGGCCTCATCGACGCCGAGGTGACGTGCGTCTGGGACCAGGACCTGGACCGGGCGGCGGCCTTCGCCACCGAGACGGGGGTGCCGTTGGCGACCAGCCTCGAGGCGCTCGTCGCGGCGGTCGACGTCGTGTGGGTCTGCACCTGGACCGCCGGACACCTGGAGCCGTGCGCGGTCGCGGCGAAGGCGGGGAAGGCCGTGTTCGTCGAGAAGCCCCTGGCGCCAGACCTCGCGGCCTGTGAGGAGCTCGCCGCCGTGCTGCGGCCCGTGCCTCACCAGGTGGGTCTGATCCTGCGGCACGCCCCCGCCTACGCCTTCGTGGCGGAGCTGGTGGCCTCCGGGGTGCACGGCCGGCCGATGAGCGCACTGTTCCGCGACGACCAGAAGCTGCCGCTGGGGGAGCCCTACCACTCGACATGGCGCTCCGACGTCGGCAAGGCCGGCGGTGGCACGCTGATCGAGCACTCGGTGCACGATGTCGACGTCCTCACCTGGGTGCTCGGGACGCCGGTCTCCGTGTCGGCCCAAACCTCGGCGTTCGCGGGCCTGCCCGGGATCGAGGACATGGCGATGGTGCGGATGCAGTTCGCGGAGGGCCACTCCGCCGGCCTGCTCAGCGTCTGGCACCAGGTCGCCGCCCGCACGACCAGCCGCCGCCTTGAGGTCTTCTGCGAGGATGCCGTCATCTGGATGGACGGCGAGGTGGGGCCGGTGCACGTCCAGACCTCCACCGGGATCGCGGTGCACGAGGTGCCGTTTCCGTCGATGCTCGATGCCCTTGGGCTCGCGGACGTGCCGGAGACGTGGCGCGTCGCGGCGGCCGGACTCGCCTTACAGGCCAAGGCTTTCCTGGACGACCTCGACGCCGGCAAGCCGCACGGCTGGCCGGCGGTGGACGTGGCACTGGTGGCCCATCGGGTGGTCGACGCGGCCTACCGCTCGGCTGCCTTGGGTGGTGCTGTCGTGGCCTGCCGGTGACGATCGCCGGCGTCCTCGGCTGGACGGGGACCGTCTGCATCATCACGCTCAACCTCCCGCAGGTCTGGCGGACGTGCGTGCACGGCAGGACCGCAGGCGTGCCCGCCAGCCGGGCCTGGGTCGCGATCGCGGTCGCTCTCGTCTGGCTCGGCTACGGCCTGTACGGGGGTGGGCTGGTGCAGGTGGTCCTCAACGGCGCCGTGATCTTCCTGAACGCGCTGCTGCTGACGCGCCTGGCGAGGGGGGACTGGGGGCGAACGGCAGGCGTCGTCGTGGTCGGCCTGGTCGTGATCCTGCTCGGTGGCGTCGGGGGGCGCGAGGCCGTGGGACTGCTTGGTGCCGTCGCGGGCACCGGCGTCTGCCTGCCTCAGATGCTCGCCCTGCGTGCAGCAACCCGCACCGACGGGGTGTCGGCGCTGTCGCTCTGGCTGCAGGCGGTGGGTGCCGTCTGCTGGCTGAGCTACGGACTGCTCAGGTCCGAGACGGTGGTGTGGGTCCCGAACGTGTTCGTCCTCGCCACGACCTTCTGCACGCTGGCGCTGTTGGCGCGGTCACGGGTACACCAGCCCGATGTCGTGGCGGACCCGGTCAAGGGTGTCGGCCAGCAGGAGGCTGTCGCGCCACGGCATGACGTCGCTCTCGCGCAGCCCAGCGTCTAGGCACCGGTGCACCTCGTGGACCTGGAAGCGCAGCCCGTCGCCCCCGAAGGGCAGGTCCTCCTTGACGACCGGTTCCGAGAGCCGCTGATAGGCCAGGCTCTCGGGTGCGTAGCTGGGCCCGGCCAGCTCGAGCCAGCCGTCAGTGCCGGTGATCCGGGCGGTGCCCGGCAGGTCCTCCAGGAGCGAGCACCGGGTGCGGGCGGCGCTGCCGTCCGCGAACGTCAGCCGGACCTCGGTGTCGTGGTCCACCCGGGTCGGACCGAGCTGAGCGGTGGCCGAGACCGTCGAGGGCTGGCCGAGCAGCAGCGCCAGCTGGAGCGGGTAGACGCCGAGGTCGAGCAGGGCTCCGCCGCCCAGCTCCGGTCGGTAGACCCGGTGCTCCGGAACAAAGGGCGCCGCGAACCCGACGGCCGCGTCCACCGAGAGGAGTTGGCCCAAAGTGCCCGCCGCGAGCAGCGCACGCAGCCGGACGAACGCCGGGAGGAACCGGGTCCACATCGCCTCCATGAGGAAGACCCCAGCCACTGCGGCGGCGTCGACCATCGCGGTCGTCTGGGCCAGCGACAGCGAGCACGGCTTCTCGACAAGGACGTTCTTGCCCGCACCCAGGGCAAGCAGGGCCTGCGGGCAGTGCTCGCTGTGGGGGGACGCGAGGTAGACGACATCAACGTCAGGGTCCGCCAGCAGAGGCTCCAGCCCTGTGTACGGCCGGGGCACAGCGTGCTGCAGGGCGAAGGCTGCTGCACCCTCCGCAGTCCGCGACGCGACCGCGACCAGCTCGGCATCCGGCACCCGGGTCAGGGCTGTGGCCATCTGGCCGGCGATGCCACCCGTGCCGACGATGCCCCAGCGGATGCTCATGACCAGTCATCCTGCCCTGTAAGGGATCGCCATGTCTGCTGAGCTTGCCCGAATGCGTTCCGGAGCTCGTCGCCGGCGGGCCGCGACCTGGGACCGCACCGGCGCCAACGATGACTTCCTGACGATCCCTGCCGGCGAGACCGTCGAGCTGGCGGCCGCAGACGGTGCCGGTCAGATCACCCATCTGTGGTGCACCGTGCTCAGCCCCGACGTCTGGTGGGGCCGGACGCTGGTCCTCCGCGCCTACTGGGACGGCGAGCAGCACCCGTCCGTCGAGGTCCCGTTGGGTGACTTCTTCGGCGCCGGGAACTGCCTGACTGCGAGCTACTCCTCCGCCCTTCTGGAGGCCGCCCCACGTGATGGCCGTTCGCTGCACTCGTGGTTTCCGATGCCCTACGCAGATGGCTTTCGGCTCACGGTGACGAACGACGGCCCGCTTCCGGTGCTCTCGCTCTACAGCTACGTCGACTACGAGCACTGGACCTCCCCCGACCCGGAGCTGGGACGGTTCCACGCCTGGTGGAACCGGGAGCGGCGAACCCGCCGACCGGAGCCCGAGGGTGTCTACGTCCCCGGCCACAACCTCACGGGCGACGACAACTACCTGCTGCTCCAGGCGCAGGGCCGCGGCCACTACGTCGGGGCGTTCCTGTTCACCCAGTCCGATGAGGGCGGCTGGTACGGCGAGGGCGACGACATGCTCTTCATCGACGGCGACGTGTGGCCCCCGACCGTGCACGGGACGGGCACCGAGGACTGGGCCGGAACCGCGTGGTCGCCAGCGACCGCCTTCTCGCACCCGTACTACGGGCAACCGGTTGCGGAGCGCGAGGACTGGGCGGGCTTCTCGAGCCTGTACCGGTTTCACGTGCTGGACCCGGCACCGTTCGAGCACTCGCTGCGCGCCAGCCTCGAGCACGGGCACAACAACGACCGCGCGGACGACTGGTCGTCGGTGGCCTACTGGTACCAGGTCGACAGGCCGGCACCGCTGCCAGACCTGCCTGCGATGACGGACCGCGAGCCGCCCTGGCCGCGGGTCTGGAGAGACCGTGCGCTGGCGGTCCGCGAGGCCTATGCCCCGGTCCTGGCAGCCGGCGACCCCTCAGAGCTGGGCCGCTTCACGGTCGGCGTCGGGTACCTGGCGCACGCCTTCCACACCTGGGACGGTGCCGCGGTGGACCAGGCCTTGGGCTGGCTGACCGGCGCCCCCGTCCCCATGGTCGAGGAGCCGGCCGGGGCAACGGGACCGCTTCACGCCCTCCGAGGGAGGCCCGCGCAGGAGCTCGAGGCCTGGGTGCTCGCCCGGTCGGCCCCGGACCTGGTCCTCGCCGTTGCTCAGGACTGGGTCGCGCGGTTCGACCCCCTCGCGGCAGGCAGGACTCAGGTCGCCGTGGGCTTCGGGACGTCGGCGACCCGCGTGCAGCTCGTCATCGACGACGGGCGATGCGCCGTACGGGTGGTCCCCACCGGTGCCGAGCGGATCGCGGTCACCGCCGACGCGCTGACCTTGGTGAGCTGGTCGCTGGGCCGGCTCGATCCTTGGGAGGCTGTGCTCAGTGGGTCGCTTGTGGTCGAGGGCGACACCAACCTAGGACTGCGGCTGGCGGCCCTGTTCCCTGCCTACCAGCGGTAGCTGCGACATCCGGGTCGCGAGCTCTGACAGCGACCGGAGGTGGCAGGTGGCGAGCGCGAGGTGGATGTCGTCCTGGAACCGGGCCGTCCAGTGCTCCCGGTCGAAGGCCGCCGGCCCGAGCAGCGCGCCGAGGTAGGAGCCTGCCGTCGCTCCGAAGGAGTCGGTGTCATTGCCCTGGCACACCTGCAGGCCGAGTCCGTCGCCGACGTCGGTCGCGAAGCGTGCGGTGTTGAGCAGCGTGCCGACCTCCTGGTAGACCCGGCAGTGCGAGTACTCCCCGTAGGCGCCGTGGATGCGCGTGTAGCCGTCGAGCCAGTCGGTCGCCTGCTCGACCTGGGTGAGTGAGTCGCGCACGACGGCGGCGAAACGGCTGCGTTGGGGCAGGAAGCCCAGCGCGGTACGGAAGGGACCCAGTCTGTCGCTGGCGTCGCTGACCAGCGCCGCGGCGATCGCGGCGGCCACGAACATGGTGGCGTACAGCCCGGTGCGCCGGTGGGTGGTCGCGGCATCCCGATGGGCGAGCTCCGCTGCGAGGGCTGGGTTCCCGGGGCACGCGTAGCCGTACGCGTCGGCGCGGATCAGGGCCCCGCAGTGCTCGTCGAACGGGTTCAGCAGCGTCCCCCACGTGTCGTCGTCGGCGGGCCCTCCCGGGAGCAGGTGTGCCACGCCGGCGGCCAGCAGCTGGGTGCGTTCGGGCCCGAACGTGGCCAGCACCGGGAGCTGAAGCAGCCACTGACGGCGCAGGTCGGCAGCCGTGAAGGCGGTGCCGTGCCGCTCCAGGACCAGCATCGCCAGGACCGTGTAGTTCACGTCGTCGTCCTCGGTGACGTGCGTGATCCGCTCCCTCACCAGCTCGGGCCACTGGGGCTGCGGCTCGCGCAACCGGGCGGCGGTCGCTTCGGTGACGTAGTCGGTGAGGGGCCACTCCCCGGCCGGCTCGAGCACGTCCCGGAGCTCCTGAAGCGTCGGGTCGAACTCGAACGGCTTCCCGAGGATGCAGCCGGAAACCCTTGCCAGCCAGGCGGTCTCGATGCGCCCGGCGACCACTGTGACGTCGTAGGGCAGCCGCGAGAGCTGCCGCTCCGGATCGGCCTCGGCCCAGATCTGCACCAGGTCGTCGGGCTCGACCCACGGCCAGCCCGCCCTCAGCGGCAGCGAGGTCAGGCGGTCGGCGAACGCGAGCAGCGCGTCATACGACTCGGGCACTGCCGCGAGCTCGTCGGCCAGTCCGGAGACCTCGTGCCCCTGCTCCCCCTTGTCGCCGAGGACGGCAGCGACCAGGGCCCGCAGGGTCGTCAGGTCAGGCAGCAGCGTGCGGTTCATCGGGTGAGGGTGACCTTGCGGAGCCCCCGGGGATCGTTCGGGTCGATCCCGTGCTCGCGGCTCCACGCCAGGGCCAGGCACTGGCCGGCGATGACCTGGGCGATGGGGTCGAGACCGCCGTCACCGGTGCGCTGAAGTGGCAGTGAGTAGCCCGGGTGCGGTCCGACGGTCAGCACGTCGGCGCGGCCGGAAACGGCGGCAGCGTTGGGATCGTCCGGATCCAGGAAGGCGAGGGTGGCGGCGAGCACGGCGGCAGGCCCGTGCAGGAAGTCCACCACCGACTCGGGCACGGCCAGGTGGGCGGTCACCTCGGCCAGCTTGAGAGCCACCTCGTCGGCGACCCACTCGGCGGCCATCCCACCGGCCACTACGATCCCCGGCAGCGGGTGCGTCCTGGCCAGCCCTCCAAGATCCGCAGCCAGCAGCTCCGCACACACCGCCGCCAGCCGGGCCATGGGCCCGGGCCTGACCGGACCGGCGAGCGCGCGGAGCAAGAGCATCATCGAGGTGACCGACTTGGTCGCCGGGATCACCGTCTCCGGGCCGGCCGGGCAGCTGAGCACCAGATCAGCGAGGCCTTCCAGGGGGGATCCCGGGGTGTTGGTGAGTGCCAGCACCGTCGCGCCGCGGAAGCGTGCGGTGCTCGCAAGGTCAAGCAGGGCTGGCGTCTGGCCGGACTGGGACACCAGAACGAGCAGCTCGCCGGCCCCGACGGGCGGCACGGGCAGTCCGGCTCCCGGCGCGGGCGACACGCTGGCCGGCACCCCCGCGAATGCCTCGACGCAGGCCGCGCCGTACCCCGCGACGTGCCGGGACGACCCGATCCCCACGAAGCGGGTGCGGGCGTGCGTCGCGAGGGCGGCCCGCGCCCGCGTCACGTCAGGGGTGACGGTGAACCCGGCGAGCAACGCCGGCTGCTCGCTCAGGTCCGCCAGATAGGTCATCGGGTCCGGTCCCGGCGGCTCATGACCGCCGGTCCGCCCACGCCTGGCCGGTCGTGCTCGTCGTCGTCCGTGGCTGCGGGCCCATCCCCGACGTGACTGCTCGCTGCGGCGGAGACCCACACCGGGGAGGAGTAGCCCATCGGCGATGATCCCCTGAGGACGCGCAGGAAGTAGTACTTCTGGTCGGGGGCCGCGACGAGCTCTGCGCGCAGCGAGTCGGTCCCGGTGGCCACCACCACGCCGTGGCTGGTGACGAGCTGAAGCGTCAGCCCGCTGGTGCCGGGCCACGCCGCGGCCGCCGCGACGTGCAGCCGGTCACCGGTCGCGCGGGTCAGCCGCGAGCCCATGAGGGCGTCGTCGACGGTGAGGCCGAGGCGGAGGGCGCCGCTGCGGACGGCGTAGAAGCGCCGCGCGAGCAAGGCGGCCTTGAGCGCCGCGGGGTCGCGGTTGGTGGACAAGATGACGGTCTTGGCCCAGGACGGGCCACCCCAGTCGTCGCTGCGACGGTGGCCGAGGTCCTCCGCGCCGACCGCCCCGACATGCCAGCCCTTGTCGAGGACGTGCGCGTAGTAGCCCTCCGGGTAGAGGTTCGTGTCGCGGGTGCTGCCGTACTCCTGCACGTCGTTGTAGGTCTCCAGCCCGACGGCCTGGTCGTCCACGCGCGGGTCGTACGCGAAGTCGTTCCAGTTCAACGAGGTGCTGTCCGGGAGCCCCGCGCCCTGGCGTACCGCCTTGAGCTGGTCCTTGGCGCCGGGGTGGTTGAACGTGAAGATCGCGTCGGCACCGCCGCCGAGCTCGGGCCGCAGGGTGAGCCAGTCGTAGAACGTCTTCGGCGTCGGGTAGCCGTCGACCTTGGCATTGGCGTAGTTCGTGGAGAAGTAGCCGTTCAGGTGCCCGTAGATGTCAGAGGTCCACTCGAAGCCCTGGAACGCGGTGAAGTCCTTCGTGCTCGCAGCGGCGGCGTAGTCCTTGGTGGCCTGCCACTTCGTCAGCGCCTTGGTCTCATCGCTGGGGTCGCCGCCTGGGCACTGGAGGGTGTCCTGCACCTGAGCGACGGGGTCGCGGCCGGTCGGGTTGGTGGGGTCCGGCGTGCAGTACCCACTGGTCGACAGCGGGACCCCGAGGAAGTCCGAGTGGTCCGAGCCGCCGACGAAGTCCAGCCCCTGCTTCTTGCCGGCGGCGTAGAAGGTCGCGGGGGTGGAGCCGACCCAGCCGTCGCTGTAGCCGCTGTGCTCGTGCAGGCTCCCGACGTAGTCGGCATAGCCGTGCGTGAGCTCCGCCACCGTCGGTGAGGGCTTCCGGGCGGAGGCCGGCGCGACCTGGAGGGAAAGGGCGGCAAGCAGCCCGGTCGCGACGATCATTCGGGTGGGTCGCATGGCTCTCCTCAGGCGGTGGCGGCGCGCGGCTGGGCCCGCGCTCCGGTGTACAGCTGGCGCAGGCCCCACGGGGCTGCGGACTTGGTGCCGGCCGCGGCGCTGGGCTCGACCCTGCGTTCTGGGAGGGCCGCGCGCAGCAGCGCGACGAGTCGAGGGTGCGCAGCGGTCAGCCCGCCTGCGAGAACCACGAGATCGGGGGTCGCTCGCGGTTCGGTCAGGACCGCTCGAGCCAGGGCTCCGGCGATGGCGGGCAGGGCGGCGTCAGTGAGCGGATCGGGTAGGGCCCAGCCTCCTGCGGAGGTCTCCAGGCAACCGGTCTGGCCGCACACGCAGGAGCGATCGGAGAAGGTCCCGGCGTGTGCGAACAGGTTGGCCTCGGCGGCGCCGTCCACGACGACCGCCCCGCCGACGCCGGTGCCGAGGCCGAGGAAGACCAGGTCTGGACAGCCGGGGCGGAGCGCGGACTCGCCGAGAGCGGCGGCCTCGGCGTCGTTGCAGACGACGTCCGCCGTGACGCACAGGCCGAGCTGCTGGGCGGGGTCGACGTCGTACCAGCCCAGGTTGGAGGCGGCCACGACCCGGCCGCGATCGACCAGTCCGGGGACGGCGATGAGGACGGGAAGGCCCTGGGGGACCTGCAGGCCTGGGACCCGGTGCACCTGCCTCCCCGGTCCGAGGGTGACGGTCTCGATGCTGCTCGCACCGATCTCGACGCAGCAGAGCTGGTCGGCGAACCGGTCCTGCCCGGAGCGCTGGCTGCGCTCGCTCATGGTCACCGCGTCTTCCCTTCCCCCGGATATGTATGAGACATTTACAAATTAACCGGACGCTGTCAAGATGTCGCGGTGAGCGCTCCGCTGCTGATCAAGGCCGACCGCCTCCTGGTGGAGGGTCGTCTCGAGTCCGCACTCGACGTGCTGGTGACCGAGGGTCGGGTCAACGCGATCGGTCGCGACCTGATTGCGCCGGGCGCAAAGGTGCTGGCCGCCGCGGTGGTGTCCCCAGGGTTCGTGGACCTGCACGTCCACGCCCTCGACGGCTGCGGCCTTGTCGGCGAGGGCCCTCCGGACGTCCCGGGGCTGGCGAGGGCGCTGGCGTCCCGTGGGGTCACCGGGTTCCTGGCCACCACCGTCGCTGCTCCGGTCGCCGAGCTCGTGGCGTTGCTGGGCGCCCTTACCGAGACCGGTGGCGCCGCCAAATGCCTGGGCGCTCACCTCGAAGGCCCCTGGCTGGCGTCCGCGAAAGCGGGCGCCCAGCCGACGGCTGCGCTGGTCCCGCCCAGGCTGGAGGACCTGGCGCTGCTGCTTGCGGCCGGGCCGGTGGCGGTGCTCACGCTGGCCCCGGAGCTGGCCGGGGCTCTGGAGGTCATCGCTGCTGCGAGCGCCGCGGGGGTGGTCGTCTCCCTCGGCCACAGCGCCGCCACCTTCGCGCAGGCGCAGGCCGCGCTGGAGGCGGGTGCGACGCACATCACCCACTGCTTCAACGCGATGAGCGCACTGCACCACCGCGAGCCCGGACTGGTTGGGCTGGCGCTCGACGATCCAGCCGTGACGGTGGAGGCGATCGCCGACGGCGAGCACCTGCACCCGGCCGTCGTCCGGCTGCTCTGGCGGGCCGCGGGTATCCAGCGCGTCTGCCTGGTCAGCGACGCGGTCGACATCGCGCTGCCAGGCACGTCCGCGGCACAGCTCGACGACGGCAGGTTGGCCGGCAGCCGGGTAGGTCTGGACGCTTGCGTACGGAACTGCGTGAAGTGGGGGATCCCGCTCGCTGACGCCCTGACGATGGCGTCGGTCACGCCGGCCGCCGTGCTCGGGCGCCGGCACGGACTGGTCGCCGGGGGTGTCGCGGACCTGGTCCTGCTCGACGCGGATCTCGGGGTGCTCACCACCGTGGTTGACGGGGTGGTCGCGTGGCAGCGCTGACGCCCTCCCGGATGCGCACCGCTCTCGGACCGGTCGAAGTCGCCGTCGCCGGAACGGGACCCGCGGTGCTCCTGGTCCATGGCACTCCCGGCGGGTGGCAGCAGGCCCGGCTGCTCGGGGAGGACCTGCTTCCGAAGGCGCGGGTCCTGCTCGTCTCCCGGCCCGGGTACGGCCGGACTCCGCTCCGCTCCGGTCGTACTCCGGAGGAGCAGGCAGCCCTGTACGCAGCCCTCCTGGATGAGCTCGGCCTCGACCGCGCGGTCGTGATGGGCATCTCCGGCGGTGGACCGTCCGCTTACGCCTTCGCCGCTACGCACCCCTCTCGCTGTGCTGGGCTGATGCTCTGCTGCGCCGTCTGCGTGCCGGCTTTCACCGTGCCGAGCGGGATGGCGCGACTGGCCGCGGTGCCGGGGCTGTGGAGCGTGCTGGCCGGGATCACACGCATCACCGCGCCCCTCCGTCGTCCATCGGACGAGGCGCTGACCAAGGCCGAGCAGGCCGTCGCCGGCGACCCACGGGTGCAGGAGGGCCTGGTCGACTTCGCGGCTACCCGCACCCAGACGCTGCGAGGGAGGGGCCTGCGCAACGACGTGCGCCAGCTGCAGGCGTCACACCAGATCCGCTGGCCCGCAGGTGTTGTGGTGTCAACGATCGTGGCCCACGGTGACGCCGACGACGTCGTGCCGGCGGCGAGCGGGGCGGCCTACGCTGCCGCGATCCCGGGAGCCCGGCTCGAGGTGCTGCCTGGGTTCGGGCATGCGCTTCCGTTGTTCGCGAGGGACCGGATCGCTGCGCTTGCAGGTGAGCTG
The DNA here is from genome assembly GCA_046590985.1 of Mycobacteriales bacterium. Classification (GTDB taxonomy): domain Bacteria; phylum Actinomycetota; class Actinomycetes; order Mycobacteriales; family SCTD01; genus RYN-111. Next base: position 21,032 of record JBKJVH010000227.1, read on the forward strand.
GTCAGCCCGAGGTCGCTGGCTTAGAAGTGCGCGGGTCCGGCCCACTCCGGGAACGGGGTGCTGGCGGGCGGGGCGACCTCGGTGAAGTAGCGGATCATCCAGTAGGGCGTGAGGAAGTCGATGCCGGGCTCCCGGGTGGTCGGTCCCTCGCCGCCGTCCAGTGACGTCCCCGGTCGTTGCCACAGGAAGTCACTCGGTGGGCGGAGTGCGACCGGAAGGGGTCGGGCGGCGCGCAGCCCGGCCGACTGGCTCACCGGAGGGACTCCCGGCTGGCCTGGGTACCAGGTGACGGGTCCCGCCTCGGTGTCGAGCTCGTACTGGTCCTGGGGGACGCACGCGAGGTCCTTGCCGCAACGGCTGCTGTTGCGGACCGGCGCGCCGGTCTGGATGGTGGCGCGGTACCGGAGCCACGCCCGGAGGTGGTCCACTGCCTCGGACAACCGCGCCTGATCACCGGTCAGGCCGAAGGTGATCGCCTCGAAGTGTGCGTTCACGTCGTCGCGGGTGGTCTTGTCCATCACCGCGAACGCCCGGGCGATGAGATCGTGCTCGGGTCCGGTGGTGGTCCGGAGCAGGTTGAAGCCGGTGAGGTGGTGCAGGTTGAACTTGTAATAGCCATCGTTCGGCTGGGCGGAGTCGATCTCCAGGGAGGGTGCGAGCGACGCGCCCTGACTGGCCAGCTCTTCGGCCCAGACCGCGTCCCACTTCTGCTTGTCCGCGGGCAGCCCACCATCGGCCAGCACATGGCGTACGGCGTTGCTCAGGTTGAGGCGGGCCATCGGAACCTGGACGAACAACGGCGAGATGAAGCCGTCGAAGTCGTGGTGGGCGCTGACGTAGCCGTGCGGCCGCGGGTAGCACCAGCCGTACTTCAGCAGGAACTCGCCCATGGCGAGCAGGTCCCCCCGGATCTGGGTGCGGAGTGCCGGCTGGTCCGGACCGACCAGGTCGTACGCAGTCAGCAACCCGAACGTCAGGCCGGCGTAGGTGTCGCGGCTCGGCGACGTCTCGCAGTTGTACGTGCGGCCGTCGCCGTGCGTCCAGGTGATCCGGAAGACCCGGTTGCTGTTGTTGTTGATGGGGTTGCTCGCATCGACCGTGGGGTTGCCGATGCCAAGGCGCCCCAGGCCCACGGGAGTGCAGGCCCGCATGATCATCCCGGCCTCGCCGTGGATGACGCCGCCTCCGAAGTCAGCCGCATGGGTGCCGGTGGGGTTCCCGGTGTTGACGTTCGGCGGCACCTTCAGGGATCCGGACCAGTCCTCGGCGATCGTGATGTCGCGGTGCTCGGCGGCGAGCATGGTGCGGACACGGGTGAGTGCCTCGTCCCGCTGGGCCGTCCAGAAGTCGGCGTCCTCGGCCCGGTGACCGGGTGCGTTGTCCGCGTCGCCGTGCCCAGCTGAGCTGCCCGGACTGCGAAGCTCGGTGAGGTGCTTGGTCGCCACTGCGTAGCGCAGCGCCTCGCCGCCCTCGTAGACCCCGGTCCAGAGCCCGCTGTCCCCCCAGCCGCCGGTCCCTACGACGTCTCCCGGAGTGCGGCTGGCAGACCCGAACTCGATGGGAACGGCGTGGCCGACGTGCAGCGAGTCGGCCATCTTCGTCTCGAGGTCGAGCATTGCCGAGACGTCGGCACTACCCGCGAGCGGGCCCGCGGGAGCAGCCGACCTGCCGTCGGCGAGGGCGAACGAGGACAGGCTCGCGGCGCCGAGCACCGCGGACAGGACGGCAGCGCGCAGGCGGAGGGTCACGGTCACCCGACGAAATGTAGGGGGTTGATACATATAAGGGAAGGGTCAGCTGGTGCGGGCCAGGAGCGCATCGACCCAGTCGCCGATGAGCAGCCCCGCCTGGTCAGGGCTGAGCCCGACAGCTTTGCTGATCTCGATCAGCTCGCCGTTCGGCAGCAGGTCCGCGATCCGCCGGGCTACCGCGAGCGGGTGCAGGATGGGGTCCTTCGCCCAGGCGGCGACGGTGACGGGCAGGGTCAACCCGGCGAGCGCGGCGGGGGCGATCACCTGCTGGTCCGGGATCAACCGCATGGCCGACAGCAGGGACGGCAGGTCGTGGGTGCGGGCGGCGGCCACGGCGACCTTGTCGGCTTCCGTCAGGTTCGGGTCGTCCGGGTCGTGGCCGGTGATGGCCTTGACCACAGCGGCCTCACCGCGGTGGGCCGCCAGGCGCATCTGTCCGCGCACCAGAGCCCAGCGCACCCGGTCCGGTCGGTGCAGCGCGTTGGCGCCCGGGGCGACCAGGAGCAGCGCGCGGGCCCGACCGGGATAGCGCTGGGCGTGGCGCAGCGCGGTGTTGGCCCCGTGCGAGCCACCGGCGATGACGGGGTGGGCGAAGCCGACGTGGTCGAGCATTCGCTCCAGGTCGTCGGCGATGACGTCGTAGGTGTACCGGTCGCGGGTGTGCACGGGCGTGGAGCGGCCGTGGCCCCTCGTGGAGTACCACAGCACCTGAAAGCGGCTGCTGAGCTGCTCCACCAGAGGGCGCGACTCCGCGAGGCTGCCGGACAGCCCGTGCAGCCAGACCAGCTGTGGGCCGCTGCCCAGCACGTCGTAGTCAAGCTCGACGTCGTCCGACACTGCGCGCATGCCCGCCCCCTTTAAGTAGGGGAAGGATACATATTGCTCAGACGGCCAGCTTGAAGGTCTCCGAGAGCACCAGCCCGGCCGCTCCCAGCAGCGCCGCGTCCGCGTCCAGGCCGGACAGCACCAGGTGCACCCCGTCGCGCAGGTAGCCCAGGCACCGCTTCCGGGTTGCCGCTTCGATGCGCGCCCGCATCGCCTCGCCGCCGCCCACGACGTCGCCGTGCAGGATGACCGGTCGGGTCCCCAGCAGGTTGACCAGGTTCGCCAACCCGATGGCGAGGTGCTCGGCGTAGTCCTGGAGCAGCGCCTCGGCCGTGGCCCCACCCGCCTCGGTGAGCGTCGCCGTCGTGGTGCGCTCGGGCGCGTGCAGGCCGGCGACGGCCGCGCGGGCCCGCAGCCACCGCAGGGTCGCGACGGTCTCCCAACAGCCGCGAAGACCGCAGGGACAGCGCTCGCCGTCGGGGATGACCTGGGTGTGGCCGAGCTCGCCGGTACGACCGTCGTCGCCCCGGTAGAGCTGGCCCCCCAGGACGAGCCCGACGCCGAGGCCGATGCCGGTCTGGACGGAGGCAAACGTCGGCAGCCCCCGGCCCTCGCCGAACCACTTCTCGCCGAGAGCCTGGGCGCGGGCGTCGTTGTCGACCAGCACCGTGAGACCGAGGGAGACCTCGAGCGCCTTCCAGAGCGCCGTGCCGACCGCACCCGGCAGCTGCGCCGAGCCGACGACCTCGCCCGCGTTGGTGTCGCACACGCCCGGTACGACGACGCCGACACCGAGCACCGAGCCGCCCGTGGGCAGCACCCGACGGACCGCCTTCTCGATCGCGGTCAGCAACGCCTTGGCGGACGCGTTGGCCGTGTCGAGTGCGATGGCCACCTCCTTCAACCGGTCGCCCCGGGCATTGATGAGCGCCGCCCGCACCCTGGTGTCGTCGAACCCGACTGCCACGGAGCGAGCCGCCTCCGGTCCGAACCAGAGAGGGCGGCCGGGCTTGCCCACCTTGCCGTCGCGGTCGGGTTCCAGCTCCTCCACGAGCCCGTCCTCGAGCAGGCCTTGGATGATGACGCCGATCGTGGCTCGGGGTACCCCGGCCAGCCGCGCCAGATCAGCGCGGCTCAGCGGGCCGTGGTCGCAGAAGGCCTGCAGGATCCGCGACCGGTTCAGGTCACCGATCACGTGGGTCGTGAGCAAGACCGGGCCCTCGTGCTGCCGTACCTGGGTGGGGGTGCTCTCGGCCATGCCGTCCATCCTCCCTGACGTCACCGTCGGGAGGACAGCACCTCGGCCAGCGTGGGGAGACCCGCCCGGGCGCCGAGCCGGGTGACCGACAGCGCGGCCGCGTCACAGGCGAGCTCTGCCGCCCGCGCCAAGGACCAACCGGCCGCGAGGCCATAGCTCAGCGCGGCGGTGAAGCAGTCGCCCGCCCCGGTGGTGTCGACAGGGCGCACGTCGGGTGCGGGCACGGCTGTGCTCCCTGCGGCTTCGACCAGAAGGCAGCCTGCTGCCCCGGCGGTCACCACGACGGCGCCCGTGCCCCGGAACAGCAGCCCGTGAGCGTCGCCACCGAGGACGGCGAGCTCTCCCTCGTTGAGGACCAGCACGTCAACGTTGCGCAGCAGCGCCGCGGGCAGCGCCTGCGCGGGGGCGGCGTTGAGCACGACCATGACCTGCTCCTGGCGAGCGGTGGCCGCGACCTGCATCGCCACGTCCAGGGGGATCTCCAGCGACAGCACCACCACGTCGTAGCCGGCGAAGGACGGCGGTGCGGTGACGAGGAGGTTGGCACCCGGGACGACCACAATGCTGTTCTCGCCGGATTCCTCGACCAGCACCACCGCCAGCCCGGTCGTGGCCTGGTCCACGGTGGCTACCAGCTGGGTGGTCACGCCTGCGTCCCGGAGCTGCGCGAGGGACCAGGCGCCATCGCCGCCCACTGCCGACACCAGGGCGACGTCGGCGCCGAGCCGGGCCAGCGCGCACGCCTGGTTGGCGCCCTTGCCGCCCGCTTCACGACGGCTGGCCGTCGCGAGCGCGGTCTCTCCGGGCAGTGGGAGGCTCGTCACCTGCAGGACCAGGTCGACGTTGGTGCTGCCGACGACGCACGCGCGCACGCTGGGTACCTCGCTCATCGCGACTGTGTACCAGCCCCGGCTGATCCAGCAGGCACCACCGGAGAGAGCCGGGGACGCGGTACCGCTTCCTGCCCTGACGGCTTTGCGTGCAAGGCACCTGTCGGGTACCGGTCACCTCGGTATCCAGCGACGCCCCGCGCACCCTGCTCCGGTACTGCACGTACCCGCCGAACCTGGAGCTCACAGTGCCACTCTCACTCCGCAAGCGCCGCGTCGCCGCCGTTGTCACGGCCGCCACGGTCGGCCTCACCGCCTTCGCCTCCCTGGGCGCCCGACCCGCCGAAGCCACCCCCGTCCGGGGCAACACCGGCTGGTCCGTCCTGCTCTGCAAGTTCTCCGACCAGGCCGTGCAGCAGCACACCCCGACCTGGTTCAGCCAGTACGCCACCCCGGCCGGCAACGGCCTCGGAGGGCTGTCCGACTACTGGCGGACGGTCTCGGGCGGCAAGATCAGCCTGGCCGGTTCGTCGGTGCACGGCTGGTACCGCATGAACGTCACCCTGGCCACCTCGCGCTCTGCCGGCTACACGCGTTGGCAGCGCATCCAGGACTGCGTCGCGGCAGCCCGCGCCGGCGGCTACACCGTGCCCGCCGGCAACCGCGTGATGGCCATCATCAACGGGCAGGTCGACAGCGGCAGCGCCGGTGGCGAGGTCCTGCTCGACCCCCTGGCCTGGAACGTCGCCTTCGCCGCCCACGAGATGGGACACGGCTACGGCCTCGGTCACTCGTTCTCCGACGACCCGACCTACCGCAACGTCTCCTGGGCCCAGATCGGCGAGTACGACAACCAGTGGGACCTCATGAGCGCGATGAACATCTTCACCGGCACCAGCGCCCACTTCGGCGCCAGCCCGGTCGGGCTCAACGCCTTCCAGCTCGACCGCAAGGGCTGGCTCCCCTGGACGCGCATCGCGCGGGTCGGTGCCGATGGCGTGAGCGCTCGCACCTTCACGCTGGCACCGCTCGGACAGCCGGGCACGCCCGGTTACCAGTTGCTGCGCATCCCCTTCAACCCGGGCAACCTCAACGACTACTACACCGTGGAGTACCGCCGGAAGCTCGGGCTGGACGCGGCCATCCCGGCCGACACCGTCCTCATCAACCAGGTGATCAACAACACCCCGTACCTGCTTCGCACCCGGGGCGGTGACCGGCACCCGGTCCAGTCCCTCCAGGCGAACGGCATCACGGTGCGCATCAACAGCGCCACCGGGGCGCAGGCCTCGGTGACCGTCACTACGGCGATGCCCACCCGGTGCCTGCAGGGTTACGTGTGGCGCGAGGCTCGCGCCGGTGACGTCGTCTGCGTGTTGCCGGGGCAGCGCAGCCAGACCTGGTCGGACAACTACTACGCCAGCCAGCGCTGGGTGAACGGTCCCTACGGCCCGCACACCTGCCTGCAGGGCTACGTGTGGCGGGAGGCCTTCAGCGGGGACGACGTCTGCGTCGTGCCGGCGCAGCGGAGCCAGGCGGCAGCCGACAACGCCCAGGCGACCAACCGCCGGAACCCGGCCCGGCTGGCCTACGGGCCCAACACCTGCAAGCCGGGCTACGTGTGGCGTGAGGCGGACGCGAGCGACTACGTCTGCGTGGTGCCGGCGACCCGGACCCAGACCAGGCACGACAACGCCGTCGCCAGCTCCCGCTGGGTCGTCGGCCCCTACGGCTCGCACACCTGCATCAGCGGCTACGTGTGGCGCGAGGCGTTCCCCGGCGACCAGGTGTGTGTGGTCCCGTCCCTGCGCACCCAGGCTCGGTACGACAACAGCCAGAACCCGAACCGGCTCGCCACTCCGTAAGAGCCCACGCAGCACCCCGCAGGGCCGGCACCTTCCCAGGTGCCGGCCCTGCGGTCCGTCAGCGGGTGAAGTCACCCGGCTGCAGCACCCGCAGCTCGTCGGGCGTGGGTGCCGGCAGCCGGGCGATCCGGGACGCCTGCGCGGCCAGCACCTGCTCGTACGCAGCCCGGACGCTGCGTCCGTTCGCGAAGTGCTCGAGGGTGACCAGCAAGCGCATCGACAGCGTCATCTCCCAGCCGGCGTCCGGGGCGAAGATCAGGCCCTGCCGGTCCATCAGCCCGGTGAAGATCGCGGCGCAGTCGATCGCGTTGTAGTCCTCGAACTCGAGAGTGTCGGCGAACCTGCTGCGGAGCCCGGGGTTGGAGGACAGGAACTGCTCCATCTCGTCCGGGTAGCCGGCACACACCACGACCAGCCGGTCGCGGTGGTTCTCCATGAGCAGCAGCAGGGTGTCGATGGCCTCCTGGCCGAAGTCGTTCCCGCCCTCGCCGCCGGACAGCGCGTAGGCCTCGTCGACGAACAGCACGCCGCCGAGGGCCTCCTCCACCTTCGCGGTGGTCTTCATCGCGGTCTGGCCGACGTAGCCGCCGACCAGGTCGGCGCGGCCCACCTCCACGACGTGCCCGCGCTCGAGGATGCCGAGGGAGGCGTAGACCTGGCCGAGGATGCGGGCGACGGTCGTCTTGCCCGTACCGGGGTTGCCGGTGAAGACCAGGTGCCGGCTCGGTTCGTGCACCGGTTGGCCGGCGTCGCGGCGCAGCTGGTTCACCCGTGCGAGGTTCGCGAGCTGCTCGAGCTCGGCCCGGACGTGCCGCAGCCCGACGAGCTTGCCGAACTCGGCCATCGCCTGTTCGAAGGTCGGACGGGTGACCTCCGACGCCAGGCTCCCGGGCGCCTGGGTCGGGACGTCCGTCGCCTCGAACACCGTCAGCGGGGCGGCGCGGTCCTGGGCGAGGCGCTCGGCCTGGCGCAGCCGCATCTCCTCGAAGACCTGCCGCGAGACCCGACCGTTGCCGAAGTGCTCGTCGCGCGGGATCGACGCGATCGCCTTGCCCAGCTGGGTTCTGGCTTCCGTCGTGAGGGTGCTCTGGTCGGTCGCGACCATCGCGTCGATGATCTGGACCAGCTCGTCGTTGCTGTAGTCCTCGAAGTGAATCGTGCGGGTGAAGCGGCTCTGCAGCCCGGGGTTGCTGGCCAGCAGCTGTCGCATCTCGTTGGGGTACCCCGCGGCGATCACGACCAGGTCGCCGCGGTGGTCCTCCATCAGCTTCAGGAGGGTCGCGATCGCCTCGTCGCCGAAGTCCTCCCCTCCGTCGGGGTCGACCAGGGCGTAGGCCTCATCGATGAACAGCACACCGCCCAGCGCGCTGCGTACCACCTGGTCGGTCTTGAGGGCGGTCTGCCCGACGAAGCCGGCGACCAGGTCGGAGCGGCTGGTCTCCACGAGCTGGCCCTTGCTCACGATGCCCAGGCTGGTCAGCAGCTGGGCGATCAGGCGCGCGACGGTCGTCTTGCCCGTGCCGGGGTTGCCGGTGAAGACCATGTGCCAGGAGGAGTCGCTGGTCGGTAGGCCCTGCTGGCGCCGGCGACGGTCGAGCTCGACGAAGGCGGCGAGCTTGCGGACCTCAGCCTTCACGCCTGGCAGGCCGATCATCGCATCGATCTTGGCGAGCACCAGCTCGGGATCAGGTGCGGCCGGGGTGCTCACCGGCAGGTCGGCGTCCGCGAGCAGCCCGAAGTCATGGTGGTTGACCTCCCGGCCGATGTCCGCGGCGAGCCGCAGGCGCAGCGCGTCATCGTCGAAGTTTGACAGCACCGCGCCGAGGACGTCGGTCGCGGGGGAGTAGCCGGCGAGCGCGAGCAGCTCGCCGAGGTCCTGCGGCGCGGGCAGCCGCCAGCTCTGGGTGCCGGACAGCCCGTAGACGGTGGTCGGGACCCGCTGGATCTGCGCCGCCGCGGGCGTCGGCCCCTGGCCGGTGATGACCTCGTACCGGTCTTGGCCGTTGCGGCGGCTCCACAGCACGTAGCCGCCGCCGTGCAGGTGCACCTCCAGCGGTACGACGTCCTCGCGCGCGGCACGCTCAAGTGGCGCGAAGAACAGCAGCAGCGCGCCGGTCGGCAGCTGCTCGCTGATCCGCCGGCTGAGGCGCTGGATGTCAGGCCAGTCGCCGTGGGGGTAGATCAGGCACGACGTGCAGGCTTGGGTCACCGCACGGCTAGCGAGCCAGCCACACCGGCGCCCGCTTCTCCGCGAACGCGGTCGGCCCCTCCATGGCGTCGGCGGTGGCCAGCAGCGCCAGGAACTCGTCGTTGTTCTGCGCCCACTTCGGCTGCTCGCCCGCGCGCTGACCGTCGGCGACGCCGTACACGATCCGCTTGCTGGCCTGGACGGCAAGGGGGGCGTTCTGCTCGATCGCCGCGGCGAGTGCCAGGGCCGCGTCCAGGGCCTGCCCGGCGGGGACAACCTCGTTGATGAGGCCCCAGCGCAGCGCGTCGGCTGCCGGCATCGGCTCCCCTGTGAGGATCATCCGCATCGCCACGCGCTGGGGCAGCTGCTCCACCAGCCGGAAGACCCCTCCGGCGCCGGCGAGCAGCCCACGCTTGACCTCGGGCAGGCCGAACGACGCGGTCTCCACCGCGACCACCAGGTCGCAGGACAGGGCCAGCTCGGTGCCGCCACCGAGGGCGTTGCCGTTGACGGCCGCGATCGTCGGCTTGGAGGTGAAGTGGTTCGCGAAGCCGGCGAAGTTCCAGTCCTCGCGGCCGGGCTCCAGGATCGGCTCCCCGCGCATGATCGCCTTGAGGTCGGCGCCGGCACTGAACGCCTGGTCACCTGCACCGGTCAGCACGATCGCGCGGACCTCCGGGTCGGCCTCGGCCTGCTGCACCGCGGCGCCGACCAGGCGGCCGACCTCGGCATTCACCGCGTTGCGTGCCTCGGGGCGGTTGAGGGTGATCACCATCGTGTGGTCGCGCGTCTCGACCAGGACTACGGGAGCTTCAGTCATGCGCGACACCCTAGTGAACTGACGTTCACGAACCAGCGGGCGGGCTCAGGAAGGATTCCGGTCGCGGATGTCGAAGGAGCAACTCTCATGCGCTGGCGTCTGCTCATCATCTTCGCTCTCGTAGCGTCGTGTCTCGTCCCCGACGGCGCCGGCGCGGCACCAGGCGACGTGGGCGGCTCGATCGTGGCCGGTCCCGGCGGCGCAACGCTCGGCTACGTCAGCAAGGTGGCTTTCGAGCCCCAGGGGACTCCCCTGACGTTCTACAACCTCGACGAGCTCGCGCACACCGTCACCGCTGTGGACCGCGACCCGGAGGGCAGACCGCTGTTCAGCGGCAACGCGCTGCCGGGTTCGACGTCGGTCATCGCCGGCGTTGCCAAGCTCCGGGCCGGCTCGTACACGTTCTTCTGCTCGTTCCACCCGAACATGTCCGGGACGCTGGTCGTGCAAGGCGGCAGCGGCGGAGTCGGCGCGTCGCCTCCCCGGTTCGAGCAGCCACTGAGGATCCCCAAGGTCCTGACCGGTGCGAACGTGACGCTCACCGCACATCAGACCGACGTCCAGGTCCTGGCCCACCGTCCCAAGACCACCATGCTGACCTACGGCGGCAGCTGGCCGGGACCGACGATCCGCCGTCCGGTCGGGCAGCGGACCACGGTCACCGTCGTGAACGGCCTGCCGCCCGCATTCGGCGAGCTGTCGCTGCACCTGCATGGCGACCACCACAGCTCCGCCGACGACGGCCAGCCCGACCTGGACCTGGTCCCACCGGGCCGCAGGCGCGCCTACACCTTCCCGCTCACCGACGGCGGCCAGCCCGAACGAGCCGCCTTCAGCTTTTATCACGACCATCGGATGGACCTCACCGGCCGCAACAACTGGTACGGCCTGCAGGGCATGTTCATCACCGATGATCCGGCCGAGCGCAGGCTCGCCCTGCCGACCGGGGCGTACGACCTGCCGTTGCTCGTCGCCGACCGGAGCTTCGACGACGCCGCACAGCTCACCGATCCGTTCCCCAAGACGTCGGACCCGCAGACCGTGACGTCTCCGATCAACGGTCCCTACGCGCCACCCGGCGACGCCACCACCGGCACAAGAACCCTCGTGAACGGGGTGTTCCAGCCCTTCCAGGACGTCGCGACCCACCGCTACCGGCTCCGGCTTCTCAACGCCTCCGGCTACTCCTCGTACGACTTCCGGTTCGCCGACGGGCGGCCGATGGTCCAGGTGGGAAACGGCAGTGCCCTGCTGCCCAAGCCGGTGACTCGCACCGATGTGCTGCTCGGGCCGGCGGAGCGCGCCGACGTGGTCGTCGACTTCGGCAAGGACCTCGGGAAGTCCCCCGTCCTGGAGAGCGTCGCCCGGGTAGACGGTCGGCCAGGGGGGATCGGCACACCGATCACGCCCGTGATGCAGTTCCGGGTCAGGCACCGCGTCGCCGACGCCTCGCGCGTACCGGCTGCCCTGATGCCGTTGCCGGCGCTGCAGATCCCGAACGCCCCCACCATGACGTGGGCCTTCGGGCTGGGGGCCGACCCCGTGCGCAAGGGCACGGTGTGGACCATCAACGGCAAGCCCTACGACCACACCCGCGTCGATGCAGCCGTCGCGCTCGGTTCGGTGCAGCGCTGGCTGCTGGTCAACACCAGCCCGCTCACCCACTACGTCCACCTGCACGAGGAGGCGTGGCGGACGGTGTCGCGCAACGGCCGGCCACCGCCTGCCTGGGAAGCCGGGTACCAGGACGTCTGGCGGCTCGACCCCGGCGACACCGTCGAGGTGGCCGCCAAGATCACCGACTACCTCGGGCCGTTCCTCATCCACTGCCACATGCTCGACCACGAGGACCACGGGATGATGGCGACCTTCCAGGTCGTCAAGCCCGGCGCCGCGCGTGTGGTGCCGATGTCTCACCAGCTGTCCGGCCTACCCCTTTCCGTCATCGCCTCGGTTGCTTTGTGCCGTCGTCAGGAGACCCTGTGAAGACCCGTCGTGTGCTCGCCGCTGCCGCTGCCCTGCTCACCTTCGGAGCGGTGGGGATCCAGGCGCAGGCGGCCCCGCCGAGCCGAGTGATCTTGGTCTGCAGCGGCACTGCGGGCTGTCCTGCCGTTCCCAGGGGAACGACGGTCTACAAGAGCCTCGCCGTCGGCGTCAGCCATGCCCAGAACGGCGACTACGTCCTTGTCTGGCCCGGCTACTACCGGGAGGCCGTCACGGTGCAGCCGCACGCCGGCCTGACGTCCGGGCTGCACATCCGGGGCATGCAGCGGAACGGGGTGGTCCTGGACGGCACCAAGGCGGACGGTTCCGGTATCCACGTCCAGGGCGTTGACAACACCTGGGTCGAGAACATGACCGGCCAGCACTACAAGACCGGCTCCGCGAACGCCTTCTACTGGACCGGCGTGGACGGCTACTGGGGCAACTACCTCACGGCCTACGACAACGGCGACTACGGCGTGTACGCCTACGACTCCACGTCCTCCGGCCCGACGCCGTCGACGTTCGCGTTCGACTACGGCTCCTGGAACGCTGACAGCGGCATCTACATCGGTGGCTGCAAGGACTGCCACGCGGTCGTCACGAACAGCCGCGCGTACAAGAACGCCTTGGGCTACTCGGGCACCAACGCCGGTGGTGAGCTCTACCTGATCAACAGCGAGTGGGACCACAACGCCACCGGGATCCTGCCGAACACCCTCACCAGCGAGCCCGACCCGCCGCAGCGGGGCACCACCATCGCGGGCAACTACATCCACGACAACAACGCCTCCGACATTCCCGGCACCGGCATCACGGGCATCGCACCGGTCGGGGTCGGCATCGGCATCGCGGGTGGCTGGGACAACATCATCCGCAACAACGTCATCGCGAACCAGAAGCACCAGGGCGTGGTCATCAACTGGCTGTTCACCCCGCCCGTCAACAACCAGGTCGTCTACAACACCTTCATCAACACCGGGTACGCCAAGGGCGCCGGCGACGCGGACGTGGCGATCGACGTCACCGGGATCCAGAACTGCGTCGACCACAACGTGAACAAGACCGGCGGCCACAGCTCGGAGGCCACCCTGGACCCGCCCAACCCGGTGGGCCTGAGCAACTGCGGCGCCGGCAACCCGCTCCGCACCAACGGTGGTCGGGGGATCTACTCCCCGGGTGACCCGGTCGTCAGCGTCATGACCGCCCTCAACGCTGTCGGCATCACCGAGCCCAAGGACTACAAGGGTCCCGGGCCGCACCCGGAGGCCCAGCAGACGATGGCCAACCCCTGCAAGGGAGCACCGGCCAACCCGTGGTGTGTCAGCGGGCATCCGGTGATGGCGCCGCCGACCAAGCCGGCGCGCTAGCCGCTCGTTCGGCTGGAGTTCATGTGTCGGCCATGATCTGGTCCTGATGGTCGTGCAGAGTTTGACGGTGAACCTGCGACGCCCTGCCGCTGCCCTGCTCGCCTGCTCCGTCGCCCTCGGACTCGCCACCCTGGGGGGTGGCTCGACCGTCGCCCAAGCTGCGAAGCTCCCGGCTCCCGGGGTGCTGCTGCCGACCGGCCGGCTCGTGACGCCGGCGGGTTCCCCGTACGACGTGCAGCGACAGGCGGGGGACGCCTCCTACGACCTCGGGGACTTCCCGGTCGGGCTGGCGCTGAGCCCGAACGGCAAGCTGGCGGTGGCCAGTCTCAACGGCTTCGGCGTGGGCGTGCCACAGGGCTTCAACTCCACCTGCCAGGCAGACACCGTCGGCGTCGGTGGGGTGTGCCCCGGTGTGCCGGCGTCCAAGAAGTCCACGCAGGCCAACCACGCGCCCGACGAGGGCTTGGACGTCATCGACCTGAGCACCGGCAAGGTCACCCAGGTGGTGGCGGTGCCGACCGTGCGGGACCCCAAGAAGCCGCGGGCCTGCGGCAAGACCATCAACTGCTTCGGGATCGGCGTCGCGTTCTCGACCGACGGCAAGCACGTGTACGCCACCGGCGCGGGCGGCGACCAGCTCTTCGACTTCGCCGTCACCGGGACGGCGCTGACGCTCGCGCACGCCGTCAAGGTCCCGAGCGTCGTCGAGCAGACCCCTGCCCTGCCCGTCGTCGGGAAGACCAACGGGAACCCGCGTGGACTCGCCGTGACACCGGACGGCAAGAGCATCCTGGTCACCAGCGAGTTCGACAGCACGATCGCGCTCTACGACGTGACGCCGACCGGACCTGCGCTGGTGGCCCAGGGGCTGCTGCCCGGCGGCGTGCCGGCACCCGCGCCGGTGGCGTACCTGTATGCGGTGGCGGTCAGCCCGGACTCCGGGTTCGCCTACGTGACGGCCCAGGGCACCGGTGTGGTGTACGCCGTGAACCTCGCGCAGCTGCGCGGCGCAGGCCTCCCGCTGCCCGGTCCGCTGACGGCATTGGGCAGTCCCGTCGTGCCGCTCGCGGCGGTCGTGCCGGGGCTGGACCACCCGACCGGGTTGGCCGTCAGCCCCGACGGCGCGACCCTCGCCGTGACGGGGAGCAACAGCGACAACGTGGCCTTCCTGCCGGTCACCGCCGGGGTCCCGCGCCTGCCGGCGACGCTGGTCGCCACCGCCGCGGCCAACCACCACGGCACCAAGGGCGCGGTCGCCAACGCGGTGGCCTGGTCCAAGAACGGCACCCGCGCCTACGTCGCGCTGGCCGGGGACAACGGCGTCGCCGTCGTGGACCCCGCTGCCGGGCGGCAGCTCGGCGTGCTGCCGACCGGCTGGTACCCCACGGCGGTCGCGGTCGGCCCTCGCGACGGCCGCGTCTACGCGCTGTCGGCCAAGGGCCTCGGCAGCCGCTACCTGCCTTCGCTCGGCTACACGGCCCGCCCCGGAACGTCCTTGCCGGCGGGCGCGAGCATCCCGAGCGCCGACTACTACGACGGCGACAACATGCCGGGACTGCTGACCCGCGTGACGCCGCCGACGGCCGGCCGGCTCGCGGCGTACACCGCCACCGCACGGGCCGGGGTGCTGCACGCGACCGGCCTCGACCAGCGGCCGGCGGACTCGCCGATCCCTGCGACGGTCGGCGGCGCGAGCCCGATCACCCACGTCGTCTACGTGGTCCGTGAGAACCGCACCTACGACCAGGTGCTCGGGGATGTCTCCCTGCAGCGCAAGGACTCTGATGGCCTCGCGTCCAACGCGGTGCTCGCCCCGGCGGTGCCGAACGCGCACGGCATCACGGACCGGTTCGCGACCGCCGACCACTTCTTCAGCGACGGCGAGGCCAGCGTCCAGGGCCACTGGTGGACCGCCTCGGCGAACAGCAGCGACTACATGGAGAAGTCCTGGCGCCAGTACTACTCCCCGCGCAACCGGCCGTACGACCCGATCGGCACGGTGGTGAACTCCCCGGGCTGCACGATCTTCCAGAACCTGTCGAGCTACCAGGTCACCCACCCGACGTTCACCTTCCGGAACTACGGCGAGCTGATCGGGGTGGAGAGCGCCAACACCAACACCGGTGCGCTGACGACCAACACCTGTCAAGGGGCCGGGCCGGCCGGACCGGGGAGCATCCCGAGCGACCCCAACTACCCCAACCAGACCTCGCTGGTGCCCGATGACCGGACCCGGTCGGCGGAGTTCCTGAAGGACTCCGGGCTCAAGCTCGACGGCAGCAGCGCAGGCAACGGCAACAGCCTGCGCAACTTCAGCTACCTGATCCTGTCCGAGGACCACACCTCCGGGCTGGCGGGAACCCAGACGCCGCGGTCGCAGGTAGCGCAGAACGACGCCGCGCTCGGTCAGATCGTCAGCAGCCTGTCGAAGTCGACGTACTGGCCCAACACGGCGGTGTTCGTGGTCGAGGACGACAGCCAGGACGGTTTCGACCACGTCGACGGCCACCGCAACGTGCTGCTCGTCGCCTCCCCCTGGGCGAAGCAGATCAGCGGCGACGGCTGCGTCCCCGGCTACATCGGGCACGCCCACTACGACCAGGCCAGCGTGCTGCGGACCATGGAGCTGATCCTCGGGCTGCCCCCGATGTCGACCTACGACGACCACGCGCCGCCGCTGTACGACCTGTTCCAGCCGACCTCTCAGGTGAACCGGCTGAAGGCCGGTTCGTTGGCTCCCTATGACGTCAAGAAGGCGCCGCCTTTCATCGACGAAACGGTCGCGTCCCTGCCCAAGAGCGCCCGGAACACCGCTCTCATCGCGCAGTCGCGGCACCTCGACCTGGGGGCCATCGACCAGGCCGGGCCGTGGCTCGAGGCGATGCTGTGGCAGTCGCTGTCACCGAAGCCCCTCCCGGCGGAGCTGGCGACCCGGCTTGGTGCGGCGGAGGAGACGCCGGTTGCCGCTCTCCCCGACACGTCGGTGCCACTCGTCCGGCCGGGCGTGGCGCCCGTGCTCTCGACGGTGACCGGAACGGCGGTGTCGGCCGCGAATCGGTGCGTCTCCATCCGGAGGCCGGCGGGCACCGGCAGCACCGGCAGCACGGGTCACCTGGCCGCGACCGGAGCACCTGGTGTGCTGGCGCTGCTGGCCGTGGTGCTCGTCGTGATCGCCGGGCTGGTTCGGCTGTCGGTTGTTCATCCTCGGCACCCCGAGGTTTCAACCTCTGAGTAGGACTGCTTACGACGGGGGGACCGTCAGGCGGTTGGCTGACCTCATGAGACCTCGCGTGTGTGCCCCCCTGCTCGTCCTCATCCTTGCCGGCTGCGGGACGGGCCAGCTCCCGCTGTCCTCCGCAGCCGCGACGGACGTCCACCAGCGGTCCGTGAACGCGGGGGTGGCGATGGCCAAGGCCGGCCGCGTCAGCTCTGCGTTCGACCACGCGCGTCGCGTCGTCGGCGATGCCGGCTCGACGAGCATCGAGCTGCTCGCGCAGTCCGGCAACGGCATCAAGGGCAGCGTCCTGCTGCGCATCACCTCGACGGTGGCAGCCACCGGCTTCGGCTCGGCCAGCAAGGCGCAGGCCTGCTTCCGATACACCTTCGACGACCTCAGCGGCGGCATCGACCCGAACGAGACCCGCTGCCCCAGGACCACCCCGTTGGCGCTGCCCTCGGCGGCGTCGATCCCGAGCCTGCCGCCGGACGCCCAGCAGCGGATCCGGGTCGGGCTGCGCGCCGGCGACGCCGAGCAGGCACTCGGCCAGGCCTTCACCGGCCTCCTGGTGCGCACCGCCCGGGTCGCGGGCCTGCTCGGGGTGTCGGTCCAGGCCGGCACGGATTGCGACTTCGGCCGTCGGCTCGCCGATGGCTCGGTCGAGGTCTGGTACGTGCCAAAGGTGCTGTCACAGCCGGGCGAGCTCGGCTGCACACCGGAGGCAGCCGTGGCGGGTCTGGGGAAGTCCTCTCCGCACTAGCTAGCTAGTCGTCGCCCTGCGAGGCGGGGTTGTGCGTGTGCGGCCAGGCTGGGATGGCGGGATGACCGCCGGCTCCAAGGTTCGTGCTGTCAGGTGAACGGGGGATGACCGGAACAGGACGCGAGCACGAAGTGCCGCGGTGACGGTGGTCACGGCCGGCACCGGGCGTTGCCCCATCGTTCACCTGGCTGACGCGAGGAACCGGTGACGACGCGGCGAACTCGGTGGCATGACCCAGCGCACCGTCCTGTCCCTTTCCCTCGCCGGCGTCCTGGTGGCCGGTACGTCGCTCGCGGTCGCGGCCGGCACGTCCGGCGGTCACCTCGGCGCCGCCCGCGCCGGTCGTCAAGGCGACGGCTCCGTCATCACCTCCACGGGCCAGCGCCTCACGCCCGCCGGCAGCCAGCTGGCCTTCCCCGGTCGCCCGACTG
>JBKJVH010000004.1:0-4631 GCA_046590985.1 Mycobacteriales bacterium
CGGGTGCTCACTGCTACAACCCCCTCACACCGCCGATGAGCCTGAGCAGCAGGCTCTTGTTCACGGACGGATCACGATCGATGTACGTCGACGGCGCGGGGGCCGTCTCCGGCGCAAGCGCGTGGGCGCCGTGTACGGCCCCGACGCTAGCGGCGGGAGCGCTGGGAACGGGTGCCGACGCGCTGGCAACCGGCACGGCAGCCCGCGACATCCGCGACAACGCGGGCAACGGCTCCTCGGCGTGCTCAGGCTGACGGCTCGGGGTGAAGGGCTCGGGGCGATCCGGGATGACGGGCAGGCGCTGGGCCGCCACCGAGACCGGCTGTGGCTCGGGCTCCTCGGCCACCGGCTCCTCGACAACCGCCTCGGCCACGGCCTCGACCGGTTCGACAGCCGCCGACGGGGGCGGCACAGCCAAGCCGCCTTCGAGGGCCGCCAAGAGCTGCTGCCGCTGCAGGAGGGCGCTCGCACCGGGCGACCGCTCCCCCACCAGCACCAGGCCGCGCTCGGCCAGGCCCGCAAGGGCGGAGACCACGACGTACTCGCCGGTGCCCGAGAGCAGCACGAGCTCCGAGACGGTACGGACGCCGTCGACCAGCGACAGCAGCGCCCACTCGTCGCGGGACAGGATCGGGTCGTTCGACGGCGAGGGTGCGAGGGTCACGACGGCGGTGCCGGACGGGACCTTCTCGGTCAGCACGGCCCAGGTCTCGAGCCGGCGGCGACCCTCGGCCACCACCTCCTCGACCGACAGCGAGGCGCCCAGGTCGTCCGGGTCGGCCTCATCCATGACGAACGCGAAGGCGCCGTCCGGCCAGCGGAGCAGCTCGAAGACCGCGTCGGTGGCCTGCTCGGTCGCGAGGTTGGTCAGCGCGGCGCTGTCGAGCTTGCCGGTGTCGCCGAGCGCCTTGGCCAGCCCTGCGCCGGGGTTGTCCATGACGGTCTCGACGGCGTCGGCGAGCACCTCGTCGTCGACCAGGCCGGCACCCACGATGCGGCGGCCGAGCGCCTGACAGGCCACGTCGCCGCGGCCGCCGGTGACGGCGCCGTCGCGCAGGTGCACGACACCGTGCTGTGCTTGGCCACCGCTGTCGCGGCGCAGGTGCAGCGTTCCGGTCTTCTTCGTGAAGCTCAAGAGCTGGAAGATGTCCGGGAGGCTGAACGCGTCGAGCGTTCCCTCGAGTCTCACGACTGTCCCGTCAGGTCAGGGGGCGGTTGGGTCAGGACCAGGTGGGGTTGGCGTCACCCGGCAGGACGGACCCGCTCGGGGCGTACGAGGTCCAGGCCGGGGCTTCGGCGGGCAGCGCGTACGGCTGCTCGTACACAGGCTCGGCAGGCAGCGCCGGCACGGCGGACAGGATCGGCTCGGGGGTGGACTCGGGCTGCGTCGGGACCTCGAGGTCCTCGGCGCGGAGCGCCTCGGCGACGGCGGCGGCGGTGCGGCGCACCTCGTACAGCATCATGCCGACCTTGGCGCCCTTGGCGGCCACGGCCACCAGGACAGCCTCGTCGTCGGCGGAGATCAGGAAGACGGTGCCGGCGTCCCCCTCGATGTAGACCTGCGACAGCTCGCCCCGGCCGAGGCCCTGGGCGGCGCGCTCACCGAGCGAGAGCAGCGCGGCGCTCATCGCGGCGACGCGGTCCTCATCCATCGACGGGGGCAACGCAGAGGCCATCGGGAGCCCGTCGAAGGAGACGACCGCGGCAGCCTCGATCTCCGGGGTCTGCGCGAGCAGCCCGTGGATCGCCCGGTCCAACCGGTCACTACGGCTTCCCTCTGACATCGACTGCCCCTTTCGGCCCCAAAGCCGTGCGCACGGCCTTAGTGACCCCATCGGCGCATCGGCGCTAGGGCTTGAGCGTTCAGAAGTCGAGGGCGTCCAGGTCGACCTGGACCGGTTCCCCACGCGTCGGCCACGATCTGTGGCGGACCGGCGGACCTGTGGACTACGGCAGCGCGGCGCGCATCGCTTCCAGCGGCGCGGGCAGCCCCGTCATCAGCTCGACCTGGGCGGCGGCCTGGTGGAGCAGCATCTGCGCGCCGCCGACGACGACTCCCCCGGCGGCGGCATAGGCGGCGGACAGCGGCGTGGGCCAGGGGGCGTACACGACGTCGAGCAGAGGTGGCGGACCAGCGGGATCGGAGCCGAACGAGTCCAGCGCGCCCGCGGGAGTGGTGTTGATGATGACCTCGGGCCAGCGGTCCTCGAGCTCCAGCGGGTGCAGCTCGCCGAACCGGAGCTCGACGCCGACCGCTGCCGCCACCGGGCGGAGCGCCTCGGCGCGCTCGACGGACCGCGCGAGCACCCGGACGTGGTGCACCCCGAGGTCGTGCAGCGCGACCACGGCCGACGCGGCGGTGGCGCCGGCGCCGATGATCGCCCCCCGCGAGACCTGCCCCACGCCGGCCTCGCGCAGCGCCGCCACGATGCCGTGTACGTCGGTGTTGTGGCCGTGCAGCCCGCCGTCCCGGAGCACGACGGTGTTGGCGGCGCCCGTGATCTCGACCAGCCGGGAACGCTCGGTCAGCAGCGGCAGCACGGTCTGCTTGAGCGGCATCGTGAGCGACAGCCCGGCCCAGTCGTTGTCCAGCGAAGGCAGGAACGCGGCCAGGTCCACGACCTCGATCGCGTCGTAGGTCCAGTCGAGCCCGAGCGCGGCGTAGGCGGCGCGGTGCAGGAGCGGGGACAGCGAGTGCGCGATCGGCGAGCCGAGGACGGCCGCCCGCACCTAGTAGACCCCGTCCTTCTTCGCCTTGGCCTTCGCCGCGAGGAACTCCTGGTAGGAGCTGGTGAACAGCGAGTGGCCGGCCTTGTCGATGGTGATGAAGTAGATCCAGTCGCCCGCCGCCGGCGCCAGCGCGGCCTGCAGCGCGAGGCGTCCGGGCGAGTCGATCGGGGTCGGCGGCAGGCCCTTGTTCCGGTAGGTGTTGTAGGGCGAGTTGACGCTGATGTCGTCCGTCGACAGCCGCGCCTTGCGTTCGGCCCGGATGTAGTTGACCGTCGAGTCGAGCTGCAGCGGCATGCCCTTGGCGAGCCGGTTCAGCACGACCCGGGCGACCTTCGCGCGGTCGGCGTCCAGCGGCGTCTCGGCCTCCACGATGCTGGCGATCTTCACGATGTCGTACGCACTGACGCGCAGCTTCGCGGCGCCGCCCTCGAGGTCCAGCCCGGCGGCGATCTCCCCGAACTTCTCGGTCAGCATCTGGAGCGCGTCGACTGCTGGCGTACCAGGCTCGACGTCATAGGTGGCCGGGAACAGGAACCCTTCGGGCTTGCTCCCGGCGTACGCGGGGAGCCCCAGCACGGTCGGGTTGCCCAGCGCGGTGATGATGTCCTCGCGCTTGAGGTCGGTGAACTTCACCAGCCGGTCGACGACCGCGGCCAGGCTGAGACCCTCCGGCAGGGTCACCCGACCCCGGACGCGGGCCTTCGGGTCGAGCAGCAGCGTCAGCGCCTGCCTGGCGGACATGTGCAGGCGCAGCCCGTAGAACCCGGGCTGGATCTTGGTGGAACGGCTGTCCTTCTTGGCGGCCTTGGTGAACGCCTTCGCGCTCTTCACGACGCCCTTGGACTCCAGCGTCGCGGCGATGTTGCGGGCCGAGTCCCCGGAGTGCACCTGCACCACGACGCTCCCGGTACCCGCGCCGCTGTAGTCCGCTGTGCCGAATGCGGTGTTGTACAGCGTCCGGCCGCCCAGCCCCACGACGAGCAGCACCCCGATCACGAAGACCGCCACGATCGTGAGGCCGACGGGCTTCGGGAGCCGCTTGGGAGGCCGCTGGGTGGGTTCGTGCTCCAACAAGGTCACGCGCCTAGGTTATAGGGCGATCCAGCACGCCCTGGAGCAGCGCGACGGCGGCGGCCTGGTCGATGACGGCCCGCACCTGCTTGCCCTTCTTGCCGGCGGCCCGCAGGTGGGCGGTCGCGGTGACGGTCGTGAGCCGCTCGTCGACCAGCACGATCGGCACGTCCGTGAGCGTCGCGAGAACTGCAGCCCACTCCCGCGCCATGTCCGCGCTCGCACTGTTGGACGCTCCCGACAGACTCGTGGGGAGCCCGACGACGACCTGCACCGCGCCGCGTTCGAGCACGATCTCGAGCACCCGGGCGTGCCCCGGCGCGGCGACGGTCTCGACGGGGCTCGCCAGGATGCGGTGCGGGTCACTGGCGGCGACCCCGACCCGTACGGTCCCGACGTCGACCGCGACCACCACCCCCGGGGGGTGGCTCACGCCCGACCCCCTCCCCCTGCTCTGCCTACCGTGATCACGTAGGTCCGAGGGCTCGGTTGAGTCGAGATCCACGGAAGCGGAGCAGCGCCGATCGCCCCGGATCCCGTTGCTCCGCTTCCGTGGATCACGGAGTGGGAGCGGTGGCGATCCGGCCCACGAGGTGCTCGGCGAGCCCGATCGCCCGGCCGATCCCGGCCGGGTTGGTGCCGCCGCCCTGGGGGACGTCGTCCTTGCCGCCGCCCTTGCCGTCGACCGCGACCGCCGCCTCGCGGAGCAGGTCGTTCGCGCTCAGCCCGCGGGCCCGGCCGCCGTCGTTCACCGCCGCCACCAGCGTCACCCGGTCGCCGCCGGACGCGACCAGCACCGCACCCGGGCCGGTGAGCCGGCCGCGGATGTC
>JBKJVH010000249.1:0-7431 GCA_046590985.1 Mycobacteriales bacterium
TCGTGGACGTGCCCGAACCCGTCTGGAACACGTCGACCGGGAACTGGTCGTCGTGCTCCCCTCGCTCGACTGCGGCCGCGGCGGCGGAGATCGCGTCCGCCGCCGCCGGTTGCAGGACGCCGAGGGTGGCGTTGGCGCGGGCCGCCGCCCCCTTGATCGCCGCGACGGCGTGGATCAGCGCGGGCTCGACGCGCTGCCCGCTGACGGGGAAGTTCTCGACCGCGCGCTGCGTCTGCGCGCGCCAGAGCGCGTGGACCGGCACCTGGACATCGCCGAGGGAGTCATGCTCGATGCGGAAGTCGCTCATCCCCCCATCCTGCCCCGGGGCTGGGCGCCGACCCCTCCCGCTCTCGCTGTGTCCTCAAGCCTGAGCGCGGTGCGCCTTGAGTCCTGAGGACGCAGCGGGAGGAGGGCTGCGCTGCGCTCCGGTACGTCCTCAAGCCTGAGCGCGGTGCGCCTTGAGTCCTGAGGACCTACGAGATGGTGCACAGGGTGGCGGCTATCCACAGGTGGGACCCGAGGCCTTGTCGCGCAGGGTCCGAGGCGGTCCACTGCCTCCATGTCGATGAGCTCACTTGCCGCCGAACTGGGTCGAGTGCGTGCCCGCAAGCTCGGCGCCGATCAGGAGGGCGTGGTCGGCCGGCGGCAGCTCTACGCGGCAGGCGTGCCGCGCTGGCTGGTGCGCAGGGAGCTACGGGTCGGCAGATGGCAGCGCGGTGGCCGCCAGTCGGTCGTGCTCCACAACGGACCGCTCCCGGTGGCGGCGAAGCGCTGGGTCGCTGTGATCGAGCTCGGTCCACGGGCGGCACTGGCGGGGGTGTCGGCGTTGCAGCACGAGGGCGTGACGGCGTTGACCGACGACCTGATCCACGTGCTGCTCCCGAAGGGCGCCCGGCACGGCCGACTGCCCGGCGTGCTGGTGCACGAGTCACGGCGCTTCCGTGAGGCCGACATCTGCACGGTGGGCATCCGGCGTACCAAGCCTGCGGTGTCGGCGGTGCAGGCCGCGCTCTGGTCGGTGACGCCTCGGCAGGCTTCCTTCATGCTCATCCTCCCGGTGCAGCAAGGGCTCTGCCGGCCGGCGGACCTGGCGGAGGCGCTGGGACCCGTACGGAGGCATCGCTTTCGAAAGGCGCTGCTGCTCGCTGTCGATGACCTGGCCGGTGGAGTGCGCTCGCTCGGCGAGCTGGACGTCGCACGGGCGATGCGTCGTCGCGGGTTGCCCGAGCCGTCGCGGCAGTCGATCCGGCGCCGCCCATCCGGGACGCAGTACATCGACGCGGAGTTCGACGACTACGACCTCTCGATGGAGGTCGACGGCGTGCAGCACGAGCTGCCGTGGATCGAGCTGGCCGACTGCATCCGGGACCTCGACATCGCGACGGAGGGCAAGACGCAGATCAGGATCCCGCTGATCGCCTGGCGCCTCGATGAGGAGCGGGTCCTCGACGCCCTCGAGCTGCTCTTCCGCTCGCGCGGCTGGCGCGGCCTGGCGGCCTGACCCACCCTCCCTTACGTCCTCAAGGCTGAGCGTGGGGCCCCATGACTGTTGAGGACACAAGCGGGGGGTCAGGCGGGCCCGCGGCCGATCGACACCGGCGTCGGGCCCGGGTCGGTCAGCTGGGTGAAGAAGTCGTTGCCCTTGTCGTCGACGACCACGAACGCCGGGAAGTTCTCGACCGCGATCTTCCAGACCGCTTCCATCCCGAGCTCGGGGTACTCCAGGACCTCGATGTGCTTGATGCAGTCCTGCGCGAGCCGGGCGGCCGGCCCACCGATCGAGCCGAGGTAGAAGCCACCGTGGGCCTTGCACGCGTCCGTCACCTGCTGCGAGCGGTTCCCCTTGGCGAGCATGACCAGGGACCCGCCGGCGGCTTGGAAGCGGTCGACGTAGGAGTCCATCCGGCCGGCCGTCGTCGGCCCGAAGGAACCGGACGCCATCCCCTCCGGGGTCTTGGCCGGGCCCGCGTAGTAGACCGCCATCTCACGAAGGTAGGCGGGCATCGGCAGCCCCTCGTCCAACAGGGAGGCGATCTTGGCGTGCGCGATGTCGCGGGCGACGACCAGCGGACCGGACAGTGACAGCCTGGTCTTGACCGGCAGCTGCGACAGCACCGAGCGGATCTCGGCCATCGGACGCGACAGGTCGATGCGCACCACGTCGTCGTCAAGGTGCTCGTCGGTGACCTCGGGGAGGTAGTGCGCCGGCTCGGTCTCGAGCTGCTCCAGCCAGACGCCGGACGCATCGATGCGACCGCGTGCCTGTCGGTCCGCCGAGCACGAGACCGCGATCGCCACCGGGCAGGAAGCCCCGTGTCGTGGCAGCCGGATCACCCGCACGTCGTGGCAGAAGTACTTGCCGCCGAACTGCGCGCCGATCCCCAGCCGGGCCGTCATCTCGTGCACCTGCAGCTCAAGGTCGAGGTCACGGAACCCTTGTCCCTCAGTCGATCCCGACGTCGGCAGCCCGTCGAGGTACTTGGCGGAGGCATACTTCGCGGTCTTCAGCGCGTACTCCGCAGACGTGCCGCCGACCACGATCGCGAGGTGGTAGGGCGGGCACGCCGCCGTACCGAGGGACCCGATCTTCTCCTCCAGGAACCTCATCATCGACGCGGGGTTCAGGACCGCCTTCGTCTCCTGGTAGAGGTAGCTCTTGTTCGCCGACCCGCCGCCCTTGGCCATGAACAGGAAGTCATAGGAGTCGTAGGGGGTCGCGTACAGCTCGATCTGCGCCGGCAGGTTGTTGCCGGTGTTCTTCTCCTCCCACATGGTCAGCGGCGCCAGCTGGGAGTACCGGAGGTTGAGCGTCGTGTAGGCGTCGTAGATGCCGCGCGACAGGTGCTCCTCGTCGTGCCCGTCGGTGAGGACGGACATGCCCCGCTTGCCCATCACGATCGCGGTGCCGGTGTCCTGGCACATCGGCAGCACGCCACCGGCGGCGATGTTCGCGTTCTTCAGCAGGTCCAGCGCCACGAACTTGTCGTTGGGCGAGGCTTCCGGGTCGTCCAGGATCCGGCGCAGCTGCGCCAGGTGGGCGGGCCGCAGCAGGTGTGCGATGTCGCGCATCGCCGTCCGCGCCAACAAGGTCAGCGCCGCGGGCTCGACCTTGAGGAAGTCGCGGCCGAGTGCGGACTCCACCGAGACCCCCTCGGAGGACAGCAGCCGGTACGGGGTCTCGTCGGCGCCGAGGGGGAGCAGGTCGGTGTAGGCGAACTCAGGCATGCCCGAAGTCTAGGTTGGGGGAGTGCAGTTGAAGCGTGCGGTCGGCGACAGCGTCCTGCGGGTGCGCGCCGGCAGCTGGGCGGCGGCGCAGTGCGGCCTCGCGGCGGCTGGGGCGTGGGCCTTCTCTGTGCACGCGCTCGGCCACCCGCGCCCGTTCTTCGCCTCCGTGGCGGCGGTCGTCAGCCTCGGCCTGACCGCCGGTGGGCGGCTCCGGAGGACCGCGGAGCTGTCCGTCGGCGTGGCGATCGGGGTGGCCACCGGGGACCTGTGGGTGAGCCTGTTCGGTCAGGGCAGCTGGCAGATCGGCGTGGTCGTGTTCTTCGCACTCCTGCTCGCTGTGGCCATCAACGGCGGCGGCCTCGCGGTCAGCCAGGCCGCCGTCCAGTCGGTGTTCGTCGTCGCCCTGCCGCGTACACCCAACAGCGGTTTCCATCGCTGGCAGGACGCCTTGGTCGGCGGGGCTGTCGCGCTGGTGGTGGCAGCGCTGCTCCCGCCCGACCCGTGGAAGGACGCCCGGCGGTTGCGGGGTCGCTACCTCACCGAGCTGGCCGACGTGCTCCGCGAGACCGCCCAGGCGGTACGCATGGGGTCCAGCACGGGGGCAGCGGAGGCGCTGGGTCGAGCCCGGATGCTCGAGCCCGTGCTGCTCCGGTGGGAGGCGGCGCTGCAGACCGGCCGCGAGACCACCCGGCTGTCGCCATTGCGCCGAGGCGACAGCAGGGTGGACGCCGCGCTTGTCCTCGGCCTGACCCGGGCGACCCGCAACCTGCGCGTGCTGGTCCGTCGGGCCATGGTCGCCCTGGAGACCGGCGATCCCCTCCCGGTCGCGATGCCCGACCTGCTGGACGAGCTGGCGGTGATCCTGCAACCGGCCACCTCCGATGCCATCGAGCTGCTGCTGGTGCTGGCCGGCAAGCTTGATCCCGCGTCGCTAGGGGCGCAGAGCCTGTCCTCGCAGGTGGTCGTCGCCCAGCTGCGGGTCGTGGTCATCGACCTGCTCGCAGGCCTCGGCCTGGACATGGCCCGGGCCCGAGAGGCGCTGCCGGCGTTGCAGCCATGAGGTGGGTGCTGCTGCTGAGGGCGGTGAACCTCGGGCCGACGAACAAGCTCCCGATGAAGGACCTGAAGGCCTGCTTGGAGGGCCTCGGGCACACCGAGGTGAGGACCTACCTCAACAGCGGGAACGCGACCTTCGAGAGTCCCAAGCGGTCGGCGAAGAAGCTCGCCGACGAGATCGAGGACGCGCTGGCCGAACGCCTCGACCTCAACGTGCGGGGCTGTGTACGCAGCGACGCCGAGGTGCGGAAGGCCCTCGACGAGCTGCCCGACCTCGAGGGGTACGTCGTGTGCAGCCTCCTGTTCGACAGGCCGACGCCTGCCGCGTTGAAGGCGTTCCTCGCGATGGACTGGTCCCCCGAGATGACGGCGGGCAACGACCAGGTGCTCTACCTGGGGTTCGCGAGCGCCGCGAAGACGAAGCTCACCAACGTGAAGATCGAGAAGCTGCTCGGAGTCGGGACGACAGCGAGAACGGCTGCCACGTTGCGGAAGCTGCTCGACTGATCCCGGCGGGTCAGGCGAATGCTCCTCCGGAGCGCTCGTTGCGGTCGGCGATCAGGCCGGCCACCGTCGAGATGGCGATCTCGGCCGGCGTGTGCGAGCCGATGTCGAGCCCGATCGGCCGGTGCACCCGCATGATGTCCGCCTCCGCGACCCCTCGGGTTCGGAGCGCCTCGACGTGCGGTGCGGTGTGCCTCAGGCTCCCCATCACCCCCACCCACCGGGTCGGTCCGGCGAGCACGTCGGCCAGCACGTCTCCGAGCTCGGGGCGTCCGTGATCGCAGACGACCACGTCGCAGTCGGCGCCGAGTTCCGGCAACGGCGTACCGGTGGCGGGGTCGGTGACCGTGACGGGCCACGCGAGCCGGTGCGCCAGGGCCTCGATCTCGCGGGCGACGGGGGAGTCGAACACGAGCACCAGCCGTCGGGGGTCGGCGGGCAGGGTGACGTCGCCGTGGGCGGCGTCGCAGCCGGCGTCGTGGATGTGGGCCATGGGGGAAGTGTCCGTGGCGCCTGTGACCTCGCGCAAGCGCCTCTAACGCCCCCGGGCGCCCTTCGCGGCCAGCGCGACTCCGCCGAGGGCGATCAGCGGGCCGAGCACGGACCAGGTCACCGTGTTGGTCATCACGCTGCCCTTGATCACGCCGATCCCCTGGAAGAAGAAGACCCCGCCGAAGAAGGCGAGGACGAGACCGACGATCACCTGACCCGAGTTGCGCATGCGGCGATGTTACGGTCATCGTGACCCACCGGAGGACCCGTGCCAGCACCCGCCGAGGGCGCACCCGTCGGCCGTCGGGTCGTGCTGGGCCTGCTGGGTCTCGGCGTCCTCGGCACGGTCACGGGTGCGACGACGCAGCGGTGGTTCAGCGACCTGATCGCGCCGGTCGAGCTGCGGGACCCGACGGGGCTGGTGTCCTTGCTCCCGGTCGGCAACACCTTCCGCTACTACTCGGTGACAGGCGGCGCGCCGCGTCGGGGCGCGCAGGACTACCGGCTGTCGGTGACCGGGCTCGTGGAACGCACCGCGGACTACACGCTGGCGGATCTGCAGGCGATGCCACAGGTGCAGCTCGTCAAGGACTTCCAGTGCGTCACCGGATGGCGGGTCCCGCAGGTCCACTGGTCCGGGGTCCGGCTGTCGGACCTGCTGGACCTGGCCGGGCCGCTCCCGTCCGCCCAGGCCCTGCGCGTCACGTCCTTCGACGGGACCTACACCAGCAACCTGACCCTGCAGCAGGCCCGAAACGTTGACGTGATCGTGGCCCTCCAGATGCTCGGGAAGCCGGTGACGCACAACCACGGCGGGCCGGTGCGGCTCTACACCGCACCGCTGTACGGCTACAAGAGCGTCAAGTGGTTGTCGGGCTTCGAGCTCATCGCGAAGAACGAGCCGGGCTACTGGGAGCAGCGCGGCTACGACCTCACCGGCTTCGTCGGGACGACGGACGGCAGGGACGATGCCCCGATCGGCTGATGCACCTGTGCTTCGGCGCTTCGAGCCCGCGGTGCGCCGGGTGCATCGCGCGACGGCGGTGCTGATGGGGACCTGCATGGTGACGGCCGCCTTCCTCTACCTGCCGCCGCTGTCCATCGTCCTGGGTCACCGCTATGCCGTGAAACTGGTCCACGTGTACGCCGGGTTCGCGCTACCGGTCCCGCTGCTGCTCGGGTTGCGGTCGCCGGCGGTACGTGCCGACCTTGGTCGCCTCAACCGGTTCACCCAGGTGGATCGGGCGTGGTTGTCCCGTACGGCCCGGCGGGCGGGAACGCTGCGCCTCGGGAAGTTCAACGCCGGTCAGAAGCTCAACGGCGCGCTGAGCGCGGGGGCCACGCTGGTGCTCCTGGGGACGGGGATCCTGATGTTCTTCACCGACCTGGTCCGCCTCACGCTCCGGACCGGGGCGACGTTCGTGCACGACTGGACGGCACTCGCGCTCGGGCTGCTGGTCCTGGGCCACGTCGTGAAGGCCTCGCGCGACCAGGACGCGTCCGCGGGGATGCGGACCGGAGACGTGCCGCTCGAGTGGGCCCGGGAGCACCACCCGGCGTGGGCGGACGAAGAAAGTCCGTAGCGAACCCGCGAGGAAGGCACCGCCACTTCGTTGAACGGGGGACCCCCAGAAACCCAGGAGCCCCCCGTATGCGTCGCGTCAGCCTGCCCGTCCTGCTCAGCTCGACCGTGGTGATGGCTTCGGTAGCCCTCGCCACCCACTCCGGCAGCGCCTCGGCGCTGTCCGGAACACCGACGTTCGCGAGCTTTGCGGCGCCGTCGAGCCTGCCCAACGCCAACAACGCCGGTGAGCCGAGCCTGGGCGTGAACGGCCTGTCCGGCGCGATGATGTACCAGTCCAACACGAGCACGTACAAGGTCGTCGTGAACGCCGCGGGTGTGCCGACCTGGTCCAACGTGACCCCGCCGACCAGCGCGTTCAACATCGACCCGATCGCCTCGACCGACCGGGTCACCGGGCGCACCTTCGCCGGTGGCCTGGCCGGTGAGTGCTCGGCGCTGTCCTACAGCGACAACGACGGTGGCTCCTGGACCCAGATGGGCAACGCCTGCACGGGCGTCGTCGACCACGAGAGCATCGGCTCCGGCGCCTGGAAGGGCTCCGCCCCGCTGGGGAGCACCTACAGCCGTGC
>JBKJVH010000107.1:0-13497 GCA_046590985.1 Mycobacteriales bacterium
CGAAGCTGCCGGCCACGAGGTCGTCGTCACCCGCGAGCCCGGCGCCACGGTGGTCGGTGCCCAGATTCGCGCGCTGCTCCTCGATCCCACCACGTCCCTGTCGGCCCGCGCGGAGGCCCTGCTCTATGCCGCCGACCGGGCCCAGCACATCGCAACCGTGGTGCACCCCGCGCTGCACCGGGGCGCCGTGGTCCTCAGCGACCGGTACGTCGACAGCTCGCTGGCCTACCAGGGCGCCGGCCGGGCACTGCCGGTCGCCGAGATCGGGCAGCTCTCGCACTGGGCCACGGAAGGGCTCCGGCCAGAGGTGACTCTGCTGCTCGACGTCGACCCGCTGGTCGGGCTGGCGCGCGCCACGGGCTCGCCGGACCGGATCGAGCAGGAGTCGCTGACCTTTCATCGGGCGGTGCGCCAGGGCTTCCTCGACCTCGCTGCCGCCGACCCTGCTCGCTACCTCGTGGTGAGCGCGGCCGGCACGGAGGACGAGGTGCACGCGGCCATCGCGGCCCGGGTGCTGCCGCTCGCTCCGGCCAGGAAGTTGGAAAAGGTGTGACCAGCGTCTTCGACGAC
The DNA here is from genome assembly GCA_046590985.1 of Mycobacteriales bacterium. Classification (GTDB taxonomy): domain Bacteria; phylum Actinomycetota; class Actinomycetes; order Mycobacteriales; family SCTD01; genus RYN-111. The sequence goes on from JBKJVH010000107.1 coordinate 571, forward strand.
CTCGTCGGTCAGGACGCGGTGGTGGAGCAGCTGAGCGCTGCCGCTGCCGCCGCGGCAAAGGTGGTGGCCGGCGGGGACGGTGCCGGCATGACCCATGCGTGGCTGTTCACCGGCCCACCCGGCTCCGGTCGGTCGGTCGCGGCGCGCGCGTTCGCGGCCTCGCTGCAGTGCCTCGCCCAGGGCTGCGGGCAGTGCGACGCCTGCCACCAGGCGCTGTCCGGCAACCATCCGGACGTCGCGGTGATCGTGCCCGACGGCTTGCACCTGAAGATCGACGAGGCCCGCGAAGTCATCGCCCGGTCTTCCCGCGCACCCACCCGCGGCCGCTGGCAGGTCACCCTCATCGAGGACGCCGACCGGATGGAGGAGCGCACCTCCAACACGCTGCTCAAGGCCATCGAGGAGCCGCCGCCGCACAGCGTCCTGCTGCTCTGCGCCCCCTCGATCGACGACCTGCTTCCCACTATCCGGTCGCGCTGCAGGCTGGTGCCGCTGCGTTCGCCGGCCGCCGCCGCAGTCGCCCAGGTGCTCGTCGACCGGGACGGCGTCGATCCCGCCATGGCGTCCTTTGCCGCCCGTGCCGCCCAGGGCCACATCGGCCGGGCCCGTCGCCTGGCGCTCGACGAGGACTCCCGCCGCGAGCGCCGGGACGTGCTCGCGCTGCCCCGCTCCCTGGGCAACGTGGGACAGGCCCTCAACGCCGCCAAGGACCTGTTCGACGCAGCCAAGGAGGAGGCCGACAAGCTGGCCGCGGGACGCGATGCCGACGAGCGCGAGGCGCTCTCCACGGCCTTGGGCGGTGGGGCGACCGGGAAGGGGTACGCCGGCAGTGCGCCCAAGGGCGGCGCCGGTGCCCTGAAGGAGCTGGAGAAGCGTCAGAAGTCCCGCGGCACCCGCACCCAGCGCGACGCCCTGGACCGGGCTCTCATCGACCTCGCCGCGTTCTACCGCGACGTGCTGGCCGTCCAGCTCCGGACCGGGGCGGTGCCGATCCACGCCGACCTCGTCGAGCAGGCCGCCACGATCGCGAGCAACTCCACACCCGAGTCGACGCTGCACCGGATCGACGCGGTGCTCGCGTGCCGTACCGCCATCGACGGGAACGTCGCGCCGCAGCTCGCGGTCGAGGCGATGGCCCTGGCGCTGCGCACAGGCTGACGGGGTGCACGTGTCGGCTCGGACTCCGCAGGTACAGCGACGGGCCCGGTCCCGCCGAGGAGACCGGGCCCGCCTGCCGAGCTGCTACGAACCACCCGGCTGGGTCACGTGGTTCACGACCAACGAGTACGGCGCGTACTGCTGCACCTGCTCGGTCGGGTCGTCGTAGCTGACGATCGCGACCACCAGCGGGTACTTCGCGAACGCCTTGAGGTCGCCCTTGTCGAGGGCGAACACGCGACTGTTGTAGGTCGCGATCTTCGCGGTGTGGGCTGCCTTGTCCAGACCGACGAGGCGGATGTGCCAGTTGGCCACCACGATCGGGCTGATCTGAGTGGGCGAGGAGAACACCGACGCGTTGCTGCCGTCGCTGACGAGCGTGCCGCCGACGGTGACGTCGTCGACGTACCAGCCACCGTCGTTGACACCGCCGTCGCTGACGTACCGGAAGCCGACCAGGACGGTCTGTCCGGCGTACGGCGTCAGGTCGAACGTCTGGGTCGCGAAGGCGTCTGAGTCACCGTTGAGCGCCGGTCCCAGCGGGCCAGGCACGGTGTTGGCGTTGGCCAGCGGCGTGTACGTCTTGCCGCCGTCGGTCGACACCACCGTGTAGGCGTAGTCGTAGCCCTGCTCGGCCAGGTGCTGCTCGCTGTAGGTGAGCGTCGGGTTGGCCGTCGGCACCGTAACGCTGGCGATCGCGCCCGAGTCCAGGTTGGAAGCGTTGCCCGACCAGAGCACCGGCGCGGCAGCCGGCACACTCGGCGTGACGCTGGTCGAGGTCCACCGCAGCGGCTGCGGCGCCAGGGTGCGCGCGCCCCGGAAGCTCAGCGATGTCAGCGTCCTCCCGGCGAGCGTGCCGCCCTTGGCGTTCCGCAGCGCGACGTAGTCGGCGCCGTTGGGAGCCGCCCCGCCCTTGATGTAGGCCGCTGGGTTGTCCAGGTTGACCGTCGCGTTGAGGCTGTACGCGGTGACCGCCGATCGGGGCCGGCCGGACACCTTGGCTTTCGCGTTGTCGACGTACCGGTCCACGAGGTTCATGGTCTGGAAGTCGTGGACGACGTCGCTGACCTTGATCCCCTTGGTGAACCGGTTGAGCTGCTCCTGGACACCTGCCAGGCCCTGGTGGTCGCCGTCCCGGTGCAGGCCGGAGATGAAGGCCTGGCCGTACCGGTCGAACAGGAACAGCTGGAACGACCAGGCGTTTCCGTAGTCGGCGAGGATCTCGTTGCCGGACCCCTCGTCACCCCACAGGGTCAGGGAGTTCTGAGGTCCGCCGCAGTCACGTGGGTTCGGGTTGTAGGGCGTCTGCACGGTGCCGAAGCCCTGGAAGCAGTAGAGGTGGCTCTCTGCGCCCTTCTGGGAGACTGTCGCCGTTGTGTTGCCGTAACCGGTGAGGGAGATCGCGAAGTCCGACAGTCCCTCGTTGATGAAGTTCACCTCGTTCGGGTCCTGGTAGTACTGCAGCAGGTGCTGGTACTCGTGGGCGAAGACGCCCTCGTACAGCCGCGGTCGGGACGGCCGGCTGGTGCACAGGTCGGCGGTCTGGTTGTCCGGCGGGTTGGCGCCGGTGCGGTGCAGCCAGTCGTAGGCGTCGATCGTCATCACGTTGCGGTCGAGCAGCTCGTTGAACTGCGAGGAGAAGAAGCCCGCGATGTAGGTCGGCGCGGCCGGGAACGTGTAGAAGTTGTCGTCCCGCACGTTGTCGACCAGCGTCACGATCTTGTCGCCGGCCCCGCTGTAGTCGCCGGAGATGAGGGCGTTGGAGCCGTCCCGGTCCGGTGCGACGCTGAACGCGGCCGACTCCTTCGGGTACATGTTGTTGTCGAACTCCTCGACCAGGCCGTTGACCTGGGCGTCCGTCACCTCGGTGCTGCCCGGCGTCGAGGCGCGGCAGTCACCGGCCGGGAACGCGATGTCGTTCGCGACCCAGACCTCGATCTTGCTGCCGACGCCACGCAACGTGTAGTCCTTGCGGTACAGGGTCCCGTTGAAATCGTCCAGACCGATCCACCTGCGGACCGTCCCGACTGCGGGGGTGGTGCCGGCCGCGGCGGCGAACCGGCGGACCGCTGGAGACTTCGTCTTGACGTCGCGGTCGAGCGCGAATGTCTTGCCGGGTGGGACCTCTCGGACGTCGGTGCCCACGACGCCCTTGCTGTTGCCGTGGCCGGTGGGCGACGCTGCCTGAGCCGGTGTGGTGAGGGTGAGCGCTGCGCTGGCGGTAACCAACGCGGTTGCCCACCCGCATGCCCTTCGGAGCTTCATGGGGATCCTCTCGGAGCGGGGCGTCCAGGGGTGCGGGCGCCTTTGTGCTGCCGGGTCTACAGGTTCCTCACACAGCGGCACAACCTCGCCGAGGCCGGGCCACGCAACAGTGACCTCCCGGACACCCGCATCACCCGTCGGGCAGGCGTCGGTTGTCGGCACGCCTGAGCCGCTGGCACTCCCGACGATCGCGGTCGGCGCCTGTGCCGACAGCGTGCCCGAGGGGCCGTACCCGATTGCGGTGTAACGGGGTCGTTCGTCCGAGGTGCCGGACCTTGACGCCCGAGCGCCGCCGGAGTGGGTGTGCCCTAGACTTCTCGCCGTACCAAGCCGCCTTAGCTCAGTCGGCAGAGCACCTCACTCGTAATGAGGTTGTCCGGAGTTCGATTCTCCGAGGCGGCTCCACCCGTCTTCGTCGGAAATCCACAGGGTCAGCGTCCTGTGGATTTCCGACAAAGCGTGCGCCCCGTACGCTGGAGCCTCCACGTCCCGCGTTGAAGGAGCCCTGTGAGCGCCAGTCCCGCCGTCGCGGAGGCTGCGCGTCGGCGGACCTTCGCGGTGATCAGCCATCCGGATGCCGGCAAGTCCACCCTCACGGAGGCGCTCGCACTGCACGCGCGGGTCATCAACGAGGCCGGTCACATCCACGGCAAGGCGGGGCGCAAGAGCACCGTGTCGGACTGGATGGACATCGAGAAGGCCCGCGGGATCAGCATCTCGTCCGCGGCGCTGCAGTTCGACTACAACGGGTCGGTCATCAACCTGGTCGACACCCCCGGCCACGCGGACTTCTCCGAGGACACCTACCGCGTGCTCGCGGCGGTCGACAGCGCCGTCATGCTCGTCGACGCGGCCAAGGGGATGGAGCCGCAGACGCTCAAGCTGTTCGAGGTCTGCCGGCACCGCCGCATCCCGGTCCTCACCGTCATCAACAAGTGGGACCGCCCCGGCCACGACGCCTTGGGACTGATGGACGAGGTGTTCCTCAAGACCGGCTTGAAGCCGACTCCCCTCACCTGGCCGGTCGGGATCGCCGGCGATTTTCGGGGGGTGCTGGATCGGCGTACGGGCCAGTTCATCCAGTTCACCCGTACGGCCGGCGGCGCGACCCTGGCGCACATGAAGGTGATGACCCCGGACGAGGCGCTGGCCGCCCACGGAGACGCCTGGAGCACCGCGGTCGAGGAGTCGGAGCTGCTGTCGGCCGACGACGCGGACCTCGACCTCGAGGCCTACCTCGACCACCGGGCGACCCCGGTCCTGTTCGGCTCCGCGGTCCTCAACTTCGGTGTCGCGCAGCTGCTCGACTCGCTGCTCGAGCTCGCGCCGGCGCCCGGGGCCCGCGAGGACTCCAGCGGCGGGCATCGCGACGTCGGTGCGCCGTTCAGCGGCTTCGTCTTCAAGATTCAGGCCGGCATGGACTCCGCGCACCGGGACCGGCTCGCCTACATCCGGGTGTGCTCCGGCATCTTTGAGCGCGGGTCGGTCGTGACCCACGCGGCGTCGAAGAAGCCGTTCGCCACGAAGTACGCCCAGCAGGTCTTCGGGCAGAACCGCGAGACCGTGGACCTGGCCTACCCCGGTGACGTCGTCGGCCTCGTCAACGCCTCGATGCTGCGGGTCGGCGACTCGCTCTACGTCGAGTCGCCCGTCACCTTCCCGCCGATCCCGTCCTTCGCCCCCGAGCACTTCGCGGTGGCCCGGTCGGTCGACTCGGGCCGGTACAAGCAGTTCCGGCGCGGGATCGAGCAGCTCGAGCAGGAGGGCGTCGTCCAGGTGCTTCGCTCGGACCGCCGTGGCGATCAGGCCCCTGTGCTGGCTGCGGTCGGGCCGATGCAGTTCGAGGTCGCGACGCACCGGATGAAGGGCGAGATGGGCGCGGAGGTGACCCTCGACCGGCTGCCCTACTCGCTCGCCCGTCGCACGACCCGCGAGTGGGTCACCCAGCTCGACGGCCAGAGCGGCGTGGAGTGCCTGCTCCGGGACACCGACGGCGAGTGGCTCGCGCTGTTCGCTGACCAGTGGCGCCTCGGGCGCACGCAGCGGGACTTCCCCGAGGCTGTCCTCGAGCCGCTGGTGGCCTCCGCGGATCTCTAGTCGATCTCACTGTCCACCAGGAGCTCGAGACCTGCTTTCAGACCAACTCCCCTCGGGCCACCACCTTCTGCTGCCGGCCCCTCGCGTGCGGGCTCGCGCCCATCGGCGTCTTCGTTGCTCTTGCCCGGGTCCGCGGTGTTGCGAATTCCGGGCTGGAGCCATGACCAGCTCAAGGAGCCGCTGTCGGACCGGGTCTTCTCAGCGGGGCCCTGACCGGACGCGAGCGCTCCCCGAGGCGTGTGTCGGCGCGCTGACACCCCCAACGTCATGATGCCGAAGGACGCGACGGCAGAGCCATCACAGGATGGCGTCACGCCCAGCGTCCAAGGAGATGGCATGAACGGCAATGCCCGTCGCACCACCAAGATCGGCCCCCTCACCGCCGCCACGACGGCTGGCCTGCTGGCCTTCGGCGCCGTCGCTGCCGCACTGCCGGGATCGGCGTCGGCCGCCGGCATCGACGCCGCCAACGGGGTCAAGGTCGACACGTTCGACTCGATGCAGCTGCTGCTCCCGACCGGCACCCTCCGTGGCGGCTCGACGATCTCGCTGACCACCGCGAAGAACGAGTACGAGTCCTTTCAGCTGAAGGTCGCGGCCGGTGCTGTCGCGCTGCCGGGTCTCTCGGTCTCTCTCGCCCGACCGCTGGCGGGCCCCAACGGAGCGACCATCCCGATGGACAACGTCCGCTTCGCACGGGAGGACTACTACAAGCTCAGGCGGATGAGCGACGGTGAGCTCGCGGCTGAGTTCCCGCGCGACGCAACCGGCACCTGTGTCGGCGACTGCCGCATCCCCGATGCGCTCATCCCGGAGAAGGACATCCTGACCAACCAGGACCGTGCCGCCTTCCCGGTGACCGTGCCGATCAACGAGAACCGCGTGGCCTGGGTCGATGTGCTCGCGCCCGCCAACGCGGCTGCAGGCACCTACACGAGCTCCGTGGAGGTGCGATCCAACGGCATCCTGGTCGCCAGCGTGCCGCTGACCGTGAACGTCCTCAACGCGGCGCTCCCCTCGACGGCGACGATGACATCCCAGGTCTTCGTCAACGCCAACGATGTCGGTGGTAGCTGGTCGACCTATCAGCAGTTGGCCGAGATCGGCTTGGCCAACCGCATGTCCGTCGTGCCGGACGGCTTCGACCCCGGCTCAGCCTCGGCCGCCGGCGTCCTCGCCCCGCTCATCAACGGAACAGACCCCAAGGTCCCCTTGGCGGGCGCGCACCTCACCCAGCTTCCGTTCACGCACTGGGCAGATGCGAACCGGTGGCGCGCGTTCCTCAGCGGCCTCGGCAAGGTCGGCGTCGGGCGCTTCTGGTGCGACGAGGTCAGCACCGCCACGTGCGCCGGCTGGTTCAACACCGCGATCAACGGATACCCGGAGCTGAAGCTGCAGCAGATCCCGCAGTACCAGAAGCCCGTCACCGACCGGGACCTGCTCGATCCCCGCACGCAGGCCGCAGTGCCGATCACGACCGGTCTCGACGCCAACCTGGGCTCCTACCAGCAGTGGAAGGCCGCCTCCGCCGGCCGCGAGCTGTGGTCCTACACCGGTTGCATGCAGGGCGGCTGCACCGACCCCTACCTCGACAACAAGCTCTACAACGGCACTCCCGGCTTCGGCATCGACCAGCCGACGTCGCAGAGCAGGGCCATGGGCTGGGAGGGCTTCCGGGCCGGCCTCGCCGGGGAGCACTACTGGACCGCTGCCGGCGCCTTCTCGAAGGCGTGGAGCGACCAGTACACCGCGGCCGGGGAGAACACCGGCATGAACGGGGACGGCAACCTCTTCTACCCCTTCGACCAGGCCCGCGTCGGCGGCACGACCCCCATCCCCGTCGAGAGCCTGCGCCTCAAGCGCTTCCGTGACGGCCGCGAGGACAACGAGCTGATGCAGCTGCTCGCCGGCAAGGGCAAGGGTGCCGATGCGATGGCGGTCGACAACAGCCTGTTCCCGGCCTTCGACCAGACCACCAGGACGCCCGCCCAGGTCGCCACGGCCCGGGCGTCGCTCGAGTCGCTGATCCGATCGGTCTTCCCGATGCCGTCAACGTCCGTGGTCCGGGACTCCCAAGACCTCAACTGCGACGGCAATGCGGACATGCTCGCCGTAGCCTCCGACGGGCGCCTGATGTTCTACGCCCGAAGGAACGGCGACTGGGACCCCACGGCTCCGACCGTGGTCGGCAGCGGCTGGTTGAACAAGTACCAGCAGCTCCTGCTCCCGGGTGACGTCAACGGTGACGGGAAGCCGGACCTGCTCGGCCGCACCGGCGCCAACACCTTCGACATCTGGAACGGCAGCTGCACCGGTGGGTTCATCGCCGCGGGCTCCCTCCCCGTCGGCTTCACGCTCCAGGACCCGACGACCCCCGGTGACTTCGACGGGGACGGCAAGGTCGACCTGATGGACCGTCACGGCGACGGGACCCTCTGGCTTGCCTCCGGTACCGGGGCCAACGGATTCCTCACACCCCGTCAGATCGGCGCCGGCTGGACCAGCTTCACCATCGTCGGAGCCGGCGATGCCGACCGGGACGGCTTCAACGATGTCTTCGGACGCCGCAGCGATGGCCACGTCTTCCTCTACCGGGGCAACGGACGCGGTGGCTGGATCACGGGCAACGGCGAGGACAGCAACCTGGTCCTCTCCCCGACTGCGGTGCCGCGCCTGCTCGGTTCGGGCGACATGAACCTCGACGGCAAGGTCGACATGGTGGTCCTGGACTCCAGGGGCACCCTGCTCACCTACCTTGGCAACGGGGCCGGCGGCTGGTCAGGGACGAGCACCGTGATCGGCAACGGCTGGAACACGGTCGTCGCCCAGATCGCAGACTGACAGATCCGCCCTCACGACCGGCGGCCGGAAGGTAGGGGCGTCGTCCAGGTGCTCCGCTCGGAGGTGACCCTCGACCGGTTGCCCGACTCGCGCGAGACTTCTGCGAGGCTGTCCTCGAGCCGCTGGTGGCCTCCGCGGACCTGGTGCGCACCGATCTTGCCCACAGAATCGGTACGGAGGAGAGTCGGGCGCACCGACCTCCAGGAGGGACCATGACCTCGATCGATGCCGCGCACGTGAACGACCTGCAGCAGGCTGTCGCGGGCGAGGTGTGCCTGCCGGGCACCCCCGGCTACGACACCACCTGCTCGCTGTGGAACGGAGCCATCACACGACGACCGGCGCTGGTGGTGCGGTGCGCGGAGGTGGCCGACGTCGTTGCTGGGCTGGCCTTTGCGCGGCGGCAGGGTTTGGAGGTGTCGGTGCGCGGGGGCGGCCACGGCTACGCGGGGTTCGCCCTGACCGACGGCGGCCTGACGCTGGATCTGGGTTCCCTGTGCGGGGTCACCATCGCGCCTCTCGACAAGCGGGCGGTGGTCGGTGGTGGCGCCACCTGGGAGCAGTTCGACGCCGCTGCGCAGGAGTACGGCTTGGCAGCGCCCGGTGGGTTCATCAGCCACACCGGGGTTGGTGGCCTTACCCTCGGCGGAGGCTTGGGGTGGCTGACGCGCAAGGCGGGGCTCAGCTGCGACAACCTTCTGGAGGCCCAGGTCGTGACGGCGGACGGCCGGGTGCTGCGTGCTGCTGACGACGAGAACCCCGACCTGTTCTGGGCGATCCGTGGAGGTGGTGGGAACTTCGGGGTCGTGACGTCCTTCACGTTCAGCCTCGTGCCGGTGGGGCCCATGGTGAACCTCGCGATGCTGTTCGTCGACCTGGCGCACGGGGTCCAGCTCATGCGGTTCGCCCGCGACCTGAACCACGGCCTGCCGGACGGCGTTGCCAGTTTCATCGGCAGCTTGAACGCCCCGCCGGAGCCGTTCGTCCCCGAAGCCGTCCAGTTCCAGCCGGGCTACGCCTTGCTTCTGGTCGGCTTCGACGACGCGGAGGTCCATGCCGCTCTGGTGGCAAAGGCGCAGGCCGCCCTGCCGACCCTTTTCGAGCTCGTGACCCCGATGCCGTACGTCGCCCTGCAGCAGATGTTCGACGGCTCGGCGCCGTGGGGGATCCAGGCGTACGAGAAGGCGGTCTACCTGGAGGAGCTCACGGATGCAGCTATCGACGTGATCGCCTGCAACATGCCGAAGAAGAGCTCGCCGCTGTCGTTGATGCCGCTGTTCTGCCTGGGAGGCGCGTATGGTCGCGTCGCCGAGGACGCCGTTGCTTTCGGTGGCAGCAGGCGGATCCGCTACGTGGTGAACCTCGATGCGGCCTCCCCAGACCCATCAGTCTTCGCCGAGGACCGCGCCTGGGTCCGGGCGTTCTGGGACGAGCTCCTCCCGCACGCGGCCGGTGCCGGTGGGTACGTGAACTTCATGGCGGAGTACGACGCGGACCGGGTGCGGGCGGCCTACGGGCCGGAGAAGTACGCCAGGCTGCAGCAGATCAAGGCGGAGTACGACCCGGAGAACGTGTTCCACCTGAACGCGAACATCCAGCCGGCCATGGTCGTGTCCCGACCTGGCTGACCCGAGGGCTGGCAGGGCTCGTCGCTGTCAACCCGTTCGTGGTGTTCAGTCCGGGGCTGCGGCGGCCCACGACTCGGTGAGCCAGCCGCGGAGCTCGGCATCGACCTGAGCCGGTTCCACGACGCGGATCCCCTGCGCCGTCATGGCGCCGCTGGCGGACGTCCGGGTCACTCTGGGACTCGCCAGGCGGCGCGGGAGAATGATCCCCACGTCGACCCAGCGGGTCCGTGGGCGAAGCTCCACGAAGGTCCGGCGGCGCTTGAAGAAGATGCCCACGGACACAGCTTCGACGACCACGTCGGGGAGCTCGCCGAGGACGTCGTGTACCGCCTCGAAGACCGGCCGTTCCCAGTCCGGTCCGGTGGAGAAGTACTCCTCCAGCGACAGTGCCGCCGCGCACTCGTGGCTCTGGCCCGCCCGCCCGAAGGTGCGTCGGCACGAAGGGCAGGTCCAGGTCACCGGCGCAGGTACCGCCGAACGCTCCGAGCCGAGATCCACGAGGCATAGCCGGCACCAGCACCGGCGACCGCGCCTGCGACCAGCAGGGCCACCGACAGCACCGGCTTGGCGCCGCTGACCGCGCCTCGCAACGGCGCAGCACCGCGCGGGGAGGACGCGTTCTCCAGCAGCGAATCGAGCAGTCCGTCCGGGGGCGTCTCCCCTTGCCAGGCAAGGGAGGCGAGCCCCTCCTGCAGATCCCGTTGGAGCGAGAACTCCGCCTGGCAGGTCGCACATCGTCGCAGGTGCAGGCCGACCAGCTTGCGCCGGAACACCGGCAGCGTCCGGTCGACGTAGGCCGGCAGCTGGGCCTGGACCTCCTGGCACACCCGCTCGTTCATCCGACCAGCTCTCTCAGCTTCGCGTGGGCCCGGTGCAACCGGACCTTTACCGCACCTTCGCTGACGCCCAGCAGCTCAGCGGTCTCCTTCGTCGACAACCCTTGTACATCCCTGAGCACGACCACCTCGCGGGCCTCCTCCGACAGCTCGGCGAGGGCCGTAGCGGTGCGGCGGGTGAGGTCGGCGGTAGCCACCCGGTCCTCGGTCGAGGGCTCGCCGGATTCCAGGTCGTCGAAGACCGCGTCGATCCTGCCGGCGCTCTGGCCGCGGGCCCGGACGTCCCCGCGCTTCCGCAGCGCGGTCATGCAGACGTTGACCGTCACGCGGTGCAGCCAGGTCCCGAACGCGGCTTCCCCCCGGAAGCCGAGCACGGAGCGGACGACCCGGACGTACACCTCCTGGGTTGCGTCGGCGGCATCGGCTGGATCGCCGAGAAGCCTTCTGCACAAGGCGTACACATCGCTGTAGGTGCCGCGAATGAGGTCATCCATCGCGCCCTTCGCGCCGCGCTGCACCGCGCGGACCAGAGCTGGGTCGACCTGCACGCCCTGGACGATGTCGCATCCCGGCTGGTGAGATGGGGACGTGCTCAAGGACATCTGCATCGACGTCGCGTCTCCGTGGCGGGCCAAGGACTTCTGGTCGCTCGCGCTCGGCTACGCGCACGCCGGTTTCGACGACGAGGACCGCGAGTGGTTCGCCTCGCTCGGGCGCACCGAGCAGACCTGCCACACCCTCAAGCTCGTCGGTGACGGCGTACCGGTGTGGCTCAACGAGGTGCCTGAGACCAAGACGGTGAAGAACCGGATGCACCTCGACGTCATCGGCGTCACGGTCGCCGCGCTGCAAGCCGCCGGCGGGACCGTTGTCCGTGTCCCGCACGACGACTGCGAGTGGACCGTGATGGCCGACCCGGACGGCAACGAGTTCTGCGTCTTCTGAGAATTCCCTGTAACCAAAGGGATCCGGCGCAGTCCAAGGGTGTGAGCGGGGCAGATCGCACCGCCGCATCCTCACAGGAGCTGTTGACCATGTACGCCTTCGTCGTCTTCCTCGGCCTTGCCCTCGGCCTCACCGTCGTCATGCAGGTCATCGACGAGTTGCTCCCGATCAAGGCGCCCGCGGCCTTGTCGCGGACGATCGCGGTGGCTCTCGCCTGCGGCTTCGCGTGGGCCCTCGACTACTCGGTCTTCACGGCCTTCGGCCAGGACTTCCGGGAGAGCTGGATGCACCCGGTCATGACCGGTCTCGCGCTGGTCGGCGGCGGCGAGTTCGTCCGCAGCCTGGTGCTGGCCATCAGCCACCGCACCGGCGACGCTCCCGTGGAGGTGGCGCCGACCCACCGCGTGCGCGCAGCGTAGTCACTGCGTCCGAAGACCCGCCCTGCGCGTCGGGGCGGGTCTTCGTATGTTGGGGGGATGGACGCCACCGAACGCAAGGCACTGGCCGACCGGCACCTGCGCGAGGACCGGCCGCCGAGCACGGCCCGCGGGCTGCATCACCTCGCCCTGATCTCCAGCGACGTCGAGACGACGGTCCGCTTCTACCAGGACGTCCTGGGCTTCCCGCTGAGCCACGTCACGGAGAACCGGGACTACGCAGGCTCCACGCACTTCTTCTTCGACCTCGGCAACGGCAACGCGCTGGCCTTCTTCGACCTGCCGGGACTCGACCTCGGTCCGTACCGGGAAGTGCTCGGGGGGTTGCACCACGTCGCGATAGCGATCACGCGCGAGCAGTGGGAGGCCGCTCGGGCGCGGCTCACCGACGCCGGCGTCGAGACCCTGGAGGAGAGCGGCACGTCGCTCTACTTCAGGGACCCCGACGGCGTCCGCCTGGAGCTGCTCGCCGAACCCCTCGGCACGATGTACGGGCAGCGCGTCGTCTGACTCAGTGCTTGTAGTCGGGGTCGCCCACGTGGTCGATCGCGTGCGGGTTGTCGATGAACCGCTTCTGCGAGATGACCACCTCCGCTTCGGCCTCCTTGCGGCCGACCCAGGCAGCGCCCTCGACGGACTTGCCGGGCTCGAGGTCCTTGTAGACCTCGAAGAAGTGCTGGATCTCCAGCTTGTCGAACTCGTTGATGTCGCCGATGTCCT
>JBKJVH010000075.1:0-3684 GCA_046590985.1 Mycobacteriales bacterium
AGGGCGGGACGGGTGACACGCATGAGATCTTCCTTCGTAGGCGGGCTGGGGCGCTTCCGAGGGAGGTATTCGTCACCTTCGAGCGATCTCCTGCCGGGTGGACACGCTCACCTAAAGGTTCGCTACAGCCACGCGGGGGCATGAGTCTTCTACCCTTGAGGGAACCCGCCGGAGCCTTCGTGCGTCCTCCGAGCAACCACTGTCACGAAGACCCCCGCCACGAAAGCGAGCATCCTGTGAGCACCCCGACCGGCCCGGACGGCCCCCAGCCGCCGTCCGAGGGCTCGGGGCTGCCCCCCCACCTCGATCCGCGGGCCCGCCGCAACCCGCCGCCGCCGCGCGTCACCAACGCCTACCGACAGGCCGCGCGGGGCGGTCCCGCGCCGACGGTCCTGCCGCCAACCCCGCTGAGTCCCGGCAAGCCACCGCGCGGCCGCCGTACCCGCGGGCAGCGGATCGGGCGGGTGCTGTCGTGGATCGCGCTCACGACCGCGGTCGTCGTGCTGCTCGCGGCCGGTGGCCTCTGGGTCGCGTTCAACCACTACAACGGTCAGATCAGCCGGATCTCGATCCCGGGCCTGGACACCGGGAACCGCCCCAGCAAGGCCCCGCGGCACGCTCAGAACTTCCTGCTCGTCGGCTCTGACAGCCGCGAAGGCGCCAACGGGGCCGGCACCCAGGGCTCAGGCGCCACGTTCGTCACCGGGCAGCGCTCGGACACCGTGATCCTGGTGCACCTGTTCGGTACCAGCGAGAAGGTCGAGCTCATCAGCTTCCCCCGCGACTCCTACCTCGAGATCCCGGCCTTCACCAACCCCAAGACCGGACGCGTCACGGCCGCGCACCGCGACAAGCTCAACAGCGCCTTCTCCGAGGGCGGCCCGGGCCTGCTGATCCGGACCATCGAGAACTTCAGCAACATCCGGATCGACCACTTCCTGCAGATCGACTTCACCGGTTTCAAGGGGATGGTGAACAAGCTCGGTGGCGTCGACGTCTGCCTCACCAAGGCAGCCAAGGACCACTTCTCCGGCATCGACCTGTCCGCCGGCCCGCACCACATCAGCGGTGACGTGGCGCTGGCCTTCGTCCGGCAGCGGCACGGCCTGGCGAACGGCGACCTCGACCGGATCACCCGGCAGCAGCAGTTCATCGGCAGCCTGGTCCACAAGGTGCTGTCGGCGGGCACGCTGCTGGACCCCTTCAAGCTCAACGGCTTCCTCGATGTCGCCACCTCGTCGCTCCAGGTCGACAAGCAGCTGTCCGGCAACGACCTCAAGAACCTCGCCCTGAGGCTGCGGAGCTTCAACTCAGGCGGGGTGCTGTTCTCGACGGTCCCGGTCGCGAACATCGGGTTCCGGACGAGCAGCGGCGCCTCGGTGGTCCAGCTCGACGACGCGAAGAGCGCCGAGATGTTCCAGGCGCTGCGGGACGACAAGGCGCCCGGCACCCCGGCCGGCCCCACCACCAAGCCGCCCGCGACCCCGATCGTGGTCGCTCCGAGCAGTGTCCGCGTCGCGGTCTTCAACGGCTCGGGCATCAACGGCAAGGGCCGCCAGGCGGCCGCGGACCTCACCGGCGTCGGCTTCCAGATCGTCGGCATCCCGACCACCCGCGGCACCGGCGCCGCGGCCACCACGATCTTCTACGGCCCGACGAAGACCGACTCGGCGCACACGCTCCAGGCGGCCGTCCCCGGCTCGGTGCTGCAGGCCGACAGCAGCCTCGGCCGGACCCTGCAGCTGGTCGTCGGCACCTCCTACACCGGCGCGCAGAAGGTCACCGTGACCGCCAAGCCGACGACCCCGACCACCGGCAGCACGACCGCGGCCGCCCCCCTGAAGACGGCCGCGAACAACCCGTGCACCGCCTGACGGCCGGTCTGCTGGGACAGCGCGACCCGGCGCAGCCACTCCTGACCTACGTCGACGGCCCGGCCCGGATCGAGCTGTCCGGGGCCACCGCGAAGAACTGGGTCTCCAAGACCGCGAACCTGCTCGTCGACGGCTACGGCTCCCCCGAGCGGGTTGGGCTGCTGCTGCCGCTGCACTGGCAGACCCCGTGTCTGCTGCTCGGTGCTGTCGCCGCCGGGGCTGCCGTGGTGGTCGCGTCCACCGCTGCGGATCTGGCGGGCTGCGCGGTGGCCTTCACCGGCGTCGCGGACGCCGAGGCGGCCCTGGACGCCGGCGTCGAGGACGTCCTCGCCTGCTCGCTCACGCCCTTCGCCACCCGGCTGGCCAGCGTGCCACCGATGGTGTCGGACGCCGCGGTCGAGATCCCCTCGTACGGGGACCACTTCAACGGACCTGCCACCGCCCCGCGGCTGTCCGTGGAGGGGACCACGTTCGTCGTACCGGGTTATGAGCTCTCCCCGTCGGACCGGGCGCTGACGTCCCTTGACCCCCGCACCGCTGCCGGTCTCGGCGCGCTGCTCGGACCGCTGGCCGCCGGATCCGCTGTGGTGCTGATGCTCAGCGGCGACCTCGCGTCCGTGGTCGCCCAGGAGCACGTCACCGCCCTCATCGACGCCGACGGACTTCGCCGCGTCTGACCTCCCCCACCCGGTGATCCACGGAACGGGAGCAACCCCGATCTGCCGGATCTGCGTTGCTCCGGTTCCGTGGATCACTGCAAGCGGGCGCGCTCCAGGGCGTACAGCTCGTGGGAGTGCGGGTCCGGACTGGCCAGGTCGAGCAGCAGGCTCAGCGGGATGTGGGCCTCCAGCAGCGCGAGGGCCAGGGACTCAGGGACGGTCTCAAGCGTAAACGGCATGGTCTGCTCCGAACTGGTGGGGGGGATTGCTCCTGGTGCTTCGACCGTGAGCCGCCCCGGCAGCAGAGCCAAACGGGTGGCCTATGCGGTTATGTCCCGTTTCAGATGGACATCCGCCCCCACGGCCATCCCGAGGAACTCCGGCCCGACCTCCTCCAGGGCGAGCCTGGCAAGCACCTGCTGCTGGGTCGCGACCCGCTCCGAGCGACCGCGGCCGAGGAAGCTGACGGCCCAGTGGAGCACCGTCGTCAGCCTGCTCTTGAACCCCACGATGTACACGATGTGCACCGCCAGCCAGAGCAGCCACGCGAGGAAGCCGTGGAAGCGCAGGTTCTTGACGCTGGCGACCGCGTGGAACCGGCTGACCGTCGCCATCGAGCCCTTGTCCTTGTAGACGAACGGCCGCCCCTCCCGACCCTTGATCGTCTTGGCAGCGTGCCGGGCGCCCTGGATCGCGACCTGCGCCACCCCTGGGTAGTCGTTGAGGGCGGCCATGTCGCCGACCACGAAGATCTCCGGATGACCAGGGAGCGTCAGGTCCGGCAGCGTCTTGATGCGGCCGGCCCGGTCGAGCTCCGCGCCGGTCTGGTCGGCGAGCACCTTGGCCAACGGCGACGCGGCCACCCCTGCGGCCCAGATCTTGCAGAAGCTCGGGATCGTGCGGAGCGCACCGTCGTTGTCCTTCACGGTGATCGAGTCGCGGTCGACGCCGACCACCATCGCCCCGAGCTGCACCTCGACGTTGATCCGCCGCAGCTGGGTGGCGGCGACTTCGGACAGGCGGTCCCCGAACGCCGTCAGCACCGTCGGGGCGAAGTCGAGCAGCACCACCCGGGCGGTACGCGGGTCGATGCTCCGGAAGTCCCCGGGCAGCGCGCGGCGGGCCAGCTCGGTGATCTGACCGGCCATCTC
>JBKJVH010000010.1:0-14533 GCA_046590985.1 Mycobacteriales bacterium
CCACGTGTTACTCACCCGTTCGCCGCTCGAGTACCCCGAAGGGCCTTTCCGCTCGACTTGCATGTGTTAAGCACGCCGCCAGCGTTCGTCCTGAGCCAGGATCAAACTCTCCATTAATGTTTATGCGGCCCGCGCAGCTCGAGAGCTGGGAAGACCTAGAGAGTCGCTGCCACCCTTGGCGAGTGGTCAGCTGTTTGCTCCTGGTACAAGAGTCAACTGACATTTTCCTTGAATAAACAAGGTATTGTCCGTTTGTTCTGTGTACCAAAGAATCCTTCATCACGGGAACGTTCACCTCGGAAGAGGTGCCCGTCACCCCGCAACTCCGGGATGTTTCATGGCACTGACTTTCGGCACGCTGTTGAGTTCTCAAGGATCGAACGCTCACCGGTACTTGGCCTCTCGGCCGTTCGCGGGGCAACTCGCCTAATCTATCTTGTCTCGCTCTCCTGTGTCAAACCGTGTGGTTTGGCTTCGAAGGTTGAGCACCACAGCAAGGACGCGGCACAGCCGCGTGAATCTTGCCAGGTGGCCCGCGAACCGTGCTCCAGCGAGTGTTTCCGCTGGTGTCCGGTGCTCCGGGGGCAAGGACGAAGTTACGAGGATGAGGCGGGCGAGTCAAATCCCGGGGTCGGACGGGGCCCTGCACGCTCAGAACCTCCCCGTTTGAGCGTGTTCGGAGCCGCCGAACCTGCCTGCCGTGATCTTCCCGTTACCAGAACCAGGGGTCGACAGGGACATCTCAACGGCTGCGTTCGACCACCAGGACGTTGCGCTTTCCCTTGCGGAGCACCAGAAAGCGCCCGTGCAGCCAGTCCGTTTCGGCCGGAACGAGTGTCCCGTCGGTCACCTTGAGGTTGTTGAGGTAGGCGCCGCCCTCCTGCACGGCCCGACGGGCGTCAGACTTCGACAGCGAGAGTCCTTCGGCGAGCAGCTCCACCAGCGTGGGGCACTCCCCCGGGACCGCCAGCGAGGGCGCCTCCGCGAGTGCGCTCATCAGCGTCGGTTCATCGAGGTCGGCCAACGAACCTGTCCCGAACAGGGCTGCGGAGGCGGCCTGTACCCGGGCCACCTCCTCGGCCCCGTGCACGAGCGCCACCAGCTCCTGAGCCAAGCGCCGCTGAGCGGCGCGCGCGTGCGGCTTGTCCACCGTCTCCCGATCGAGCGCCTCGACCTCCTGCTGCCCGACGAAGGTGAGCAGCCGCAGGTAGGTGCCGGCGTCACGGTCGTCCACGTTGAGCGCGAACTGGTACAGCGCGTACGGGGAGGTCATGGCCGGGTCGAGCCAGACACTGCCGCCGCCGGTGCTCTTGCCCAGCTTTTGGCCGTTGGCGTCAGTGATGAGGGGGAACGTCAGCGCGTGGGCGTGCGCCCCGTCGACCCGGCGCAGGTAGTCCAGGCCGGCCGTGATGTTGCCCCACTGGTCGGTGGCGCCGACCTGGAGGGTGCAGCCGTACCGGCGGTGCAGCTCGACGAAGTCGAGGGACTGCAGCAGCTGGTAGCTGAACTCCGTGAACGACAACCCGCCGCTCTCCAGCCGGGCGCTCACCGACTCGCGGGCCAGCATCTGGTTGACCGGGAAGTGCTTGCCGACGTCACGCAGGAAGTCCAGGACCGAGATGCCCGCCGTCCATTCGAGGTTGTCGACAGCCCTGGCGTCCGTCGGGCCTTCGCCGAAGTCCAGAAAGCGCTGCATCTGGCCCTGCAGGACCTTCACGCGGGCCGCGATGACGTCGGCGGTCTGGAGCTGCCGCTCGGAGGAACGGCCGCTGGGGTCGCCGATGAACCCGGTGGCGCCGCCGGCGAGCGCGAGCGGGCGGTGGCCGCCGAGCTGGAAGCGGCGAAGGGCGAACAGGGGTACGAGGTTGCCGACGTGCAGGGAGTCCGCCGTGGGGTCGAACCCGCAGTAGAGGGTCAGTACGCCTGCGGCGAGGTCCTTCGCCAGCGCCTCCCGATCGGTGGTGAGCGCGATCAGCCCGCGCCAGTCGAGATCGGCGAGCACATCGGGCACGGGGGCAACGGTCGGGAGCGCGGTCGGGAGGGCGGGGACGTCGGTGCTGGTCACATCACGCATGGTGCCGTACGGGGCAACCCGGTTCTGCTCGGCGCGGCTCAGAGACGGTCGAGCGACGGGGCATCGAGCACGGTTCCGTGGCGGTCGTCGTACCGGCCGCAGGCGGCATCAACGACGACGCGGGCAGTGGCGCCCGCCTCGTCCCAGTCGGTGACGTCGTCCCAGACCGGCATGGAGAGCGTGAGGCCGGTGCGTACCAGGCCGGGGAGCACGTCGAGGACGGTGACGCCGGAGCCGGTCAGCGGGCCCGCCAGCGACTCGGTCAGCAACGACAGCGCCCGCTTGGACACCGCGTAGCCGGTGTAGGTACCGGTCCGGGTAGCCGCGCGGGCACGGCTGGCGATGTTGACGACCCGGCCGTGGCCGCGCTGGACCATCGGTGGCAGCAGCGCCCGCGTCAGCAGCATCGGCCCGCGCAGGTTTGTCTCCACCACGTGCCAGAGCTCGTCGATCTCGGCGTCCCAGAACGGCACGGCCGTGTCCTCGATGCGGGCGGCGTTGTTCACGAGCAGGTCGACGGTGCCGAGCTGCTGCTCGGCGTGCAACACGACCCGGTCGACGGCGGCTCGGTCGGCCACGTCGATCGCGGCCGGGAAGGCCTTCACCCCGAAGCGGTCGGCGAGGTCCTCCGCGAGGGCCCGCACCTCGGAGCCGGTGCGCGACAGGAGCAGCAGGCTCATGCCCTCGGCGGCCAGGCCGGTGGCGATCTCCTTGCCGAGGCCACGTCCGGCTCCGGTCACGACGCCGATGCGGCCGGTGAGTCTCACGCGGGCAATCTACGGACCGCGGCACGGTAGGGCGACACGGAGGGCTCACCGGCGACCCAGAAACGCCACGGGGTGGCGCCGCCCTGGGAGACACCAACGCGCGGCCCGGCGAGGACCGGACCGCCCGGGGAGCCGGTGCGGAGCTGTACGCGGGAGGTCGGGTCGAGCAGGTCCAGGCCGAGGGCATCCCGGTCCAGGCCGAGGGTGCGGGCGAGCCGGGCCGGGCCGCGGCACAGGTCGCGATCAGCCGCCCCAGGCCGGCGGGCGCGGGCGAGCTGGAAGCCGTCGAGGACCTCACCGGCTCGCAGCAGTACCGCCGCGGCCTCACCTTCGGGGCCGGTGACGACGTTGGCGCACCAGTGCATCCCGTAGGTGAAGTACACGTACAGCCGACCGGGCGGGCCGAACATGATCTCGGTGCGCGGGGTCCGGCCGCGGTGGGCGTGGGAAGCCGGGTCCTGGCCCTCCCCCGCGTACGCCTCGACCTCCGTCACCCGCAGCGTCACCCCGTCGGCGACGAGCAGGCACCCGAGCAGGCCGGGCGCCACCTCCTCGACGGGGCCCTCGAGGTTCACGACGGGGCGGACTGCGCCCAGTCCTGGTGGGCCGTGACCTCGAGGCGGAGCACCTCGAGCTGCTCGGCGACCCGCACCGGTGCGGTGCCGCCGTGGCCCTGGCGACTGGCGATGGCGCCACGGACGTCAAGCACGGTGCGGATCTCGGCGGTCAGGTGCTCCGAGATGCTTGCGAGCTCCTCATCGGCGACCTCGTGCAGCTCACGGGTGTGCTGGGTGCAGAACACGACCAGCTGGCCGACGGCCTCGTGGGCCTCCCGGAACGCCACGCCGTTCCTGACCAGCAGCTCAGCGACGTCGGTCGCAAGGGCGAACCCCAGTGGCGCGGAGGCCTCCAGCACCTCCTTGTGCACGGTCATCGTGGCGATCATCCCGGCCATCGCGGGCAGCACGAGGGCGAGCGTCTCGACGGCGTCGAAGCAGGGCTCCTGCGCCTCCTGCATATCGCGGTCGTACGTGAGAGGCAGCCCCTTCAGCATGGCGAGCTGACCGGTGACGTGGCCGATGAGCCGACCGGCCTTGCCGCGGGCCAGCTCGGCGATGTCCGGGTTCTTCTTCTGGGGCATGATCGAGCTGCCGGTCGAGAAGGCGTCGTCGAGGGTGACCCAGCCGAACTCCGTGGTGTTCCACAGGACCACCTCCTCCCCCAGCCGGGACAGGTGGACGCCGAGCAGGGCCGCGCAGAACAGGAACTCGGCAACGAAGTCCCGGTCGGACACGGCGTCCATCGAGTTGGGCGCGGCGCTGCCGAAGCCGAGCTCCTCGGCGGTGCTGATCGGGTCGACCGGAAGGGAGGATCCCGCCAGGGCACCGGCGCCCAGGGGTGACACCGAGGCCCGCAGGTCCCAGTCGCGCAGCCGGTGGACGTCGCGCGCGAAGGCCTGAACGTGCGCCAGCAGCTGGTGGGCGAACAGCACCGGCTGGGCGTGCTGCAGGTGGGTCATCCCCGGTGCAGGGGTGTCCAGGTGCTCGGCGGCCTGGTCGACGAGGGCCTGCTCCAGCCCGGCGAGCTGACCCGCGAGCAGCCGGGCATGGTCACGAAGGTAGAGCCGCAGGTCGGTGGCGACCTGGTCGTTGCGGGAGCGGCCGGCGCGGAGCTTGCCGCCGAGGCCGCCGAGCTTCTCGAGCAGCCCGCGCTCCAGGGCTGTGTGGACGTCCTCGTCGGCGAAGGTGGCGACGAAGGCGCCGGACGCGACCTCGGCGCGCAGCTCGTCCAGCGCTCCGAGCATCCGCTCCAGCTCGGCGTCGTCGAGCAGGCCGGCCCGGTGCAGCACCCTGGCATGCGCCTTGGAGGCCAGCAGGTCGTACGGGGCGAGCCGCCAGTCGAAGTGGACGCTCACGGACAGCCGGGCGAGGGCCTCGGCCGGTCCGCCCTCGAACCTGCCGCCCCAGAGCGAGGTGCGCTCCGAGCTCACGGGCCGAACTTCAGGTCTGACCCGAACTTCTGGTCACGGCGCGCGGCGATCTTGCTCGGCAGGCCCCAGAGCTCGACGAAGCCCTTGGCCAGGGTCTGGTCGAACGTGTCGCCCTCGTCGTAGGTCGCGAGGTCGAAGTCGTAGAGCGAGGCCTCGCTGCGGCGGCCGGTGACCGTGCAGGCGCCGGCGTGCAGCGTCAGCCGGATGTCCCCGGAGACGTGGTGCTGGCTCGCCTGGATGAAGGAGTCCAGGGCTCGCTTGAGCGGGGAGAACCAGAGGCCGTCGTAGACGAGCTCGGTCCAGCGCTGCTCGACGCCCCGCTTGAAGCGGCGCAGGTCGCGCTCCATCGTGAGGTCCTCGAGCTCGGTGTGCGCGTCGATGAGCACCAGCGCGCCGGGGGCCTCGTAGACCTCACGGCTCTTGATGCCGACGAGCCGGTCCTCGATCATGTCGAGCCGGCCCACGCCCTGCGCCCCGGCGCGGGTGTTGAGCTCCTCGATCGCCTGCAGCACCGACACCGGGCGGCCGTCGATCGCGGTCGGCACGCCGTGCACGAACGTGATCGTGAGCTCGTCCGGGACACTGCTGGTGCCGGGCGCCTGCGTGTAGCTGTAGATGTCCTCGATGGGGCCGTTCCACGGGTCCTCCAGGAACCCGGTCTCGACCGCCCGGCCCCACACGTTCTGGTCCACGGAGTAGGGCGACTTCTTGGTGACGTCGATCGGCAGGCCGCGGTCGGCCGCGAAGGCGATCGCCTTGTCCCGGGTCATGCCCGAGTCGCGTACCGGCGCGATGCACTTCAGGTCGGGCGCGAGGGCCCCGATCCCGACCTCGAAGCGGACCTGGTCGTTGCCCTTGCCGGTGCAGCCATGGGCCACGGTGTCCGCCCCGTGGTACTTCGCGGCGGCCACGAGGTGCTTGACGATCAGCGGGCGCGACAACGCCGACACGAGCGGGTAGCGCCCCATGTACAGGGCGTTGGTCTGGAGGGCCGGGAGGCAGTACTCCTCGGCGTACTCGTCGCGGCAGTCGGCCACGACGGCCTCGACGGCGCCGCAGTCGAGGGCGCGCTGGCGGATGACCTCGAGGTCCTCGCCGCCCTGTCCGACGTCGGCCGCCACGGCGACGACCTCCTTGCCGGTCTCGTTGGCGATCCAGCCGATGGCCACGGACGTGTCGAGCCCTCCGCTGTAGGCGAGGACGACGCGGTCAGACACAGCAGTACTCCTGTATTCGTGAGGGATTGCTAGAGCGAGCGGCCCTCGGCCAGCCGCAGCAGGCGACTGGCGAGGGCACCGGCCGCCGGGGTGGCCGGGGAGCGGGTGATGAGCAGGACGGTGTCGTCGCCGGCGACGGTGCCGGCGACCTCAGGCAGGCCGGAGCGATCGAGGGCTGCTGCCAGGAAGTGCGCGCCGCCGGGTGGGGTGCGCAGCACGACGAAGCCACCCGTCGCCTCGGCGCTGACGCACAGCTCCTCGAGAAGCCGAGCCAGTCGGGCGTCGACCGCTTCGGTCGTGCCGGCGCGCGGTTGACCCTCGGGCGGTACGGCGTACGTGATGCCGAGCGAGGTGCGCACCTTGACCGCGCCGAGCTCCTCGAGGTCGCGGCTGACCGTGGCCTGCGTGACCTGCAGCCCCTTCGCGGCCAGCAGCCGGCCCAGCTCGGGCTGGCTCGCCACCTGCTGGGTCTCCAGCATCTCGACGATCGCGGCCTGGCGGGCCGCCTTCGTGAGCGGGACCTGCTGGACGGCCTGCAGGCGACGGGGGGCAGCCATCAGCGGGCCAGCAGCCAGGTGAGCAGCGCCTTCTGGGCGTGCAGCCGGTTCTCGGCCTCGTCCCAGACGGCGGACTGCGGACCGTCGATGACGGCCGCCGCGATCTCCTCACCGCGGTGCGCCGGGAGGCAGTGCAGCACGACCGCCTCGGGAGCGGCCAGGCCCAGCGCCGCCTCGTCGACGGCGTACCGTCTGAGGTGCTGGAGCCGCTGGACCGCGCCGGTCATGCCCATGGACACCCACACGTCGGTGCACAGCACGTCGGCGCCCTCAGCAGCGGCCTTCGGGTCCTCGGTCACCACGATGGTGGTCCCGAACTCCCGGGCGCGCGCGACCACCGCCGGGTCAGGCTGGTAGCCGGCCGGAGCGCCGATCCGGACCTCCATGCCGGCCATCGCACCACCCACGAGGTAGCTGTTGGCCATGTTGTTCGCGCCGTCACCGAGGTAGGTCAGGACCAGCCCCTCGGTGCGGCCCTTGCGCTCCCGGATCGTCTGCAGATCCGCAAGGACCTGGCAGGGGTGGTAGCCGTCGGTGAGGGCGTTCACGACCGGCACATCGCTCGCCGCGGCCAGCGCCTGGATGCGGTCGTCCCCGAAGGTCCGGATCACGATGGCGCTGACGTAGCGGGACAGCACCCGAGCGGTGTCCTCGATCGTCTCGCCTCGGCCGAGCTGGGTGGACTGCGCATCGAGAACGACCGGGTGCGCCCCGAGCTCGGCGATGCCGACCTCGAAGCTCAGCCGGGTCCGGGTCGAGGGCTTCTCGAAGACGACCGCAACCGCCTTGCCCGCGAGGGGCTTGGGACCGTCGTACCGGCTCTGCTTCAGGACCGCAGCGAGATCCAGGACCTCGGCCTGCTCGCCGGGGGTGAGGTCGTCGTCGGCGAGGAAGTGTCGCAGCATGGCTCAGTTGCCCCCGCTCGGTCCGCCGGTGATCTCGGCGACGCGGGTGAGCAGCTCGGCCACGGCGAAGGGCTTCACGAAGACGTTGTCCTCCCCGAGGACGTCCCGCATCCCGGGCACGGCGTCGACCTTGCCGGTGACGACGATGACCGGGGTGTCCGCGAGGTCCGGGTCGTCCCGGACCTCCTCGAGGACCCGGGCGCCGCCGAGGTCGGGCATCATCAGGTCGAGCAGCATCAGGGCGGGTCGGGTGGCTGC
The DNA here is from genome assembly GCA_046590985.1 of Mycobacteriales bacterium. Classification (GTDB taxonomy): domain Bacteria; phylum Actinomycetota; class Actinomycetes; order Mycobacteriales; family SCTD01; genus RYN-111. The sequence continues at coordinate 7,769 of JBKJVH010000010.1, forward strand.
GGCCTTCACGAGCCCCGCGAGGCCGTCCGACGCCGTGACCACGTCGTACCCCTCTGCGGACAGCAGGGTGTGGAGCAACCCCCGCACGCTGGGGTCATCCTCGACGACAAGGACGCGGGTAGCGCTCAAGGGGTGCCTCCAGGCGTGGTCATGGCAGACGTCATGGCCGGACCCTAGCCGCGGCGGCGGCGGTATCAAGCACCCCGGGTAGGGCGGCGACGAAGGCGTCGAGCTGGTCCTCGGTCACGACGAGCGGTGGAGCAAGCCGGATCGCGTCGGGAGCGGCCGCGTTGACGAGGAAGCCGGCGTCCCGCGCGGCGCGCTCGACAGGCCCGGAGACGGGCTCTGTGAGCACGATGCCGAGCCACAGGCCGGCCCCGCGGACATGGCTGACCAGCGGGTGCTCCAGGGCCTCGATCGCCTTCCGGAGCCGCTCCCCCAGCACCGTCGCCCGGTCGAGCAGGCCGTCGCGTTCGAGCACGTCGAGGACCGCCAGCGCTGCGGCCGCGACCACCGGGTTCCCTCCGAAAGTGGTCCCGTGGTCGCCCTTGCGGAGCGCGGTGGCGGCCTCGCCGCGAGCAAGGACCGCCCCGATCGGCAAGCCACCGCCGAGCCCCTTGGCAAGGGTCACGACGTCGGCCTGCAGGCCAGGCTCGAGGACCTGGTGGGACAGCCACGCGCCAGCCCGGCCGATGCCGCCCTGGACCTCGTCGAGGTGCAGCAGCGCGCCGTGCGCATCGGCGGCCGCCCGGGCCGCCGCGAGGAAGCCCGGGGGCGGCACGACCACACCGGCCTCCCCGAGGATCGGCTCGAGGATGACGCTCGCGGTATGTGGACCCACAGCCGCGGCCAGTGCTTCGGCGTCCCCGAACGGCACGAACGTGACCGGTCCGGGGAGCGGTTCGAAGGCGGTGCGCTTGCCGGGCTGACCGGTCACGGCGAGGGCACCCATGGTCCGGCCGTGGAAGGCGTTCTCGCACGCCACCCAGCCGCCCCCGGGGCGCAGCCGGCGGGACAGCTTGAGGCCGGCCTCGTTGGCCTCGGCACCGCTGTTGGTGAACAGCACCCGCTCGAAGCCGGTGAGCTCCTTGAGCTTCTCCGCCAGCAGCACGACCGGCTCGCTGATCGCCAGGTTGCTCACGTGGCCGAGGGTGCCGAGCTGGCGACCGACGGCCTCCTGCACGGCGGGGTGCGCGTGCCCCAGGACGTTGACGGCCAGGCCGGCGAACAGGTCGACGTACTGCTTGCCGGCCACGTCCCAGACGGTGGCTCCGGCGCCGCGGGACAGCACGATCGGAGGGGTTCCGTAGTTGCCCATGAGGGCGGCGTCCCAGCGCTGCTGCCAGTCCTGCGTCGTCATGCGGGTACCACCATCGTGCCGATCCCCTCGTCCGTGAACAGCTCCAGCAGGATGGCGTGCGGCACCCGGCCGTCGAGCACGTGCGCCCGAGGCACCCCGCCCTGTACGGCTCGCAGGCACGCCTCCATCTTCGGGACCATCCCGCTGGCGAGGGACGGCATGAGCTTCTCGAGCTCGTCGGTGTCGATCGAGCTGATGACGTCGTCACTGTTCGGCCAGTCGGCGAACAGCCCCTCGACGTCGGTGAGGACGATGAGCTTCTCGGCGCCCACGGCGACGGCCAGCGCCGCCGCGGCAGTGTCGGCGTTCACGTTGTAGAGGTGGCCGTCCAGGCCGCGGGCGACGGTCGCGATGACCGGCACCTTCCCCTCGTCCAGCAGCGCCCGGACGATCGCGGGCTGCACCTCGACGACGTCCCCGACATAGCCGATGTCGACCGGCTCGCCGTCGACGATCGCGTCGCGCCGCTCGGCCGTGAACAGCTGGGCGTCCTCCCCGGACAGCCCGACGGCGAACGGACCGTGCTCGTTGACGAGGCTGACGACGTCGCTGTTGACCTGGCCGACCAGCACCATCCGGACGACCTGCATCGTCTCGGGCGTGGTGACCCGGAAGCCGCCCCGGAACTCACTCGCCAGCCCGAGCTTGTCGAGGTGCGTGGTGATCTGCGGGCCGCCGCCGTGGACGACGATGACCTTGACGCCGCAGTAGCGCAGGAACACGACGTCCTCGGCGAAGGCGGCCTGCAGCTCCGGCCGGGTCATCGCGTTCCCGCCGTACTTCACGACGACCGTCCTGCCGCTGAAGGACTTCAGCCAGGGCAGGGCTTCCACCAGGGTGGCGGCCTTCGCCAGGTGCGCGAGCCGACTGGCCTTGGTCATGTGCTGTATGCCGAGTTCTCATGGACGTAGGCCGTCGTCAGGTCGTTGGTCCGGATGCTCGCGGCGGCGCTGCCGGCGTGCAGGTCGATGAGCACGTGCACGTCGCGGCCGGCGAACCGCACCAGCGCAGGGTCTTCGTGCGCCTCGCCGGCTCGGCAGACCTGCACGCCGTTGAACGTGACGTCGAGGGCGTAGATGTCGAAGTCGGCGGTGGTGGTGCCGACCGATGCCAGCACCCGGCCCCAGTTGGGGTCCTCGCCGAAGACCGCGCACTTGAACAGGTTGCTGCGCGCGACGGACCGGCCCACCTCGACGGCGTCGTCCTCGGTCGCGGCGTTGACCACCTCGATCGTGATGTCGTGCTCGGAGCCCTCCGCGTCCTTGAGCAGCTGGCCGGCGAGCGCCGCGCACACCTCGTGCACCGCGGCGTCGAACGCCTCCGGAGTGGGGGTGATCCCGGACGCTCCGGAGGCCATCAGCAGCACAGTGTCGTTGGTGGACTGGCAGCCGTCGGAGTCGAGCCGGTCGAAGGTCGTGCGGGTCGCGGCCCGGAGCGCCCGGTCGACGTCCGCAGGCTCCGCGACGGCGTCCGTCGTGATCACCACGAGCATCGTGGCCAGCGCCGGCGCGAGCATCCCGGCCCCCTTGGCCATCCCGCCGACGGACCAGCCGCCCTGCTCCGACACCGCCTCCTTGCTGACGCTGTCGGTCGTCATAATGGCGGTGGCCGCTTCGGCTCCGCCGTCACCGGACAGCTCGGCGCAGGCCTGTACGGCCCCCGCGAGCAGCCTCTCGCGGCTGAACAGCGGACCGATGAGCCCGGTCGAGCAGACGACGATGTCGCCGGCACCGTCGTGGAGCGCCTCGGCCACGGTCTCGGCCGAGACGTGGGTGGTCTGGAAGCCGGCTGCGCCCGTACCGCAGTTGGCGCCACCGGAGTTGAGCAGGACCGCGCGGACGCGACCGTCCTTGACGACCTGCTCGCTCCACAGCACCGGGTTGGCCTTGAACCGGTTGGAGGTGAACACCGCTGCAGCCGCGCGTAGTGGTCCGTCGTTGACGACGAGCGCGACATCGGGCTTACCGCTGTCCTTGAGCCCCGCGGTGACGCCGGCGGCCCGGAAGCCCTTTGGGTGGGTGACGCTCATGGCGCGGTCCCGCTGATCGACAGGCCGGCCTGCTCAGGAAGGCCCAGCACCAGGTTGGCGCACTGGATCGCCTGCCCCGCAGCGCCTTTGCCGAGGTTGTCGAGGGCGCTGACCACGATGATCCGGCCGGAGTCTTGGTCGACGGTGGCCTGCAGGTGGCAGCTGTTGGAGCCGAAGGTCGCGGCGGTGTGCGGCCAGCGACCGGGTGGCAGGACGTGGACGAAAGCCTCGTCGGCGTACGCCTGCAAAAGCACCTCCCGGGGGTCGCCACTCCTCAGCGGCTTCGCCGTCACTGTGGCCAGGATGCCCCGCGGCATCGGGGCAAGCACCGGCGTCATCGACAGGGACGTCGCGCCGGTGGCCTGCTTGATCTCCGGGACGTGCTGGTGGGAGCCGACCTTGTAGGGCGACAGGTCGCCCATCACCTCGGTGCCAAGCAGGTTCGCCTTCGCGGCCCGACCGGCGCCACTGGTCCCGCTCGCGGCGACCACCACGACGTCGGCCGGATCGGCCAGCCCAGCGGCGATCAACGGCGCCAGCGCGAGGGTCACAGCGGCGGCGTAGCACCCGGTGCTGGCGATCCTGGTGCTGCCGGCGATCAGGGCCCGCTGCCCGGGCAGCTCGGGAAGGCCATAGGTCCAGGTGCCGGCGTGGGCGCCGCCGTACCAGCGCTCCCAGGCGGCCGGGTCCTGGAGCCGGTGGTCGGCGCCGAGGTCGATGATCGACAGGCCTGGCGGCAGCTGAGCGGCGAGCAGCCCCGACTCGCCGTGCGGCAGTGCCAGGAACACCACGTCGGCGTCGGCGAGCGCGGCCACCGTCGTCGAGCTGAACACCCGGTCGGCGAGCTGGGGCAGGTGCGGGTGCAGGTCGGTGACGGGTTGCCCCGCCGACGATCCCGCGCAGAGCGCGCCGAGCTCGAGGTCGGAGTGGGTCAGGAGCAGGCGCAGCAGCTCACCGCCGGCGTACCCGCTGGCGCCCGCAACTGCTGCCCTCATGCCCATGCGTCAGATCATACATGACCCTGCATGACTATGCAGGGTCGATCAGCTGTCCTTGCGGACCTGCAGGTTGCCGCCGGCCAGAGTGCCACCGTCGTCGAGCTTCCAGCTCGTGCCGGTCTGGGTGACGACCAGCCGGGCGGTGTCGGTGGAACCTGGTTCACCGTTGTCGACAACCGTCAAGGTGTAGCGGTAGCCGGTGTTGCCGTTCACCGTGCAGGTCCCGGTGACGGTGGCCTTCGTCCCGTCGATGACCAGGTGCTCCACGCCGGTGCCGGCGATCTTGGTGCCGGCCTTGTCGTCGTAGGTCAGGTCGCCGCTGCTGGTCGTGGAGCCCGCGGCGTGCTCGGCACTCGCGGCAAGGTGGTGCTTGGCGCCGCTGACCGTCCACCAGCCGCCACCGCTGACCTTGCCGTTGCTGTCGACGACCGGTGCCGGGCAGTTGATCAGGCAGGGCAGCGTCGGCAGGGAGGGCACGACGACACCGAGCCAGGTGATGCTGGTGCTGCTGACCAGAGTGGCCGCCCTGACCGTGACCGTCTGGGTGCCGGGGGCGCCGGACAGCGCCTGCGCGTGCACCCGTCCGAAGCTGTCGGTGACCGTCGTCTGGTGGCCCACGGCGCCGACGCCTGCGGTGGACCAGGTGACCGTGGCGTCCGCGACGGGCAGCCCGGCAGCGTTCGTCACGGTGGCGGTCAGGTCGACCGGCTGGCCGGCGAGCTGGGCGGGCTGCGACGCGGCCAGCGCGAGCGTGGCCGGCCCGGGTCGCACGGGCAGCGCCGTACCTGCGGGGTAGGTCGTGGACCACAAGCCGCGCACGGTCTCCTGCACTCCGACCACGCCGGGGTGCACGTTGACCGTCCAGGTGCCCGCGGTCGGGTTGACGACCGTCAGTCGCTCGTTGGGAGCGGAGCTGCAGAACGAGCTGTAGCCGTTCGGCTGGGCTTGGGGGTTGCACAGCAGGAAGGTGCCCGCGAAGGTGCTCCCATCGGGCCGCAGCAGGTCGATGTCGAGGTCGGTGTTGGCCGGGAGGACCTTCTCGGGCCCCCAGCCGATCATCACGTCCAGGTCGGTCGCGCCCGGGAGCACCGTGTAGGTGGCGGTGAAGCTGGCTGTCGGGAGCAGGAAGTCGCCGCCCGCCGTGCCGGCGAAGGGCACCACGTCGGTGGTGAGGTGGCTGTCATAGGTCTGGGTCTGGGTCAGCGTGGCGGCGGCCGAGGTGGCCGCAAGGGCGTTCACGAAGCCGGCCCCCACGCTGTACTGCTGGTAGCCGGGCATGGCCGAGGCGGTGTTCTGCAGGATGTTCCGGACCTCCAGCGGCGTCAGGTAGCCACCCCGGGTCGCGAAAGCGGCCTGCTGCATGAGCGCGACGACACCGGCGATGTGCGGGGAAGCCATCGAGGTCCCCGAGCTGGCTGCGTAGTAGGCGCTGTCGGTGCCGGAGGCGGTGTCGCCGTCGGGCGCCGCGACAGCCTGCGCGTCGGCGGCATCGATCGTGAAGCCGGTCGAGGCCCGGACGCTGGTGATGCTGTCGCCCGGGGCCGTCACGGTCGGGTGCAGCTGCGGGTGGCCGGGGACGCCCTTGCTGGAGTACGAGGCCTGCTGGTGGTTCTTGGCACCGGAGCCCACCGAGATCGCGTGCGGGTTCGCGCTGAACATGTTGAGGCTGTCGACGCGAGGGCCGTCGTTGCCGGCCCCGAACACGGTGGTGATGCCGGCGGCCCAGGCCGCGTCGATCGCCCGGTTCACCGGGTGCTCGGGGTCGTAGGGCGTGAACGCGCCCGGACCCCAGCTGTTGTTGATCACCTTGATGTTGTACTGGTCCTTGTGCGCGATGACGTAGTCGAACGCCGCCAGCACGTTCTCGGCCTCGACGGCTTCACCGGTGCCGAAGCCGATCAGGTTCGCGCCGTACGCGACGCCGCGGTACTTCGTCGGGTCGGTGCCGGCGGAGCCCCAGCCGGCGGCGATGCCGGCCACGTGCGAGCCGTGCCCGGACGAGGAGTCGGTGTTGATCTGGTCGGGCAGCACCACGACGGGGTCGACCGCCACCTCCTGACGGCCCAGGATCTTGACGTTCTGGACGGTCTTGACCGGGGTGCCCTTGCAGAAGACCGCTGCCGCGCACAGGTCGGGGTGGCTGCCGTCCACGCCGGCGTCGATGACGGCGATGCCGATACCGGCCCCGGTGTAGCCCAGGTCCTGCCACACGCTGGACGCTCCCGAGGACTGGGTCGCGAGGTCGGACAGGTAGTGGTAGGTCTCGTTGGCGTACACACCTTCCACACCGGGCAGCGCACGCAGCAGGGCGGCAGCGGTGGCCGGCGCCACCACGACTGCTGCGTGCGCTGCCCGGTGTGGATGGTGTGTACGCCAAC
>JBKJVH010000197.1:0-4292 GCA_046590985.1 Mycobacteriales bacterium
CGACGCCACGAACCTGGCGGCAAGGGTGATGGGCCGCGCAGCCCCAGGCGAGGTGGTGGCGACGCAGACGGTGGTGGAGCGGTTGGCCGGATCGTTCCAACTGCGTCCGCTCGAGCCCTTCCCCGTGAAGGGCAAGTCCGACCTGATCAACGCGAGCGTGGTCGGTGACGTCGGCGACACGGCTCGTGCCGCACCGACGACGGGGGGCTTGGCCCTCACCGGCCGCGAGCCGGAGTTGTCCTTCCTCGAGCGGGCACTCGAGGACGCGCGGGCGGACAACGGGATGCTTGTCGAGGTCGTAGGGGATCCCGGCGTCGGCAAGACCCGCCTGGCGCGGGAGTTCGTCGCTCGGGTCCCTGACGTCGTCACCGTCTGGGTCGAGGGCGGGCAGTACGGCACGACAACGCCGTACTTCGCCCTCCGGAGGCCGCTTCGACACCTGCTGGGCGTTCCTCCAGGTGCCGACGAGGCGGCCACGGAGGCGGCCCTCGTCCGGCTGGTCTCGCAGGTGGCGAGCGAGTTCCTTCCCTCCTTGCCGCTCGTGGGGCTCGTGCTCGGGTTGGAGCTACCCGCCACCGAGTTGACGGCTGGACTGGACCCTGCCTTTCTGCGAGCCAGTGTGCATGCGGCCGTTCAACAACTGCTCAGCGCGCTGCTCACCCGACCGGCGCTCCTGGTCGTCGACGACGCGCACTGGCTGGACGAGGCATCACGGCAGTTGCTGCTCAGCCTCGTCGGTGCCGTGGCAACGCGGCCTTGGTTGGTGGTGCTCAACCGACGAGCAGGCGCAGAGGCACCGCTTCCCGACGCTGCCCATGTGCGCCAGCTCGAGCTCCAACCCCTGACGGAGTCCGCTTCGACGACCCTCGTCTCCGAAGCCCTTGGCGATGCCCCGATTGCCCCGCATGTCAGGCGCACTCTGGCTGAGCGCAGCGGCGGCAACCCGCTGTTCCTCATCGAGCTGGTCGAGGTGGCCCTGGCAGGTGGAGACCTGGACGCCCTGCCTGACAGCGTGGAGGCCACCGTGGCGGCCTCGCTCGACCAGACGTCCTCGCAGGACCGGGAGCTCTTGCGGCGGGCGGCGGTCCTGGGCACCCGCTTCCCCGCCGCCGTCCTGGCCCCGATGCTCCAAGGACGACAGCCGACCAAGTTGGTGGACGTAGCGGACGTCTTGCACCGGTTGGACCGGTTCCTCGTCCGGGACGGCGAAGACATCCGCTTCCGGCACGGCCTCGTGAGAGAGGTGGCGTACGAAGGCCTGGCCTACCGGCACCGCCGGGATCTGCACGGACGTGCCGGTGACCTGGTGTCGGAGCACGCCGGGAGCCAGCAGGAGCGGTACGCCGGCCTGCTCTCGGTGCACTACCACGCGGCCGGGCGGTACGACGCGTCCTGGCGGTGGTCCCGGGTAGCGGCCGCGCAGGCCCGCCGCAGCGCCGCCCCCGTGGAGGCCGGACTCCTGCTTCGCCGGGCTCTGGACGCCGCGCGACATGCGCCCGTGGAGGAGGACGAGGTGCGGGCGACCTGGGAGGCGCTCGGAGACGTGTGCGAGCTGTCCGGCAGCTACGAGCAGGCTGCCGCTGCCTTCGCGAACGCTCGACGGCTCGCGTCCGGCCAGACGCCGGTCGTGGCGCGGCTGTTCCAGAAGCAGGGTTGGGTGCTCGAGCGGTCAGGTGCTTACAGCGCGGCGCTTCGTTGGTACACGCGGGGCCTGCGACAGCTCGACGGCGAGCCTAGGTCTCCGGAACGATCCCGCCTGACAGGTCAGTTGCTCATGTCCTATGGGGCTGCGCGCCTGCGTCAAGGCAGGTACGGCGAGTGCCTCCCGCTCCTGGAGAGCGCGGTCGAGCAGGCGAAGGTCGTGAACGACCTTCCTACCCTCGCCCACGCCTACTACCTGCTCGACTGGGCCCACACCGATCTGGGCGGTCCGCAGAGCGACAGGTACCGCACCCTGGCGCTCCCGATCTACGAGGAGCTCGAGGACTGGGGAGGACAGGCGAACGTGCTGAACAACCTGGGAGCGCACGCCTACTTCGAGGGCCGATGGGACGAGGCCCGTGCGTACTACGCCCGCGCAGGTGAGGCCCGCAAGCGCGCCGGGGACCTGGTGCAGGACGTCACGGCAGCGAACAACCTCGCCGAGATCCTCAGCGACCAGGGCCAGCTGGCGCAGGCCGGCACGATGTTCCGCGAGGCGCTCGCTGCTTGGCGCGCGGCGGACTACCCGGTCGGGATCGCGCTGGCTAGCAGCAACTTGGGTCGCGTGGCGGTCCGCGAGGGCGATTCCGCGCAGGCCGAGTTCCTGTACGCCGACGCGCGCGCCGGCTTCGCCGCGATCGGCGCCGCCGCCTACGTACTGGAGACGGACGCGCGGGAGGCGGAACGGTTGCTCTTCCTGGGCCAGCACTTTGAGGCCCAGGAACTCCTTGAGGCCACCGTCACCCGTGCGGAGGCTGCACACGGGATGGGGGTGCTGCTGGCCATGCTTGATCGGATGGCGGGCTATGCGCTGGTGCAGGCAGGCTCCCCGGAGGAAGGGCTCGAACGCCTCCGCAAGGGGGTCGAGCGGGCACGCGCGGCCGGTGCAGACTACGAGCTCGCGCTCACCCTCGACGCCATCGCCCGGGTCACGACCGAGTTCGGCCTTGACGTCCCCTCCGCGAAAGAGGCCAAGGCTGAGTCCGTGATGCTGTTCGAGCGCCTCGGTGTCACGGCGAGTGCTGTCGTACCGCTCCACGCGCCCAGCTCGTAGCCCTGTGACGGCTGTTCACGCCCGCCGCGGGAGCAGCGGCCGGCCCGTCCGGTGCCTGAGGCAGCCCGCAACCACGCCGGCCCCGTACGCGGCCTGGTCCAGCAGCGTGGTCACCGTGTACGTCACCGGGTCGACCGCCGGTCTGCGCTGCCGCCACTCCTCCAGCGCGGGAGCCACGAGCAGCAGCGCCGTCCTCCGCCGCCAGCCCAGCGGCCCGAGCAGCGCGAGCGCCCGCCCCATCCCGAGCGCCGTGCCCTTCACCGACAACCCGATGACGCTGGTCGAGGTCGGCAGGTACTCAAGGTGCCGGTCCAGCTGCTTCACCGACCAGGCCGCGACTCCCGCGGCGAGCAGCGGGCGCTTCGTCAGCAGCAGCATGACGACGGCGGTCGAAGCCGGCGGCAGCACCAGGTGGGCAAGCCGGTCCGGATGCCGCTCGGACAGCGGCGCGGCTGCCGTCCCGTAGCGGAACCTTCTGACCAGGCGAGCCGCCAGCCGCGCCGGTTCGGCGTGGGCGACCACCACCGACGGGTCGTACCGGACCTGCCACCCGGCGTCGACCATCCGCCACACGAGGTCGACGTCCTCGCCATAGCGGAGCGCCTCATCGAAAGAGGTGAGGGCGGTGCGCCGGACGATCAGCGCGGCGGTCGGGACGTACGCCACCTCGCCGCCGGGCCGGACGAGCGCGGCCCGGGGGCCGAGGTCGAGGGGGCTGCGCGGCCCGCCGCTGACCCGCGGCGCCACCGCCCCCACCGCCGGGTCGTCGAAGTGGCCCCGGAGGTCCTCCAGCCAGCCCGCCGGTGGCTCGCAGTCGCTATCGAGGAAGGCGACGAAGTCCCTGTCCAGCAAGGGAAGTGCGGTGTTCCGGGCAGCTGCCGGACCGCCGTTGGGGCGATGGACGCAGCGCGCTCCGTACCTGGTGCAGAGCTCCTCGACGGCAGCCGGGTCGGCAGACCCGTCGTTCACCACGAGCACGTCACCGGTCAGTGCTGCCAGGCACCGCGCAAGCTCGGTCAGCCGGTCCTTCACGGGGATCACGACCGTGACGTCGCCGGCTGGGTGCGGGTGTGGATGCGGGTGCGCAGCGCCGGCTTCGAGGAGCGTGCCTGCCAGCTTCAGGGCCTGCGCGTCCCCCCGACCGAGCGCCAGGTCGGCGATCGCGGCTGGCCCGCCGGGGCTGAGCCGCAGCAGCCGGCCGGACGGGCTCAGCAGCACCCGCCCGTGGTGGAGCTGCCGAGTCCGCGGGTCCAGGACGATCCGCACTAGAGGGCGAGGCCGCCGTCGACAGCCACGTCCGCACCGGTGACCCCGGAGCTCGCCTCACCCGCGAGCCAGACCAGCGCGGCCGCCACCTCCTCAGGCTCGAGCAACCGCTCCAACGGCTGCTGGCGGGCGAAGTGCTCGACGTCCGCCAGGCCGTACAGGCGGGCGCTCTCCTCGAGCACCGGTGTCCGGGTCGATCCGGGACTCACGCAGGACGCGGTGACACCGGTGCCGCGGAGCTCGGCGGCGAGCCCACGCACCAGGCCGTTCA